>DATNHO010000198.1:0-94485 GCA_035604895.1 Terriglobales bacterium | reverse complement strand
TTCGGCTTCGGCGGCGGGCGCCCCGATGTGTGGGAGCCCGACGAAGCCGTGTACTGGGGCAAGGAGAACACCTGGCTTGGCGACAAGCGCTACACGGGCGACCGGGAGCTCGAGAATCCGCTCGCCGCCGTGCAGATGGGTCTTATCTATGTGAATCCGGAAGGGCCGAACGGCAAGCCGGATCCGCTTGCTGCTGCGAAGGACATCAGAGAGACCTTCGCGCGCATGGCCATGAACGATGAGGAGACGGTTGCGCTGATTGCCGGCGGGCACACCTTTGGCAAAACCCACGGCGCCGGCGATGCGAAGCTTGTTGGCCCCGAGCCCGAGGCAGCGCCCATTGAGCAGATGGGCCTCGGTTGGAAGAGCCGTTACGGCACGGGCAAAGGCAAAGACGCGATCACCGGCGGCCCGGAAGTCACCTGGACTCAGACGCCAACGAAGTGGAGCAACTACTTCTTCGAGAACTTGTTCGGCAACGAATGGGAACTGACCAAGAGCCCGGCTGGCGCCTATCAGTGGGAAGCGAAAGGCGGCGCCACGCCAATTCCGGATGCCTTCGACCCGTCGAAGCGCCACGCGCCAACCATGCTGGTCACGGACCTCTCTTTGCGGATCGATCCGGCCTACGAGAAGATCTCCCGGCGCTTCCTGGAGCATCCGGATCAATTCGCGGACGCGTTTGCCCGCGCGTGGTTTAAGCTCACCCACCGCGACATGGGCCCGCGTTCGCGCTATCTCGGCCCGGAGGTCCCGAAAGAGGAACTGATCTGGCAAGACCCTGTTCCGGCGGTCGATCACAAGCTGATCGACGCGAAGGACATCGCCGGTCTCAAGGCCAAGATTCTTGCATCGGGACATTCCATCTCGGAGCTGGTCGGGACCGCCTGGGCCTCGGCGGCAAGCTTCCGCGGCTCCGACAAGCGCGGCGGAGCGAACGGCGCGCGCATCCGTCTTGAACCCCAGAAAAACTGGGAGGTTAACCAGCCGGCGCAACTGGCGAAGGTGTTGCGGACCCTCGAAGCGATCCAAAAGAAGTTCAACGGCTCGCCGTCCAACGGGAAGAAGGGCAAGAAGGCAAAGAAGGTTTCGCTTGCGGACCTGATCGTCCTCGGCGGCTCAGCTGCTGTCGAGCAGGCGGCAAAGAAGGCGGGGCACAACGTGACAGTTCCCTTCGCGCCCGGTCGCGCCGATGCGTCGCCGGAACGAACCGATGTGGAGTCCTTCGCCGTGCTGGAGCCGGTCGCGGACGGGTTCCGCAACTACCTCAAGGCCAAGTTCAGCGTATCAGCGGAGGAGCTGCTGATCGACAAGGCGCAACTGTTGACGCTGACAGCGCCTGAGATGACGGTTCTCGTCGGTGGCCTGCGCGTCCTAGGCGCGAATGCAGGGAAGTCCAAACACGGCGTCTTCACCAAGCGGCCTGAGACGTTGACGAACGACTTCTTCGTCAACGTGCTCGACATGGGCACGCAATGGCAGCCGTCCGTTGGCTCGGAAGACGTGTACGAGGGGCGCGACCGGAAGACAAACGAGGTCAAGTGGACCGGTACACGTGTCGACCTGATCTTTGGGTCGAACTCCGAGCTGCGCGCTCTCGCGGAGGTCTATGCGTGCGCGGACTCTAAGGAGAAGTTTGTGAAAGACTTCGTGGCCGCGTGGAACAAGGTGATGAACCTTGATCGCTTCGACCTTGCCTGAGCCCGTCGGAAGAAGAGAGCTATCGGCTTGGCACTAATCCCCGTTCCTGTTGTTTGGATCGGCAAAACCGAAGGGCTTGCTTTTCTTGGTTCGCGCGGGCCGGATTGCGCGCCCTTTGATCTTGCCAAGGTCTTAGTCGCTGAAGTCACCGAGTGACTTCGAAACTTTCGGTCGAGTACCAGAATGGATAAGACCATCAGGGTCCTCGATAGCGCTTTTTAACTTCGCAACGACCGTTCGCCTGAGCCTCTATCCGTGGGTAGATCAGAAACGTAGTGTGGCACAACCGCGCTGGTTCCGCTTCGCACCCCGACGTGTCCTGCACGACGACGAATTTCTCAAACAGTGTCTTGTGCGCGTACACCTCACCGATCTCGCTCGCGCCGGAAACAATCAGCAAAGAAGCCAGCTCCCGATAAACGGGGTTCTGGGGATCGCCGGGCGAATACATTACTCTGAACCGGTGGGTCTCCGAAAAACTCGCGCAGAACGTAGCGATGACGGGCCCAGCGCAACAAGCTCAGTCGACCGGTCAATTTCGGTCCAACGCCGGTCCAATTCAAGGGGTCCATTGCACCGCATGTATCCGCGTAAGCGACACCAGATGCGGCACTTGTGTGATTGAGCCTGCTTTTTTGCAAAGCAGGTGCTCTCCCAGCTGAGCTACACGCCCACAGCGCGAACTTCTATTAATCCTAAGGCAGTTTGCAGATGTTCGCAAACTGCGGAACACTACCTTTGACGCTCTACAGTAGCTCCGTTCCAACCTGTGTTCAACGCGCTGAAATCAATGGCAGGCTGGAAGCCGAACGCAAAACGTTATTCGATGGCGAGCAGGTTCTCGCACATAAAAAGGCCTCACGCGATCAATGGATTTGTCTTTCCGATGATTCCCAAAGTTGGAGGGCGCGGAGAGCGGGTCGCACGACCACATTCGTTTACCCGAATCTAGCGAATTTGCATTAGGAACACACGATAATGCATCCTCATTCCTCGGACGAATCTCTAATCCGGTGATGGAGAAAAGGAGCAGCCATATGACGACTCAACCGCAAGTCAGTCTGGTGCCACCCTTCACGCGCGAGACAGCCATTCAAAAAGTGCGTAAAGCCGAAGATGGCTGGAACTCGCGCAATCCGCAACGCGTTGCGCTTGCCTACACGGTCGACAGCCGATGGCGCAACCGGGCGGAATTCATCAATGGCCGGGAGCAGATTATTCAATTTCTGACGCGCAAATGGAATCGGGAACTCGAATACCGCCTCATCAAGGAACTCTGGGCATTTGACGGCGCCAGGATCGCGGTGCGCTTTGCTTACGAATGGCACGACGACTCAGGCCAATGGTATCGCTCCTATGGCAACGAAAACTGGGAGTTCGACACTGAGGGCATCATGCATCATCGGTATGCGAGCATCAACGATCTACCAATTCCCGCGTCCGAGCGTCTCTTTCACTGGCCGCTGGGACCACGCCCAAAGGACCATCCGGGACTCAGCGATCTGGGTCTGTAATGCAGCGCTGGTTTCGGCAAGCTTGCGGTCGTATAGCAAGACGCCACCCTCTCTTGAATTCATCCCAACGATACGGAGGCGCGCCCCTATAGGGATTGTCTGCTCGGGACGGCCTCGCTCCGAATGAGCAGACGGAATGTCTTCTCTCCCAGCGCGCAGCCGTCCTGCCATAGGGCTAGAGGTCTGTCAGAAATCGACACTAGGCAATGGTCCAGAATGCCTCAGCTGCTGGCGGTAAGAATTCCTGTAGCAGGATTGGAAACTCACCAGTTCCACGGCGTTGACAATGTCGGAGCCTTTGGCAAAATCGACCCAGCAACCACCGTTTGGAACATGGAGAAAATGACTTGAACCCTCTTAGACATTTTGTCGCCGTTGCACTCTGTTTCTCGATCACTGCTCTGCCGATGCTTGGAGAGCCTCAGTCCGCCGCGCAGCAAGCTGGACAGATTGGCGCCTTAATTCCCGCAGCAACGCGCAATACCCAAACCGCCAAGGTGAACGAAGAGCTGGATTGGAACGACCTGCTCAAAACGGCTCACAATGGACGGCTGCGTGCAAATCTTGCGGATGGCTCGATACTGAGCCTGGGGTCGGACAGCGAGCTTCGGATCGTGCAACATGACGCCGCTTCACAGCAGACTTCGCTGGAGATGAATTTCGGCAAGATGCGCAGCCAAGTCGTCAAGATTACGAAGCCCGGCGGCAAATTCGAAGTAAAGACGCCCAACGCCGTCATTGGCGTGATTGGCACCCACTTTATTGCGTTGGTGGAAAAAAACAAGACAACGGTCATGTGTATCGAGGGGCGTGTCTCCGTGACTCCGCTTGGCAACGCGCAAGTGGCGCAGAACTCGGGCCAGTCGACAAACAATTCCATAACCGTGAACGCGGGACAGATGGTGGTGATTACATCCGTGCCCCCTCCCGGCGGTTACCAGACCTTGGACACTCCGCCTGCCGTGCAACAAGGCGGCCTGTTGGCCACGGACATACCTGAGAATCCCCCTGCCACGGTTCGTCCTGGCGCAGCGGGTCACGGGTCGGGTCTCATTTTCATCGGATCAGCCATTGCGGTGGGAGTGGCGATTGGCGTAACCGCGTCCAGGTCGGGCCCGAGTTGCAAACAGAACCCCTATCGTAATGCATGCGATTAGCTCCGTGGACTGCAATTCCGCAGACGCGCACTGGAGCAACTCTGTTTTGAGCGCCTGAGCCGAAATCAAGAGACTGACGATGGTGCAGGAGGAGAAGCGGTCCCAGTCCCGGACATGGTTGGGCCGCTTCTCGTTTCCTCAAGTCGACGTCTGGCTGGGCGTCCTGGTCACGCTGGCGGGACTGACGCTGTTTGCATACTCCGGATTCAATCCTGACTCTCGCGCAGGTTTTGCCTTCCTCCAAAATATCGAGCAGCGCTCGCTGGACATGCGATTTGGAATGCGTGGCACGCGTCCACACGACGATCGCATCGTGATCGTCGGCATCGATGAAAGGACCCTACAAAAAATCGGCTCCTTCCCGTTTCCCAGGGACAGCTATGCGTTGCTTGTCAATCGGCTGAATGCTGATGGCGCCCGCGTAATCGCCATCGACGTCACATTTCCTACGCCAGAGAGCAATTCAGCCAGTCAGGCCCTTGACCGCCTTCAGAACGAACTCGGCCCTTCTGCGCCCGCAACTGTAACCGGGAAGATCAAGGAGCTCAAGACGGCCAGCGACCACGATAAACAGTTTGCCGCCGCTCTGATGCAGTCCGGCCGCGTCGTGCTAGCACATGTCTTCCTCGATTCCGAGCTTGCCAAGACTGCCGATCCAAAATTGGAAGAAGAGTATTTCAATATCGTTTGGGCTAAGGACTATCCGCAGGTCATTCCAGCGAAGCCCCAGGACGGACACACGTTCGACATGGGGAAAGCGTGGAGCGAGAATGGCGGCAACGTCGCAGCAGGGGCGGAAGCCAACATCTCTGAGTTGGCGGAAGCAGCCGCCTCCTACGGCTTCATTAACATCAGCCCCGATCCCGATGGGACGTTGCGCCATGCCTTGCTCGCGATTCGTTACCGCAACCTTGATTTCTTTCCACCGTTGGCTTTGCAGGTGATCCGTGAATACGAGAAAATTCCCGATCAAGAAATCGCGCTATATATCGCCGAAAACGGTTTAGAAAGTATTCAATTCGGCCAGCGAGTGCTGCGGCCCTCGAGGAATGGCACGGCGATCATCAACTATGCCGGCCCGTATGAGACCTACTCACATTATTCCATGTGGGATGTGATGAGTGGCGCGCTTCCGCCCCAAACGTTCAAGGACAAGATCGTACTTGTCGGTCCGACGGCCACGGCAATTGGGGACCTCCGCAATACTCCATTCGAGGGCGGCGAGGCTTACATGGGCGTGGAGGTGCACGCCAATATCATCGATAACATTCTGCACAGCAATGAGAAGGGCCGGGGGTTCCTGACGCGCGGCTTCGATGAAGAAATGATCGATATTGGCTTCATCCTGCTATTCGGACTCATTTTCGGATTCTTGTTCAGCCGAGTCCAACCTCTTTATTCCACGATCACGCTCTTGGTGGCGCTGGCCACATTCGCGTGGTTCGTCTATTACAGCTTTGCGCAGCACGGGCGATGGCTCAGCTTTGTGATTCCTGCGGGCACGCTGGTCGCAAACTATGCGGCCATTACGAGCTATCGGATGATATTCGAGGAGCAGGAAAAACGCAGAATTCGCAAGTCCTTCTCGCAGTATTTATCGCCTGGCGTGATCGGACTCATCGAGAAGGATCCGCAGAAATACATCCGCCCCGGCGGAGAGATGAAGGATCTGACCGTGATGTTCAGCGACATTCGCGGTTTTACGACGATCTCCGAAGGGCTTACGCCGGACGATCTCGTGCGCCTGCTGAACGAATACCTGGGAACAATGACCGACGTACTTTTTGCAACGAACGGAACGCTCGATAAGTATATCGGCGATGCGATCATGGCATTCTGGGGCTCACCCTATCCGCAGGAAGATCACGCCTTCCGCGGCTGTACCTGCGCCCTCCAGATGGTGCGTGCTCTTGCGAAACTCAACGACAAATGGAGGGGGGAAGGTCGCCCGCCGATCGCCATCGGAGTTGGCTTGAACACGGGACCGGTGAACGTGGGAAACATGGGATCCGACAAACGGCTCGCCTGGACGGTAATGGGCGACAACGTCAATCTCGCATCTCGTCTTGAGGGAATAACCAAGCAGTACCAAACCCAGATTGTAATCAGCGAAGCAACGTACATCCAGATTGCGCAGCAGTTCGTGTGCCGCGAACTAGACAAGATAAAGGTGAAGGGCAAGAACCAGCCGGTCAACATCTACGAACTGCTGGACGTGATCGCAGAGAAGCAAAAATACGAGTCGTTGCTTACTCCATTTGAGCACGCCATGACCGCATATCGTGCCCAGGAATGGCGAGAGGCAGCGGCGCGATTCGGGCAACTCCTCGGAATCTATCCCGACGATGGCCCCACGAGGGTCTTTCTTCAGCGCGCGTTGGAATTCATGGAAAGTGCGCCCGAGCCGGATTGGGATGGAGTCTACGTGATGAAGTCGAAATGAATGCCGGACAATTCGGTGCGGCAGCTTTTCCGCATAGCCACCAACCGATTGAGCAGTTTCAGTTCCCGCGTCCAAACCCTGAAAGAGTGAGCCTCCCTTTGACTTCCTTCTGTTTGGTCCAGTCGTGATACGTGTGGCATTCAAAGCAACGCGACTCGGCCGCTTCGGTGCCGGGATGATGGCACTTTTCACACGTCTGGATACCTGGCAATAAAATGTCCGCCGTTTCGTGGCTCGTCAGCGCGCCAGCGTGACATTCTGCGCATTTGACCATCTTGTGGCGGTCATGATTGAAATCGGCGTGCGGAAACCACCGGGCCGTAATGTTTGACCTGGCCACTGTCGGAAGCTCGCCGTTCCCGGAAGAACCCAAGGAATGACACTGCTTGCACGTTTTTCTCCAGAGCAGCTGCTCCGACTCCGCGACGCGTTCCGCAACCCATTGTTGAGGAGTCAGGACGCGCACCGCGGGGGGCAAAGGCTTCTGCGGCAAGTCGCGGTCGGGCACCATTTCCCGCAATTCGGCGGGGTGACTCGGAATGTATTGTTGGAATTTCTGGACTAGAAATGCGTGAATGACCTCAGGCGTGTCATGTGGAACACTCTCGGTGAAGCGCTTGTCGAATTGCAGCCCATGGCAGGCAATACAGTGTTTTGCATAGGTGACGGGCGCCATATATGCGCGCGCCGACACCATGACCGGGAGGTCGGATTTCGCCGCAATCGGCATATCGGATTTCTGTGCCGGCAAGATGGCGCTGGACTGGGCGGTGCCGAATCGCCATTGCGCCGTGGATGTCGGAGGACGGTGACAATCGTCGCAATCGAGCTGCACCGGGCCATTTGGCCCCATTAAATTGTGTTTCATGTGCACCGCGTGATTGAGCTTGATCGTTCCGGGATCAACACTTCCCGCGCGCAGGGCGGCGAATTCAGGATGGCCGGAGCCGAAATTCTCGATGTCGCGCACAAATTTGGTCTGGGCGCCAGTGGTACTCAAGCTGGCATGGCACTGCGTGCAATCGGTATCTGCGGTTTCCGCGAGCTGCATGTGCCCTCGATGCTCCTGATGGCAGGACGCACAATTGGGCGTAAAAGTCTGGCTGGCATGATGAATTGGCCCATCATGGCAGGCGAGGCAAGCCTGATCGCTAGCCTTCGCGCTAAAGAAACCCGCGGTCTGGACGTGACATGCAGTGCATTTCGCGGTGAGGAAAGCATGCGCAGGTGACATTTGGCCGCTGCTATAAACGCGGTCGTTCCCACTCAACCCGTACCAGGCGAGCGACAAAAGTGCGAGGAGCGGCAAGCCGAGCGAGAGCAGAAAGCGCCAGCGTCGAAACGGATGGGGACGCTTGAAGTAATTCAGATCAATGCGCTGCGCTAATTTCTTTGTTGTCCGACCTGCGCCAGGCACGAATCCTCGCTTTTTCTCTCTTCAGTAACGCAACGCAACAATCGCGTGCGCGCAACCAAGCAGCAGCAATGCAAGCGACAACGGGATGTGCAACATCAACCAGCCGTGAAGCCAGTGATGGAGGAGCGCTTGCCGGCGCATCTGGCGCTCCTCCTCGCAGATTGCTTCCAAGCGCTTTGTCGCTTCATGGGCATCCGCCGGCAGCAGCATACGCAATCCTTCGAAGGCCGGATGCGCCCGGTCCGGGTCGGAAAGCAACTGGTGGCGCGCTCCGTGACTTTGCAAGAAAGGGCGCATTTCGCGCTGGTAAAAGCTCCGCAAGGGCTCCATCCCCTCGTCCACCGCGACGACCGATTGGGTCCTTGGGGCAAAGCCTTCGCGGGGCGCGGTTGCGACCGACTCCAGAGTGCCCGTCGCCGACGCCACCAACTCGTCCGCTTCAGCGACAAGCTGCTCCCGCACATGATCGATCTGCTCAAAAATGGTTTCCGCCGGAACCTGGACAGTCATCATGTGCGGCATGTAATGCTGCAATGCCGCACCGAAGAAGCCGCTCGCGACAACCACAATCAGCAGCACCATGAGCGCGCTCGTTAGTGGACCGCCGAATCGGAATCCGCCATGAAATAAAATGATGGGTAGGCTCAGCAGTCCAAGCCACAAATGACCTCGCATCCACGTCTGCGCGCGGCCGAGTCTCCATACCGGAAGTTTCTTCCGCCCCGCGAGCAATCCCGAAAAAACCATGAACGCGGAGCCGATGATTCCGAAGGTGAGTCCGATCGCGCTGCCTCCCCTCGGTCCGCCGGGCGATTTCAGGGCATAGGGGAAATAGACAGCCGTCGCCGCTCCCAGAATGAAGATCGAGGCGACAAGCCATTTCTTATGTGTGTGGTCGATGCGCACGTTTAGAGTTTCTGCGTCTGGCCCGGAATCTGTCCCAACAGATTTGCAAAGAACTTTCGCGGATCGACCCGGTGCGCCGCGTCATGAGGGCATGCGTACACGCAACTCGGTTCCGCGTAGTCGGTACACAGGTCGCAGGACGTGGCTTTGCTCTTTACCACGGCCTTCTTTCGTCCGGGCCGCTCCGGGTCGTCGGCCATCACGTTGAAAGGATGCAGGTTGATATTGCCATAGGGACAGTTTTCAGCGCACAGGCCGCAGCCAATGCACCAGTCCTCAATAATCACCTCGAGCGAGTTGCGCCGGCGTATCGATCCGACGGGGCAACCGACCATGCACAGCGGATCGAGACACTGCCGGCACGAAGTCGCAACGAGATAATGATCGAAGCGCAGCCCCTCGCGGACCAGACGCGTGATGCCGTCATGCGCATCGGCGCACGCCCGCACGCACGCGTCACACCGCGTGCAACTGTTGAGATCGAGGAGCAACAGGCTTTGCGCCTCCATCAGACCCTGAGCAAGGAAACTATCCAGAGGAACGCTCTGCACCACCGAAAGCCGCTGGCGGTTCATTTGCGAGCGTTCCTGTTCGACGGCTTCGAGCTTGCGCCGCACTTCCGGAAACTGCTCCATCATGCGGCTGAAGTCCTCCGCTCCGATTCGCACCAATTCAACGTGGTCGAGCGCCGTGCACGTGGCCGTGCGAACGTCGCCGAGGAGCAGGCCGGTTTCTCCGAAATAGTCGCCGCGCGAAAGATACGCCAACACCATTTCGCCGCCCGGATGTGCCTGCGTCACTTTGACGAATCCGATGCGCACGAGATAGAAGCTGTCGGCGGGATCGCCCTGCCGGCAAATCACCTGGCCCGGAGAATAACGAATAAGCTCGACGGTTTCGCGCAGGCTGCTAATGAAATCGTCCGTCAATTCGGCGAACACCGGGACGGAGCGCAGATGGCTGTCGAGCGCGCGCCGTCGGTACGACTTGTCGAGCTGCGCGCGAAAATTCTTGTTGCGCTGCATGATGTCCAGCACGTTTCGCAGCATTTCGAGCACAGTACAATCGGTCTCAGCCCGGACAGTCGCCGAGCGCGGGTACAGGCTCATGCACGTCATCTCACCAAACAGATCGCCCGGACCTAGCTCAGCCACGGGGTTGTCGTAGTTCAAGTCCACGGGAGCATCGATAGGAATCCAGCGCTGATCGGCTTCCTCATCCCGATGATCTTGTTTGCGCTGCGCGAGCCCGCTGGAGAGTTTGCCGATGAATTTCTTCAGGCCACCCTGCGTCTTCACGTGCGCCATCGGCGTCGAAATTGAGACTCGCGCGGTACCCTCAAGCATGTAGAAAGCAGTCGATCCATATTCGCCTTCGCGGCAAATGATCTCGCCAGCGCGGAAGCGCCGCTTTACCACGGCACCCTGGTTCAAGCTCAGAAAGGTTCCCGAGACTCCTCGAAACACGGGGAGGCGCTGTAACTCGTCGGGCGAAACCTTCTGGAAATCCGGCCCTGAACCGAGCGCCGTTTGCGTCACTCCGCGGTTCGTGAGCGCGCCCGTAGGGCAGGAGACCATGCACTCTCCGCAGGAAACACAGGAGGATTCGCCCATCGGTTGATTGTCATCGAAGGCGATTCCTGCCTGCGCGCCCTTTCCCATGCGTCCGAGCACGAAGTTCTCGCGAATCTCGCTGCATCCGCGGATGCAGCGGTCGCACAAAATACAAGCATCGAAATCGACCGCGATGCTGACCGAAGAATTGTCTTTGCTCCGTCCCGTCGTCCGATGTGCAAAACGCGGGTGCAGGAGATTCTCCTGCTTCGCCAGCGTTTCGAGCTCGCAATCGCCCGAATGCTGCTGCCGCGTGCACGGAGTCGGATGATCGGACATCAGCAGCTCAACGAGAGTGCGCCGCGCACGGCGAACCTTTTCCGATGCCGTGTTCACAACCATGCCCGGCTCGGCCGGCCGAACGCACGATGCGGTAAACACGCGCGCGCCGACATCGACCACGCACAAGCGGCAGACGCCTACGGGCGTTTCGTTTTGCTGGTGGCAAAGGGTAGGAATCGCGATGTCGTTCATTCGAGCGGCATCGAACACGGTCGTTCCCGCCGGTACGGCAACCTTCTTGCCGTCGATAGTCAGTTCGATGAGCCCGCTCGCGCTCATGCGTGCCTCGTGGCGGCGTGAGATTCCGCCGGAGACTTGGCACCTGAGAAGCAGACTCCCGACGGACATTCGTGGCGCAAGACGTGCGCCTCGACCTCTTCGCGGAAATGCTTCAGCACGGAAGAAATGGGCGCGGGCACCACCTGTCCCAGCCCGCAGATGGACGTCAGCCGCAGCGCATCGGACAATTCATCGATCAGTGCCAAATCAGCTGAAGAGCCTCCGCCTCGCGTCCAGCCGGAAAGGATATCGACCATTTTTTGCGAGCCGACGCGGCACGGAACGCACTTGCCACAGGATTCGTTTCGGAAGAACTGTGTGGAGTTGAGCGCCATGTCCAACATGCAGGTGCCTTCGGCACAGACCACCAGCGCGCCGGAGCCGAGCATCGAACCAGCCTCCGCGAGAGCCTTGAAATCGAGCCGGACGTCCGCCATTGACGCGGGCAAATAGCCGGAAGAAGGCCCTGAGGGAGCAAACGCTTTCAGGCTTTTGCCTCCCAGGATGCCCCCAGCTTCACGAAAAATGAGCTGCGAAACAGGCGTTCCCATCGGCACTTCGTACACGCCGGGCCGCACCACGTCACCGCTCACGCCGATGAATTTCAGCCCCGCGCTGCCTCCCACGCCTTGCGCTTTGTACCAATCGACGCCGCGAATCAAGATGGACGGGACGTTGGCGAAGGTCTCCACGTTATTGATCACGGTCGGCTTATTCCAGAGACCCTGCGTGACCGGAAAGGGCGGCTTGTTCCGCGGCTCGGCGCGCTTGCCCTCGATGGCTTCAAGCAAAGCGCTCTCTTCGCCGCAGATGTAGCCGCCGGGACTCACGAATAGTTCGAGATCGAATGCGAGTTCGCTTCCGAGAACGCTGGGGCCTAACAGGCCTTCCCGCTTGCACCGGAGGATTTCCTTTTCCAGAATCTTTTCCTGCTCCTCGTACTCGTGGCGGATGTAAAGGATGCCCTGTCGCGCGCCGGTCAGCAGGCCGGCCAAAATCATCGCCTCGATGACCAGGTGAGGCACATGGGTAAGAATGAAGCGGTCTTTGAAGGTGCCCGGTTCGCTCTCATCGGCGTTGCAGACGATGTACTTCTCAGGCCCCGGCGCTTGGCGGACCAACTGCCACTTGGACTCGGTCGGAAAGCCGGCGCCACCTAAACCGCGTAGACCGGAGGACTTCAATAGCTCGAAGGCGGAATTCCAGTCACGCGATTGGACCAAGCTCCGGACGATGCCATAGTGCTCGCCTCCCGCAGCGTACGGATCCGAGGCGCATTCGACGCGCCGTTGCAATGCGGGGTGCTCCGGCAATTCTCCCCGGGTGACCACGTCCCGGACCATTTCTTCGATCTGCGTCTCGGCCGTTCGCGAGTAAATTTGGTCATTCAGGGAAATCGCGGGAGCTTGATCGCACCGGCCCAAACACGAAACACCTCGAATAGTCACATCCGAGCTGCCCAGATTTTGAAGATTTTCTTCCAGGCGGGCGCGCAAACCATCGGCGCCACGAAGGTGGCAGGACATGTCCTGGCAGATGCACAGGTCCGCTTTGGGAGGTGGCGTCAGGCGCAGATGCGGATAGAAGCTGGCTACTCCGTGGAGGCGATAAAGAGGTACGTCAATTCTCGTCGCCAAGGCTTTCAATTGCTCGGCAGGCAGATAACCGAACTGACGCTGAATTCCCCTCAACTCATCGAAAATCAACGTCACTCTCCCCGCACCGGGAGGTCAATGATTCCTAGCGTGGAAAACAAACGCGGCAACGATGAGCAGCCGCGTATCAGTGATATAGCAAATCCGTGCTGGCAAGTCCACATTATCGGCCGGGAATTGTGATTCGGGGTTTCCTGAGGCTGCCTTCATCGCGCTAAGAGGGATTTCGGTAGTACCCGCAGTGACGGATAGAATGAAAAGTTTGGACTTCTCAGCTATATGTCGTTAGATTTTGCGGTAGAGTACTCTTGCCAAACAGGACATGAACACAAAGCTCGAAGCGAAGTCCTTGGGAATCTTCCTGCTGCTGGGCGCTGCCTTCCTGCTGGGCTGCATTTTCCCGTCCACGACGTTGTCGCAAGACCGCGCTACTGCCACAGAGGGCGTTGGGAAGTATACGGGGCCGGGTTCGTGTGCCTCCACGAGTTGCCACGGGAGCATTCTGCCTCGGACGGACAATGACGTTCTTCAGAATGAATACAGCACGTGGATCGTCAAGGATAAGCACTCACAATCGTACAAGGCGTTAACCGGAAACGTCGGCGAGCGCATGGCCGGGATTCTGGGGCTGGGCAAAGCAGAGACTGCCCCGCGGTGCCTCGCGTGCCACGCGCTCGACGTGGCAGCATCCGAGCGCTCCCGGACGTTTGATGTAACGGAGGGGGTGAGCTGCGAAAGCTGCCACGGACCGGCGGCAGGGTGGCTCGGCCCTCACACTGAACGCGATTGGACTCATGAAAAGTCCGTGGCGCTCGGAATGTTCGACACGCGCAATCTGGTCAAGCGTACTGAAAAATGCCTGAGCTGCCACCTGGGCGACGAAAACAAATTCGTCGACCACGAAATGATCGCGGCGGGCCACCCGGACCTCTATTTTGAGCTGGACTCTTTTTCCGCAGTCATGCCGCGGCACTGGAAGGAGCCCGGAGAACCGGGCGAGACAGCGAACAGCGACCCGCTATACGATGTCCGGGAGTTCACCATCGGGCAAGCCGTTCAGCTTCGCGCGTCTCTGATGCGGCTGGCCTCGCGCACGCGCGGCAAGTACTGGCCTGAATTTTCCGAACTCCAATGTTACGCGTGCCACCATAGTCTCACTCCGCCTGATCAGAGCTGGCGGCAGGCGCGCGGCTACACTGGTCATCGCCCCGGTGACCCGCCGTGGAA
Source organism: Terriglobales bacterium (assembly GCA_035604895.1). Lineage (GTDB taxonomy): Bacteria > Acidobacteriota > Terriglobia > Terriglobales > Acidobacteriaceae > JABDBE01. The sequence continues at coordinate 80,291 of DATNHO010000198.1, read as the reverse complement.
TGCGTCCCGCTACGCAGTGTTTCGCGACGTCGTACACCAACTTGATGCCCAGGATGCGGAACAGCTCGACACCGGGCTGACGCAGGTGGCGCAGCTAATGAGCCAGCTCAATCCCGACCGCGATGCCGTCGCAAGTGCAGCCACGAGCTCCGCGCACTTGGCCGATGCGCTGGTACCGAAAATAAATGGTGCCGCTTACGATCGGGAGCTGGCGCTGCGCTTGCTTGAAAAGATCTCGGCCGACGCGGACGACATATCCGGCCAGGGCGAGCAGTCTGCGGCGCAAGCAGCCATGGCAATCCAATCGCTGTTTGTTGCGTGCGACCGAAGTGCGAAGTTGCAGAACTCCACCGAGCTGCGAGCAGCGATCAGCGGTCTGTTTCAACAGCTCGAGAACCCATCGGCCTACGATCCGGCTCGATTCGCCCGACAGATGCAACAAGTGAATGCGCTCTTACGCTGACGCCGCGACGCTCTGGCGGATGAATAGCGTGACAGAGCCAAAGACACCGGGCGAGTTCGAATGGAAGGCGACACAGGCTTGCTCTTCATGGAACCACGGCAATACGGGAGGCGATGAGTGCAGCAGTATGACCTGGTGGTGATCGGTTCCGGTCCTGCGGGAGAGAAAGGCGCTGCGCAGGCCGCCTATTTCGGTAAGCGCGTTGCGGTGGTCGAATGCGGCTCCGACTTGGGAGGGGCTTGCATTAATACCGGCACGCTTCCAAGCAAGATCCTGCGCGAATCGGCGCTGTATTTCTCGGGCCTGAGACAGCGGGGACTCTATGGAATCGACTATTCCTTGCGAGAGGGTTTGACGGTGCAGAATTTCACGCACCGCAAGGATGTGCTAGTCGAAATGGAGCGCGAGAAAATCCGCGCGAATCTGGCCGCACACGGGATCGATTTGATTCGTGGAACGGGCGCCTTCGAAGACGCGCACACAATCGCCGTTAAGTCATCCGAGAGCGGGATCGTTCATCTCCGCGGGACTGCCGTTTTGATCGCCACCGGCTCACGTCCCCACCGGCCTGCGGAGATCCCGTTCGATGACCAGGTAGTTTTTGATTCCGACTCGATACTCAAAATGAATCGAATCCCGAAGAGCCTTGCCGTGGTTGGCGGTGGCGTGATCGGATGCGAATACGCTTCGATCTTCACGGCGCTGGGAGTGGAAGTCGCGCTCGTGGACGGCCGGGATCGCGTCCTTCCATTCCTTGACGCCGAATTGTCCGATTCGCTCCGCAACCGGCTGGCCGCCCTGGGGGTCAAGTTTTTCCTGGGTGAGCGGATGGGCCCGATCGAGCGCATGAAACAGGGAGTGCGCATCCAGATGCCGTCCGGCAAAGTAATCGAGGCGGAATCCGCGCTGTTTGCCGCAGGTCGCCGCGGCGCCGTGGACGATTTGCAGCTTGAGAAGGCCGGCTTGGCAGTGAACAAACGCGGCTATATCGAAGTGAATGCGTCGTACCAGACATCCGTTCCCTCGATATACGCCGCTGGGGACGTTATAGGCTTCCCCGCGCTGGCCTCGACCTCGATGGAGCAGGGCCGAGTAGCTGTGTGCCACGCGTTCGGATTCCAATACAAGCAAAGGCTGGCCTCCATGCTCCCCATGGGCGTGTACACGATTCCCGAGATCTCGGCTGCCGGAGAGACCGAAGAGAGCTGTAAGGAAAAGGGCATCGCGTATGAGGTCGGACGCGCCCACTACTCAAATAATGCCCGCGGCATGATCACCGGAGATTCGACGGGTCTGCTGAAGCTGTTATTTCGGCGCGACAACAAGCAGCTACTTGGAGTGCACATCATCGGCGAGACCGCGACTGAGCTGATTCACCTCGGAATGATGGTGCTCGAGTCCGGCGGGACGGTGGATCTGTTCATCGATTTCGTCTTCAACTATCCGACGCTCTCCGAAATGTATAAGTACGCGGCGTACGACGGCCTCGGCAACCTTGCCGGCCACAAACTTCGTCAAGGCTAATCTTCGCTCGGATCGAAATCAGCCAACCGTAACGCCTTGAGAGGTGTCACTGCGTGGGATTACGGGGAAACTTCAGATAGGGCAAGCGCACTCCATCAACCATTATTTGATCTGCGCGGATCGACGCCGGCGCCTCAAATCCGACCGCGCCGCCGGCCGTCACGTAGTCATCTTGATCGACGCCATCCCCGCTGACTCCTAACCCGCCGACGAGAACGCCATTTACGTAAAGCGGCTCTGACCCGGGGAAAAACACGACTCCGCTTTGATTCACCTTCGGCCAAGAAGGTCCGGGCGTCTGATAACCCTGCGTGCAGGGGTTGTTTGTGTCTTGCGTGTACAAATTGTAGAACGGGCCGGGTGACGAACCGTCGATCCCGGGAGGGAAAAACGGCTGTGCCCCGAATCCGATCGTGCGATTGGTCACGGCGGTGCCGATAGGCACGTCGTTGAGGTCGATTGTTTGGCGAGACGCTCCGCTGAAATAGATCACGTTGCGGGCTTTCGTGGCTGCAACATCAATACTGAACACAGTTCCATCGGTCATCCGGTAAAGCCCGACGATCGTGCCATCCAGATCGCTCACGGCGATTGTCATTTTTGCTTTTACACCGGGAGGTAGCCGAATGAGCGCGCGCGTCTGGTTCGCGGTATCGACCGCATTGGCGATGATCGAAGTCACCTGCGCGGCAGTAAGGCCGCCGAGCGGCCCATCCATCGCCGGGATTAGATACTCCTCCGGTGGCGGGCCCGCGCTTGCCAAGGGGCCCACGGTAAACAGGGTCGAGTTGAAAGTCCCCGGCGTGACCCCCGCTGGAGCGGTCGTCTGATCTACAAAAGGCAGCGCGACCCCGTCGATCACGACTTCGCCGGGCGGCGGCAGCGCGCTCGGATCAAGGAATATCCCGTCGGTATTCACTCTGACGGCCGTGTAGGCGACATACTCCGCGACATCAGAGGAAACTCCCGTGATGCCGACTCCTCCCACCACCTGGCCATTCTTGAAAATGGGCACGCCTCCCGGATTCACGGCATTGGGATCGCTATCGGCGAGGTCTGCCTTTCCGGTTGCGATGCCATACCCAGGGCTCGTCCCGTTGATCGTGGTAGCAGGTGGCACGGTTGTAGCCAGACTGCTCGATAGAGTGCAACCACGATTCGTATTCTCAATGCCGTAAAGGGCGGCATTGGGCGCGTTCGTGACGCCCGGCGGAAAGTGGACGCCGCTGATGTAGCGGACTGTTCGCGACGAAAGAGGCGCCTGATCGTTGCTGAAGAATGCGCCGGTGCGCGCGAGCGAGACTGCCAGCTCGTCCGGCGGCACCATCGCACCGAAGTTGCCAGTTACCAAGGCCGGGGCCGAGGATCCTTTGTAGACGGCTAGAATCACTCCCATACGGTCCACCACGGCAATCGCCATCGTGTCGGATTCCGCTGCCGTAGCCGCGGCTTGCACCACCGCCGTGACGTCGCTCTGAGAGAGGAACTGAGGCGTTGGCGGGGGCGGAGGCGCGGGATCGCTAACAACTCCACTGCCCCCTCCACAGGCACAGAGACATGTGGTCAGAGCCGCTGCAAGCCCCAAAGTTAGGAGCGCGGACAGGCTCAAGTTACGATGACTAGGTCGAGCCATACTGTGGCAGGTATTCGTACCATAGCTGGCAACAGTTCTCAATCTCCAACGGGCCCCGCGTGACGCGAAACGCGGGTAGTGACCCTCCTTGCGTCATGCGAAGCCGGCAACATTCTTTGCGAATTCGTCAAAAAGGCTTGCTCGCCCGGAAATAACCGTGTTACCTAGACCGAGCAAGTTGCAAAGGTGGGAAACTGCTGAGGCATTTCAGGATACAGAGGGTGCTGATCGCATCCAAAATCCTCTCAGGATTCGCATTGCTGTCTCTGCTCGTGTTTTTGTCGCTCGGCGCGAATGTAAGTCTCGCCGGAGCCAAAAACGCTTCTCCAGCCCATCGGCAGCAGCAACGCATTCCCGGGCAGTCATCGCAAAAAACCGGCGCGCTGGAGGGCGTCGTTCGCGACTCAGGCGCCAAACCCGTCGGTGGCGCTACCATTACCGTGCGAAACCTTGCCACAGGCGAGAGTCGAAAGACCACTAGCAATGCGGAAGGCGTGTTCCGATTGACCGGCCTGCCTCCGGGAAGCTACGAGCTAAAGGTCGCCTGTGATGGTTACGACGGCTTCACGGAAGCGAGCGTGACGTTCGTGGCCGGCCAAGCTTTGACGCGCGAAATCAAGCTCACCGCGCTTCCTACCGTGGTTGCTCCATCGACGAATCTCCCCCAAATCCCGCAAATGACAACGCCAGCGGCTCCGGTAACACCGGAATCTCCGGGTTACACATCAGCGCAACAGAGCCCCAATCTCCAGCCCACAGGCCAACAGCCTGCGCAGCAATCTCTGCCGCCTGCCGGTGATGTCTTCCAGGCTCAGTCCGATCGCTGGCTGGTAGCCATGCCAGAGTGGGATCGGTATGGCGCGGGAGGCGAGCACCCGTATGTCAAAGGGCGACGGTGGGACCCATTCGACCGCAACAAATTGAAAGGCGACGTTCCGATCTTCGGCCAGCAAACCTTCTTCAACTTCACGGGAATCAGCGACACTCTCTTTGATGGCCGGCGTCTGCCAGTGCCGAGCGACGTGAGTAGTGCGCGTCCCGGAAGCAGCGATTTCTTCGGGAAGGGTGAGCAGGCGTTTCTCGACCAGGTCTTTCTATTCTCGTTCGACCTATTTCACGGGGACACTTCCTTCCGACCCGTGGACTGGCGTATCCGAGTGACGCCGGCGATCAGCCTGAATTATCTCGACGTGCGGGAGCTTGGGATCGTCAATATTGACGTCCGCAAAGGCACGACGCGCATGGATTCCCATTTCGGTTTTCAGGAGGCGTTTGCGGAGGTAAAGCTTCATGACCTGAGCCCCAATTACGATTTCATTTCGGTGCGCGCCGGTATTCAGCAGTTCAACGCCGATTTCAGGGGATTCCTGTTTGTAGACGAACAGCCAGGCGTCCGCTTTTTCGGCAATCTGGCGTCGAACCGCTGGCAATATAACCTCGCTTACTTCAATCTTCTCGAGAAGAACACAAACAGCGGGCTGAATTCGTTTGCTCTCAGAAAACAGCAAGTGTTTGTTGCCAACGTGTACAGACAGGACTTTCTCTTTCAGGGCTACACGGCGCAATTCAGCCTGGATTACGACGACGACGCTCCCACCATCCATTACGACGACAACGGATTCCTGGTGCGGCCCGCGCCGGTCGGCGCCGTCGTTTCCAATGGCGCCATTCAAACCCATAGCGTTCACGCAGCCTATCTGGGTTGGAACGGCGATGGCCACATCGGGCGCGTGAATCTGAGCCACGCTTTCTACCAGGCTCTGGGGAGAGATAGTTTCAATGCAATTGCCGGGCGCCCCGTCACTATCAACGCGCAGATGGCTGCACTCGAGCTATCTGTCGACAAAGACTGGGCGCGATTCAAGGGTTCGGTGTTCTACGCATCCGGCTCTGCAAATCCGCGCAGCGATCACGCACGTGGTTTCGACGCCATCGAAGATTTCCCTGAGTTTGCTGGCGGAATTTTCAGTTTGTGGAATCGCGAGGGCATCCGTCTGACCGGTTCCGGCGTGAACCTGACCTCACCGGATAGTTTGCTGCCGAGCTTGCGCTCGAGCAAAGATGAAGGGCAGGCAAATTTCGTCAACCCCGGAATTTTCCTCGCGAACCTGGGTTCGGACTTCGATCTCACACCGAAGTTGAAAGGGTTCGTCAACGTCAACTATCTTCGATTCGAGCGCACCGAGCCGCTCGAGCTGCTGCTGTTCCAGGCGCCCATTCACCATACAATCGGAGTCGATTCCAGCATCGGTGTCCGCTATCGGCCACCGCTGACGGAAAATATTTCGATCACCGCTGGCGCCGCAACACTGGTGCCCGGCCAAGGGCTGCGCGACATCTACACCGGCAAGATGATGTTTTCACTTTTCACGAATGTGCGATTTCAGTTCTGACGCCATACCAGGAGCAAGAACCAAGTGCCGGAACGAGGACCGTTGACTGAGAATTTGACCGGGTGGCGGGGCGAATCCCTTCGACGCATCGGTTATCGACACGCCGCTGCCTCCGGACTTCTCGCCACTCTCGTTCTTCTGTTTGCCCTGGAGCACGGCTCGAGCGCCCACCCGCAGACGTCGCAGCCAAGCCTCATCACTCAAACCCAGGCTGAGGCTGACCAGAAAAGCACTGGTTGCATCACGTGTCATGACGGCATCGATGAACCGACAATGCATCCGACCCGCACGGTTCGGCTGGGTTGCGTGGATTGTCACGGCGGCGACCCGACGGCGAGCATTCCGCCCGGAACAGCAAAAGATTCCGCAGCCTACGAACAAGCAAAGCTGAAAGCTCACGTGCAGCCGCGCGATCCCGAATTCGCCCACGGTCTGGCGAACGCCGAACGCGCTTACACAAAGTGGCTGCGTGAGAGCTACGACTATGTGCGGTTTGCGAATCCGGGCGATCTGCGCGTCGCCCCGCAAACCTGCGGCTCGGCAGGATGCCACGCGACGGAAGTCCGCAACGTGAGCACCAGCATGATGACCCACGGCGGCTTCCTCTGGGGCGCTGCCCTCTACAACAACGGGTCATTTCCACTCAAGAACGCGCGATTCGGTGAAAGCTATTCGGCGGACGGCCTGCCGCAAACGATTCGGACGGTACCTCCTCCAACCCCCGAGGAAACCCGGACAAAAGGCGTGGTGCCTGAGCTAACTCCCCTCGAACGCTGGGAAATCTCGCAACCAGGAAACGTCCTCCGCGTGTTCGAGCGTGGCGGCTCCAAGAAAGGCGAGATCGGCAATCCCAACCCGGATGCAGATCCCGGGCGTCCGGACGACAAACTCGGAGAGCGCGGCTTCGGCACTCTTTTGCGAACCGATCCCGTATTTCTTGGTTTGCAGAAAACGCGCCTGCTTGATCCTCTGCTTTCCTTGCCCGGCACAAACGATCAGCCCGGCGACTATCGTGGCAGCGGTTGCACGGCTTGCCATGTGGTTTATGCGAACGATCGTTCGCCCGAGCACTCCGGCCCCTACGCGCCCTTTGGCCATCTGGGCGAGAGCGCTTCGTCCGATCCAACGATCGCGAAAAATGAGCCGGGCCATCCGATCCGCCATTCATTCACTCGTTCAATTCCATCCAGCCAATGCATGGTCTGCCACGTCCACCCCGGGACGAATATGGAAACCACCTACTTTGGCTATACATGGTGGGACAACGAGGCGGACGGCGAGCTCATGTACCCGGCCCAGCAGCGTAATCCGACCGCAGAAGAAAAATATCAAACTTCTCTGAGGAATCCGGAAGGCGCTGCGCCGCGCGGATTGTGGTCCGATCCTAAGTTTCTCGAACAGGTAGGCAGCGCACAATTCAACGCGCAGCTCAAACAAACCCAATTTGCCGATTTTCATAGCCACGGCTGGATTTTCCGCGCCGTCTATAAGCGAGACAGAAAAGGCAACCTGCTCGATGCGGACAACAAAATCGTCTCCCCGGATGATCCGGAGAAGTTCGGGAAGGCCGTGCATCTGAAAGACATTCACCTGGAAAAGGGGATGCAGTGCGTGGATTGCCACTTCGAACAGGACGCTCACGGCAACGGCAAGCTTTACGCCGAGCCTCGCGCTGCGATCGAACTTGATTGCATCGATTGCCACGGCACGGTGGAGAAGCACGCGACGTTGATTACCTCAGGCGCCGCAGCCCCGGATGGCGGAACGCACCTCGACGCGCTCCGCACTCCCTGGAACAGCCGCCGTTTCGAATGGAGAGACGGCAAGCTGTATCAGCGGTCGATGGTTGAGCCCGATCAAGAGTGGGAAGTCGTGCAGACGCTGGACACCATCACGCCCGGGAATCTTCACTACAGCGAAAAATCGCGATGGGCCAAGACGGTGCGCACCGATGGCACGACGTGGGGCGCGCTGCCCGCGGACGAGTCGCAGCTCGCTCACCCTAACAGCCGTATGACCTGCTACGCGTGCCACACTTCCTGGACGCCCAACTGCTTTGGTTGCCATCTCTCCATGACGGCCAACCAGCGCAAACCCATGCTTCACAACGAAGGCCTCACCACGCGCAACTGGACCGCCTACAACTTTCAGGTCTTGCGCGATGACGGCTTTATGCTGGGCGTTGACGGCACAGTTACGGGCCACCGCGTCGCCCCGGCGCGCTCCTCCTGCGCGATTGTGGTCAGCTCCCAAAATCAGAATCGCGAATGGCTCTATTACATGCAGCAGACGGTTTCAGCCGAGGGATTTAGCGGGACTGCGTTCAGCACCTTCGTTCCTCACACGGTGCGATCAAAAGAAACAAAAGCCTGCGATGACTGCCACGTTTCCCAGCACAACGACAACAACGCATGGATGGCGCAAGTTCTCCTCCAAGGCACCAACCTCTTGAATTTCATGGGGCGCTATATTTACGTTGCGGACGGTGCAAAGGGGTTCGATGCCGTGGCTGTCGCGGAACACGATGAGCCGCCGGCCATCATTGGCAGTTATCTTCAGCGGCTGGCCTATCCCGACGATTACCGCGAGCATGTCGGGCGTGGTCGCGAACTCAAGGAGGCCTATCATCATCCCGGCAACGTGCTCGATGTGCAACTTCGCGGCGAATATTTATATGCCGCGCTCGGCAAAGGCGGGTTCCGCGCATACGACGTCGCCAACATCGACAATAAAGGCTTTTCCGAGCGAGCGGTAACAGCCCCCGTTTCCCCAATGGGCCAGCGCCTTTACGTGAAAACAAAATACGCGATGGCCATCGCCAGCCCCTCCACACAAGCGGTCGACCCGATTCGCACGCGGCGCCCGGAAAATGAAGAACAGCCGATCCACGCGATCTATGCATTTCTCTACGTCGCGGACAAATACGAAGGCCTCGTAGTCGTCGGAGATCCGAATCCGAAAAGTAAAACTCCGGGTGTCAGCACATTGCTCGACGGCGATCCGCGAAACAACTTTCTAAAGCGTGCGCTGGCGTTCAATCCGAATGGAATTCTCAACGGCGCCCGCCGCATCACGATTGTCGGCACGTACGCTTACATGCTGTGCGACCGCGGCCTCGTCGTCGTCGATCTGGATAAGCCGCTCCAGCCGCGCGTCGTGGCGGAAATCGGAGCACCCGAGTTGAACGATCCGCAAGGGATCGCCATTCAATTCCGCTATGCGTTCGTCGTCGATCGAGATGGGCTCAAGGTGCTGGACGTTACCTCGCTCGATCATCCTCGCGTCGTGCCGAATGCCGCGGTGCACTTGGAAGATGCCCGCAATGTATACGTCGCGCGCACCTACGCCTATGTCGCGGGCGGCAAGCAAGGCCTTGCCATCGTGGATGTCGAGAAACCGGAGCAGCCGAAGCTCGACCAGATTTTTTCGAGCGACGGGAAGTTGAATGACGTGCGCGACGTCAAAATCGGGATGGTGGACGCCAGCGCCTTCGCGTTTGTCGCCGACGGCCGCAACGGGCTTCGCGTTCTGCAGCTCTTGTCTCCCGAGGATTCCCCGAACGCGTACGGCTTCAGCCCGCGGCCGACGCCGAAACTCATCGCCACCTATCGCACCAACGGACCTGCTCTGACGATCTCCAAAGGAGTCGATCGCGACCGCGCCGTCGATGAGAGCGGGAACCAGATCGCCGTATTTGGACGCCGCGGGGCGCGGCCCTTCAATCGCACGGAAGCCGAGCAGTTATATCTGCGGGACGGCAAACCTTACAGCGTCACGAACGATCCGCCGGCACCTGCACGTTAGTTTCACACCGGTTGTGCTCACACGCTTGACAACCCCTCGTTCTGAAATCTAAAATCCATAGGCGAAGAAAAAGCGAATATTAAAACCCCTCTCTTTCGCCCTTCGCTTTCACCATGAGCTCAAAATTTACCGCTTTGCGTTTGCACGTCGAATCCGCATTGGCGACCCGCGTCGCGAGCCCGTTTCAATACCGCGACCGCCAGATCGTGGAAACCGTTCCTGCCGGCATCCCCCCGGTGGATCTTCTTACCGGAGGGCTTCCCCGCGGCAGTTTGACGGAAATCTATGGCCCTCCCTGCTCCGGCAGGACCAGTTTGTTGATTTCCGCCCTTGCGTCGCGAACTGCGGCTTTGGAGGTGTGCGCGCTCGTCGACGCGCGCGACGCTTTCGATCCCTACTCCGCGGAGGCAGCCGGGGTGAGATTGAAACAACTGCTCTGGGTGCGCTGCCGGAATGTTGACCAGGCTATCCGCGCCACCGATCTGCTCATCCAGGGCGGAGGCTTCGGTTTGATCGCCCTCGATCTGAGTGACACTCCGCCGCACATGGTCCGCTACGTTCCCCTCCAAGTATGGTTTCGTTTTCGCCGGGCCGTGGAACATACGCCGACTGTTTTCGTCGTTCTGGAGCAGGAGTCGAACGCGAAAACCTGTGCTTCTCTGGTCCTCGGGCTTCGCGCTCAAGAGACACGGTGGTCGCAAACATCCGAAGCGCTTGAGGAAATTCTCTCGCCGCATTCACCGGGATGCCTGCTCGACGGCTGGAAGAGCCACGCGGAGATCATCCGTTCTCATGCGAAGCGTGAAAACCCGGGATGGATCGATCCGGACGACATCTCTATGGACGCGCGCTGCACCGGCGCCGATTTCGAAACGCAAGCCATACGGGGCGATTCCCTCACATTGCCCGGCAAACTCAGCTTGGGAGGAGGCACTGGTCAAAGGTGAACATTTCACCCAATCCCTTTGCCTCTTCTCTGGACTCTTATGGCATTCGCTTCCATTTTCGTTCCCAATTTTATGGTGCAGGCGGTTGTGCGCGCCGACCCCGGCCTGCGCGAATGCGCTCTGGCTTTGATCGAGGGAACTCCGCCGTTATGCAGTGTGGTTGCGATCAACGAAAAAGCTGCGCGCATGGGAATCGAATGCGGAATGGCGAAAACCAACGCCGCGCAATTTGCCGGACTCGAAATTCGTCCTCGTTCGTCATCGCAGGAAACCATAGCCCATGCGGCACTGCTCGATATCGGCTGGTCGGTTTCCCCTCGCATCGAAGACACTGCGCAGGACGCGATCATTCTGGATTTGTCCGGCCTCACCTCTCTATTCGGCACAGAAAAAGACATCGGCGCGCACCTTGCCGAGCGTTCATCGGAATGCGGCTTGCATTCGAATATTGCCATTGCCTCGAATGTTGATACGGCGCTGATCGCTGCACGAGGTTTCCCCGGGATCACGGTAATTCCGTCCGGAGAGGAATCGAAGCATCTGGGCGATTTGCCCGTCAGCGTTCTTTCGTCTTCCGTGGAAACCGCCGAAACACTGCGCCGCTGGGGCGTACATATCTGCGCTGCTTTTGCTGACCTGCCAATTTTGCAGCTCTCCGAACGTCTCGGTCAGGAAGGAGTTCGCCTGCATGCGCTAGCGCGCGGAGCACATTCGCGCTCGCTCGTTATTGCGGAACCGGACCATTCCTTCAAAGAAGAGATGGAGCTGGACGATGCCGTCGAGGAACTCGATCCCCTGTCGTTCCTTCTGGGCCGGCTGCTCGACCAACTCTGCGCGCGTTTGGCGGCGCGTTCTCTGGCGGCCGTTGCGATTCGGGTGCGTTTCGAGCTGCAACCATCTTTTGAAGCCGCGTTGGACACTCGCCAGGAGACGATTCGCCGGAAAAATCCACCGGGCGTGTATGAAAGGGTCATCCAACTCCCCATCCCGGCGCGCGATTCGAAAATGCTTTTGACATTACTGCGACTGCGCTTGCAAGCGAATCCGCCCGCTGCGCCCATTCACAAAATCACGCTTGCAGCGGACTCCGCCCGGCCGCGCGCGACGCAGGGCGGCTTGTTTCTCCCCAGCTTCCCCGATCCCGAAAAGCTGGAGCTCACGATCGCGCGAATCGCACACGTGGTGGGCGAGGCCAACGTCGGTTCACCATCCTTAGTGGATACCCACCGCCCCGGAGAATTTCAGATGCGCAAGTTTCTGACGCCGCTCGAAATCGCGGACACAAATCGCAGCCGCACAAATGCTCTCGACCCAAGGAAAGAATGCAAAAGTTCCAAAGTCCCGGCAAGCTTTCGAGCTTTCCGCCCGCCTGTTCCCGCAAGACTCGAACTGCATGCAGGACGCCCCACTCGCGTCATTTTCCAGGGTATGAGCGGGGAGGTGTTTTCCGCTTCCGGTCCGTGGCGCACATCCGGTGACTGGTGGCGGGAGGATCCCTGGCAGGACGATGAATGGGACTTGGAAATTCATTTCCACCCGCCTTCGGAACACCGCGATGCGTCCGCGCACATTCATCCCGATTGTGGCCTCTACCGTCTCTATTACGACTCGCTGCGCGCAGGCTGGTTTGTGCGCGGACTCTACGACTGATGTACATCGAACTTCACGCGCGTTCCGCATTCAGCTTTCTCGAAGGCGCTTCCTCGCCCGAGGAACTGGTCCGTGCCTGCGCCGAACACGGCATGCCCGCGATGGCTTTGCTCGATCGCGACGGCGTGTACGGCTCTCCACGTTTCCATTTGGCTGCAAAGAAACTTTCCATCCGGGCGCACATCGGCGCGGAAGTCACATCCGCTGCAGGCTGGCGCTATCCCGTGCTCGTCGAATCGCGCGAGGGTTACCAAAATCTATGCCGTCTCGTCACCCGCATGAAGCTCCGCGCGAGAAAGGGAGAAGGCTGCGCTCAGCCTGATGAAATCGCAGCGATGAGCGGCGGCCTGATTTGCCTGACGGGCGGCGCAGAAGGCCCTCTGGCGCACGCTTTGGCGCAAGGCGGCATCGAATCCGCGGCGAAATGCGTGGAGGAGCTTTGCCGTGCGTTCAGCCGGCACAATGTGTACGTCGAACTCCAGCGCCATTTTTCCCGCGAAGAAGAAGCGCGTAATCAGGCTGCCGTCGCCATCGCACGAAAACTGAAGCTGCCCTTGCTTGCGACCAATGGCGTCTCATACGCGCAGCCGCAGCAGCGCGAGGTACTCGATGTTTTCACCTGTATCCGCCATCACCGAACACTCGCGACAGCCGGCCGGCTGCTCGTCCGCAATTCCGAGCGCAGTTTCAAAACGCCCGCGGAAATGGCGCTTCTTTTCTCCGATCTTCCCGAGGTTATTGCCAATACACAGGTTCTTTCCTCGCGCCTCCAATTCACTCTAAATGACCTCGGATACAAATTCCCCGTGTATCCAGTCCCTGATGGCGAATCGGAGATGCAATTTCTTCGGCGTCGGGCAGACGAAGGTATGCTTTTCCGCTACGGCCCGGACGACGAACGGGCGCGGCGCCAAATCGATCGCGAACTCGCGCTAATTGAAAAGCTCGCTCTGGCTGGCTACTTCCTGATCGTCTGGGACATCGTCCGCTTCTGCCGTGAAAAAAACATTCTCGTGCAGGGACGCGGCTCCGCGGCCAATAGCGCCGTCTGCTACGCACTCGGCATTACCGCGGTTGATCCGGTCGGGATGGACCTTCTCTTCGAGCGCTTTTTGTCCGAGGAGCGCGGCGAGTGGCCGGACATCGATCTCGATCTCCCAAGCGGAGATCAGCGGGAGCGCGCCATTCAGTATGTGTACGAGCGCTACGGACAATTGGGCGCTGCCATGACGGCGAATGTCATCACCTACCGCGGCCGCTCGGCCGCCCGGGAAATCGGCAAGGCTTTGTCGTTCGATCCGGAAACGCTCGATCGCTTGGCCAGCCTCGTCGGAGCGTGGGAATACAAGGATCCCGGCGATTCGCTCAACCGTCAATTTCGCGACGCCGGTCTTGATCTCCGGCATCGGCGAATCCGCAAATTCTTCGAGCTTTGCCAGGCCGTGCAGGATTTGCCGCGCCATCTTGGGCAGCATTCCGGCGGGATGGTGGTCTGCCAGGGGCAATTGGATTCCGTCGTCCCGCTCGAACCGGCCACGATGCCCGGCCGCGTGGTCGTGCAATGGGACAAGGAAGATTGCGCCGACATGGGCATCGTGAAAGTGGACCTCCTCGGCCTGGGAATGATGGCTGTGCTCGAGGAATCGCTCCAAATCATTCGCGAGCATCATGGAGAAGAGATCGATCTCGGCCATTTGCCGGCAGATGATCCGGCCGTCTATTCAGCGTTGCAAAAGGCAGACACGGTCGGGATGTTTCAAGTCGAAAGTCGCGCCCAGATGTCGTGCCTGCCTCGCCTCCATCCGAAACGCTTCTATGACATCGTGGTGCAGGTCGCGATTATTCGCCCGGGACCCATCGTCGGGAAAATGGTTCACCCATATTTACGGCGCCGCCAGGGGCTGGAACTGCCCGATTACCTTCATCCAGATCTCCAGCCCGCTTTGGAGCGCACGCTCGGCGTGCCACTTTTCCAGGAGCAGTTACTGCGCATGGCGATGATCGCCGCAGGATTCACGGGCGGTGAAGCCGAGGAGTTGCGCCGGGCCATGGGATTCAAGCGTTCCGAAGCGCGAATGAAAGAAATAGAGGTCAAGCTCCGGCGCGGGATGGAAACGAAAGGAATCATTGGAGAAACACAGGACAAGATCGTTCAGTCGATCACTTCCTTTGCCCTCTATGGGTTTCCCGAATCGCACGCCGCGAGTTTCGCGTTGATTGCGTATTCCAGCGCCTGGTTGAAGTGCCACTATCTCGCGGCGTTCACTGCGGCAATGCTGAACAATCAGCCGATGGGTTTTTATCAGCCGGACACGCTCGTGAAAGACGCTCAGCGGCACGGGCTGAAATGCAAGCCTATCGATCTGACGCGATCCGATTGGCAATGCACGCTCGAAAAGATTCCCGAAGGGTTCGCCGTGCGTCTGGGGATGCGCTACGTCAGGGGCTTGCGCAAAGAGATCGCGCTCGAAATCGTGCGCCAGCGCAACGTTAGCGCGTTCGCTTCGATCGACGATTTGAAGCAGCGCATTCCGGAAATACAAAAGACCGAGCTTGCGGCGCTCGCCGAAGTCGGCGCCATGAATTTCATGGCCGCCCGGCGCGGCTTCCATCGTCGCGACGCCCTCTGGCAGATCGAGCGCGCTGCACGCCGGCCCGGGCCGCTTCTCGAGACACAGGAAACGCCTGAGAGCGAGCCTGCCCTTGCATGGGATTCGCCGTTGGCGCCCATGACCAACGAAGAAAGATTGGTCGCGGACTTCCGCGGCACGGGGATGACGATCGGGCCGCACCCGATGGCGTACCGCCGCGCGGAGATGAAAAAACGTGGAATCCTTGCGGCCATCGAGCTTGCGAAACTTCCGGATGGCGCGCACGTGCGAGTCGCCGGAGCAGTGATTGCCCGCCAGCGCCCCGGCACGGCCAAAGGCTTCGTCTTTCTCAGCCTGGAAGATGAAACCGGAATCGCGAACGCGATCATCACGCCGCAGCTATTCGAGCGGGACCACACCGTGGTGGTCCATCACCCTTTTTTGATGATCGAAGGCACGCTTCAGAATCAGGAAAACGTGGTTGCGGTGAAGGTTAAACGCGTCCGGCCTCTGGCGATCACCCGCGCGGAAACCACATCGCACGACTTCCACTAAAAATTCTACCGGCTGCCTTCGGGCAGATCGTCCTTCCATCCCAGAATCGCCTCGGAAGTATCGCGCGTCGCCCCCAGCCGGTCGCGCGCGAACGCCCAGCGCTCTCGAATCAGTCGCGAGAGGGGCGCATCGAGCCGCACCGCCTCGCCGAGATCCGCCGCGATTCTCACATCCTTGGCCATCAGACCCAGCGCAAAACCGGTCGCGAACTTGCCGCCCAGCACGTGTTCCTTCACCATGAACTCGGTCGTGAAGTTGCGGCCCGTCGAAACGTTCAGAATATCGACCATCGTCCCCTGATCCAGGCCGAAGCGTTCGCCGATCAAGAGCGCCTCGACCACCGCGGTATATCCGGCTGCCGCGATGTAATTGTTCAAAGCCTTCATGGCGTGACCGGTTCCGAGAGGGCCGGTTTCAAACAATTGCTTGCCCATGGCCAGAAGCAAAGGCTTCGCGCGCTCGATCGCGCCCTTGTCATTTCCACCGATCATGATGGCGAGCGTGCCTGTCTTGGCGCGTGGAACGGCGCCGGACACTGGAGCATCGATCAGGATGACCCCTGCGCGCTCAAGAGCCTTTCCAAGCTCGCGCGTACCCACTGGCTCGGAAGAGCTCATATCGATCACGAGCGCGCCCGGCCTCAACGCCTTCGCGAACGCGCCGCCCTGAGCTTCGAGAATTACGTCCCGCACGATCTGCCCCGTGGGGAGCATCGTGACCGTTACTTCGTTCTCGGCAATCTTTCCAAGGCTGGCAGCCGCCTGACAATTGTGTTCCCGCGCAAAGCGAGAACTCTTTTCCGAATCGAGATCGAACACCATGAGCTGATGCCCGGCCTTGGCAATATTGCTGGCCATGGGCCAGCCCATGTTTCCGATGCCGATAAACCCGACGCGCATGGCGATACTCGCTCCTCTACTCGAGCCCCAATTCTTTCAGCACATCCGTTGCATGATTGAAACTGTCGACACCTGCGGGGACCCCTGCATAGATCATGCTGTGCAGCAGGACTTCGCGGATCTCATCCTTGCTCACTCCGTTTTTCACTGCGCCGCGAACGTGCCCCTTCAACTGATTCGGCCTGTTGAGAGCGACAAGAAGCGCCATCGTCAGCATGCTGCGGGTCTTGCGGTCAAGCAGTTGCCGGGTCCAGACTTCTCCGAAGCAGTAGCGCGTCACGATCTCTTGAAGCGGCCGCGTGAAATCCGTGGCCGACTCAAGCACCTGGTCGGAAAGCGCCGGGCCGAACATGTCGCGCCGCACCGCCAGGCCCGCCGAAAAGGTGTCCTTGTTTCCGGCGGACTGGCTCTGCGCTGGCGCCGCCACTTCGTAGTGGAACAGTGTGACACCGCCCGTCGCGTAGTTCGCCACGTCCGCCGCGACCTTCTGGCCGATGGGAGACTGCATCGCAGCTCCCATCGCCGCCTCGCTCGCAAACTCGCCTTCCCATATGCAGAAGTAAGGCGACGGGCTGCCGACGCCCTCGAGCGAAAAGCTGTGCCGGCTCGACAAGAGTCCGGGAAGCTGCGCGGCGAGAGGCAGATGTGTTCCTTCATAGTAGCGCTTGAAATGCGTCGGATCTTTGGGCGGCGGATAGAGGGCGATCACTTTGTGCATGGCTGTGGTTTCTCCCTAGACGATTCTTGACACTGGAACGCTTCTACTAAAGACGAAACAGCTTGCGTGCCGTCTCGCCAAGAATGTTGCGCTTCGCTTGCTCGCTCAGAAACGGCAGTCCTGCAATGCGTGCAGGAACGTCGAAATCCCAGTGCGGCCAATCGGATGAGTACATCAACTGCGTATCGGCATTGATTGCTTTGAAGGTCGCTTCCAGCATGTGCGGAATCGTCACTTCGAGCGGCTGCGACGTAAAATACATCTCCCGGATGTACTCGCTCGGGAGCCGCTTCAAAAGTGGAGCGTCCGACTGCCGCATCAGATACTCGTGATCGAGCCGTTGCATCATGAACGGAACCCACGCCAGGCCGCTCTCGATCCAAATCACTTTCAACTTCGGAAAGCGCTCCGGCAATCCATTGACGACCCAGTTCGTCAAGTGCGTCATGTTGCATGTGACGAACGACATCGAGTGCACCGAGAGGAACCGGTTCATCGTGGTCGTCATCGTATCGCCCCAAGTCGGACCGGCGTGGAACGCCAGCGGCAACCCACGTTCCTCGATTTCCTTGTAGATCCGCATGTACATGTTCTTGTGAACGCCCGTATGGCGCTGACTCGTGATCATGAACCCGACCACGCCGGGCGTTTCGCCGAATTCACGAATCATCTTTATGCACGCATCGGGATCGTGGAACGGCAAGCAAAGCAGCGTCTTCACGCGCTTTTCGCGCGGCAGAATCGTCTGGGTGAACCAGCGATTGTACGCAAACGTCATCGCCGTCACGATGTCCGGCTCGGGATGGAGACCCATTTCCAGCATGGGCTGCGGGAATACGACCTGCATCTTGATCCCCATGGAATCCATCGCGCGGCGCACGAGAGTCAGGTCGCGGTGCTCGTCCGTCTTCTCCACATATTCCCCGAGTTCCGCTTGGTGGGGGATTCGCCCAAACACATCCTGAAAAGTGAGCCCGACAGGGTGATTGCTGAAAGCCAATTGTTTTGCGTTCGGCCAGATCTGCGTCATCGTTTTTGCATTGTGGCGAAGGACGGGATTCTCAAGATGGTCCAGGATTTCGGCCCACGAGTCGAATTCCACGTGGTGCGCATCGACATCTACAATGAAATAATCGTCGAGATGATAGCGAGCGATATCGCGCCGTGCATTCGCGAGGATCTCCCTCGAATCGGTGCGCGTCGTAATCTGCTGCACCTTATGTTCGGTGGCGACGTTCGCGCCATTGACCACTTCGGTTTTGCTCATAGCCCTGTCCTCACCTTGGAAGCCTCTCACGCTCCCGATGTGTCGCCGCGCCGCGCCGTCCGTGAAAACCAGAGAGCCAGATCGAACGGATTCAAATGTTGCGCACGGAGTAGCGCGCACGCGACCACCATCGCTTCGGTGGTTGAAACCGTGTCGTCGATCACGGGAACTTCCGATTCCGTCTCTTCGACAGCTGCCGCGTAAAGCTTCACAGCTCCACTGACGAGATTCGTCACGTCATCCCGTGGCACGCGATCAACTTCCCCAGCGCCGATCGTCCGCTCGATCTGCCCCCGCAATCCAACGAGAAGTGCCGAGAGTCTCGCGGCTTCCTCAGACGGTGACATAAATTCCATCGGCTGACTCTTCCACGGTGACGCGAATCAATTGAGCTGTCCGCCGGCCGGGATGCTCGCCGGTTTTGATGTCATATTCGAAGCCGTGCCATGGGCAAACGATGTGCAGCCTCGATTCGTCGAACGCAAAACCGCGGCTTTCTCCACCCTCGTCGATCACTTCCGTCACGCGCGGGATGATCTTCCCCTGGCAGACGGGTCCGCCCTGATGCGCGCAGGTGTTCAAATACGCGTAGAGTTTCCCGTCTACGCGGAAGATACCGATCGTGGCGTCGCCTACGTCGACTACCAAACGGCCGCCTTCCGGCACACGCTCGCTCGCGCCGACGTAAGCCCTCTGAGATGTTGCCGGCATGGATCCTCCAAACTCGCTGCCAATGGCGCGTATTGTATGTTGAGAATCGCCCCTTATCAACTCGCGCGCATCGGCCCGAATGTGATATACCGCGTGCGCCATGTTTGAGCAAACTCTCAATCCGACAGGCCACCTCTGGTTAACCGTCGCGGCTGCCTTGGTCCCGCTCGTGGCATTAATTCTGATGCTCGCCGTGTTTCGAATCACGGCCTGGCTGGCCACGATCATCGCCGGGATCATTACAGTGCCACTGGGTGTGATCGTATGGCACGCGCCGCTCGCAAACACGATGACTTCCTACGCGTACGGCGGCCTGACGGGCATCTGGTCGATCGACTGGATCACCTTCTGGGGCTTGATCATTTTCAACACGCTCGTACTCACCGGAAATTTCGAACGCTTCAAAAACTGGATGGTTCATCACGCCACCGCCGACATTCGAATTCAAACGATCATGCTCGCCTGGGCTTTTGGAGCGCTTTTGGAAGGGCTCGTAGGTTTTGGCTACCCGTGGGCCGTTGTCGTGCCGATTTTGGTTGGGCTGGGGATTGCCGACCTTGAGGCGATACGCGTCGCCGCGCTCGCGAACAACGCGCCTGTTTCTTACGGGGCGCTCGGTGCGCCCATTATCGGGCTCGCGAGCGTCACAGGACTGCCGCTACTCGCGCTTTCGGGCTCCATCGGGAATGTCGTCGCCATTTTGGCGCTGCTGCCGCCATGGGTCTTGATCTTCCTCGTGAGCGGCTGGGACGGCCTCGTCGAGGCGTGGCCGTTGGCCATTGTCGGATCGCTTTCCTACATCTTGGGACAATGGCCGGTCGCGCGCTTCTTAGGACCCTATCTGCCCGATTTGAGCGGTGCGCTGGTTTCCTTCTGGATTTTATTTCTGTTCGTGAAGATATGGCGTCCCAAGAACATTCGCGGATTCGGCGGGGCCGTGCTGAAACCTGTGGCCTCGACAGCTATAGATTCATCCGAATTCACGTCGCCGCGCTCCGCATTTTTTGCCTGGGTTCCTTATCTCGTGCTCATACTCGTCGTAGTCGCGTGGACCGGTCCTTGGTCGCACCTCCCGGCGATTAGCTGGCTTAAACTGACGATCGCGGCAAAGTCTTCGGTCACGCAAAAAACGCTGACCTCAGTGTTCAACTTCACGCCACTGAGCGGCGGCACGTCAATTCTGGCCTCCTGGCTGGTCATTTTGATGATCCTGCGGCCGCGCGGCCAAATTCTCAAACAGGTCTTTGCGCGGACATTCAAGCAGATGTGGGGCGCCTTACTCGTCGCATTCTTTATCTTCGCGCTCGCCTACATTTTCGTTTACACCGGAATGGCGAATTCATTGGCTTACGGACTGTCTAAGATCGGCGTCTTCTTTGTCGTTTTGGCCCCGATTCTTGGCTGGGTTGGTGTTGCGCTCTCCGGGAGCAACACGTCCACGAACGCGATGTTCGGTCCGGTGCAAGCCGCAACCGGGCGTCTTCTGAATCTCCCGGTGCTCTTGCTCCCCACGCTCAATTCCGTGGGAGCCGAGGTCGGCAAGCCGATTGCGCCGCAGACAGCGAGTGTCGGCGTGTCAACGAGCCGATTCGTGCGCAGTGAAGGCCAAGTCATCCGCCACAATATGGGATGGACGCTGATCGTCCTCGCATATCTAATCTTGATCGCGCTGTTGTTCTACTACGTATTTCCTGTCTCGATGTCGCTCCAAGCGGGCTGATCGTTGGGCACGTAATATCGACGCTGGGGTCGCGCAGCACGATTGTGGATCTCGCGCTTCGTCGGTTCGGAAGGGATCGATGGGATTGGTGGGCCTGGGTAGACTTGAACTACCGACCTCACCCTTATCAGGGGTGCGCTCTAGCCACCTGAGCTACAGGCCCAACTTACTGGCAGATAATATCTTACGCGATTGGCCGCCTTCGTCAAATAATGCTAAGTGTCCGTTTACCGTCCGGCGCGGATTCAAATCTGCAAACACTTGCGAAATCCAAACGCCTAACGAAACCCATTTTATCATCGGCTAGGGAATGAGCATAGCGGGCCGTCATGATTATGCTGTTATGCCTACACAACGTTAACTATCTCGATCGCCGTCGTACAGCACCGCGGTCCGGACAATGGGGGGCCGTGAAGATTCGAATCGAATTTGTCGCGAGCTTCTGGCGGTTTATCTTCCACCTGTTCAACCCGCTAGAATAGCAACTTGAATCCCAATTGAATCGCTCGGGCGTCGCCCGACCCAACGACGGGGTTGCCAGCCGCTACGTCCGGAGTGGCGCACCCGCAGCCGAACAGGCCGGGTGCCCTGGGATTCCAAGGGCCGGCCGTGCCGAACCCGTTCGGCCCTCCGTACGGATTGGCAAAATTCGGATGGTTGAGGACGTTGAAAAACTCGGCGCGAAACTGGCCACTGAACCGTTCCCCGAATCTCCAAACCTTGAAAAGAGAAACGTCCCAGTCGCGGAAGCCCGAATCTCGGAAAAGGTTACGGGGCATGCTGCCGAAGGTGCCAAGCGCCGGTGGAACCAAAACCGATTTGCCCTTCACGTAGCAGCCGGCCTTGTCGAGTGTCAAGGTCGAGGGAGCATCTCCGAGACAAGCCGTGCGAAAGGGCTCTGATTCTGCCGCTGTAAGATTCGTGCAAGTAACCGCATCCGCGGTTTCAAATGTCCCGCTGCAATAGGGTATCCCAACCGGCCCGGAAGTGAAGTCGGAAGGGCGCCCAAAGAAATCCCAGCGATCCGTGAAATCACCGGTGTTGCTAAAGTTGTCTTGTGTGTCATCCACGGTCCACGGTTGGCCGCTCTCGAGAGTGACGAGTGAATTGATCTGCCAGCCTTCCAACATCTGGCCGGGCGATTTCCGCCCGGGAATGGCATACGTGGTTGTCAGCGTGAAGTGGTGCCGAATGTCAAAATCGCTGCTGGCATAGTCCCGCCCCGGATGCTGGCTATCCTGTGGCATGATCGCGAACGCATCGAGGGAACTTGTGTCCAGCGCGTGCGAGTAGGTGTAGCCCGCGATGAAAGACAAACCATGATATGTGTGCTGGGTCAGCGTGACTTGCAGACCGTTGTAGTTCGACCAGCCAATGTTTGATAGTTCGTTGATGAACCCTAGATAGTCAAACTTCGTGGCAAACGGGGCCGGGTTGCCAGCGGCCGAAGGCGTCGGCTGATTGATATTGGTAATCGTGGACAGTCTTTCCCCGTGGTTGCCAACGTACGCAACATCCAGGCCCAGTGTGCTCGTGAAGCTGTGCTGGACGCTCACGGTCCAGTTGGCGATATAGGGGTATTTGTAGTTCGGAACGACTCCGAGAACTCCACATGGCGCAAAGGAAGCGCATCCTGGGGTAGCGCTTGAAAATACCTGGCCGTTCCATTGGGCGGGACCCACGGAAGAAGCAATTACGCCGCTGGAAATCGTGCCGGGGCCGGGATTGCCATCGAGCGTAAATCCCGTGGGGATCGTGCCGATACCAGTAGCTGCGCCGTCCTGCGTGGCCAACTGGCCGAAGAACTCGCCCAAGAACGGATGGTCGTAGATGACAGCGCCCCCGGCTCGGATGGCGGTCCTCCCGTTGCCGGTTGGGTCCCAAGCAATGCCGATGCGCGGTGAGAAGTTCCTGCGATCCGGTTGGAATACTTGGCTGATTTGTTTGCCGACTTGTTCGAGTCCGACGGCGGGGCTGAAGTTGCCGATCAAGCCGTTGCGCTCTGTCGGCGGCGCGAAATACTCATAGCGCAGACCCAGATTCACCGTCAACCTAGGGGTTAGACGCCAATCATCCTGAAAGAAGCCGGCGTACGACCATTGATGCAGGTGACGCGCCGGATTACCCTGCAGCACAAGCGCGGGGAAAGCAGCGTATCCCGCGAGAAAATCCTCCAATGCTGTGGAGCAACTCGCACCGTTCAGATTAGGCGGAGGGCAAAGGAATTGAGGATAGAACGGTCCGCCGTTGGAGTTGGCTGCAGCGGCGGGGATGCCGCCACCGTTGAAGCTAATATTGCCTCGTCCGAACGCAAACCCAGCTGCGTCGGCGTGGATGCTCGCGAGTTCAAACCCAAACTTAAATGTATGTTTGCCACGCACATAGGAGACGTTGTCCAAACCGTCGTAAAGCGGCGATGGGCCGTTGAGGGCGGGACGTGTGAAGCTGGTTCCCAACTCGGTGAATGGGCCAATCTGAATCGTAGGCAATCCGCCGGGTTTGATAATGCCCGTATTAATGCCGTAGGTGGTGGCGGGCACTGCGCTGTCGGCGTTGATGATGTCCTGCGTCATGCGGTTAAAGCCGAACCGCACCTCGTTCACCCATTGCGAATTGGGAGTCCATATCCAGCTGTAGTTGTTCGCCCAATCCTTCATGGGGATCACACTCAGAAAGGCCGCATTGGCATACGCGCGGTCTTCGCCGACGCCCGTGTACTCGCTTACGAAAAGCATGCCGGTCAGGGTATTACGATCGTTGATGTGATAGTCAATTTTCGCGATTCCGTTGTCGGTTTGATCCGTATTCGGGAATCCCAAGGTCTCGCTAATCGTACTTGAGGAATTTGCGGGAAACAGGTTCAGCAATTTTGTGCTGACTGTGCTGGGCGTAATGCCTGCGGCGATGAGCGCCTTCGAGGCATCTGGAATACTGTTGGCGCAATCGCCGCCGGTCGCGCAGGCTGTGGTTGGCGCCCCTGGCTGCGAGGTCGTTTCCGGAATGCTCACACCAAAAATGTTCCCGATCAGATCCCTGCGTCCTTCGTATGCGGCAAAAAAGAAGAGCTTGTCCCTAAAGATGGGGCCTCCGACGGTGGCGCCGAAGTTTTCCAACGTGAGGGGCAATTTGTTCTGCCCAATCGGGTTGAAGAAGTTGCGGGCGTCCCACGAGCTGTCACGGCCAAATGCATAGGCGGTGCCATGCAGCGAGTTCGTGCCCGACTTGATGCCGACGTTCACGACCTCACCCGGCTTCCAGCCGAATTCCGCTTTCGGATTCTGCTCCAGGTTGAACTCTTGGATTGCGTCGATCGGCAGAACCGACCCCGCCTCGGTGATTGGCGTCGGCGCATTCACGACGGTCCAGCCGACGTTGTAATCATTGTCCATCAAGCCGTCCACATAGTAGATCGTGGCGCCGGCCCGAAGGCCGTTTGTGCTCTGCGTCCACGCCCCGCCGCCGGGCTGAATGATTACACCCGGACGAAGCGTGATCAGGTTCTGAAAGTTCCGGCCGTTCAGCGGAAGATCATTGATCGCCTCGTTGCTCAATGTTCCACCGAGGGTAGCGCTATTGAGGTCAACGAGCGGGACAGCTTCGGTAACAGTCACCGTTTGCGTGGTCGCTCCAATTGCCAAGGCCACGTCCACTCGGACATCCGTGCCAACCTCGACGAGAACGCCTTGGTGCTCGACGGTTCTGAAACCCTTCGCTTCGGCTCTCACCGTATACGTGCCGGGAACTAAAGCCGCGGCGACGTACGCTCCCGCGCTATCGGCCGTCAGCGTTCGGGACACGTTGGTCCCTACGTTCGTAACCGTAACGGTTGCTCCCGCGACCGCGGCGCCCGATGGGTCCGTGACGCTTCCCAAAATGCGCCCGAAATTGACTTGCGAAAATGCCGGAGAGCAGACCAGCAGCGTGGTCAACATTACAGCCAACAGCACGATCCTAGCGGATCGCAGCTGCACTGGCATTTCCAACTGGCCTCGATTTTGGCTTTTGCGCAGACGGTTCGTGTACATCGTTCCCCCTCGTTGTTCTTCAGAGCAAGTTTGATGTTCCGGTTCTGAAACGCGCTCTACGCCCAGGAGACTCGTCCCGGGGCTTCGTTCCAATACGTACAGTTCAGCGCGAAATGTATATCGCTCAAGCGTCCAACAGTTGGGGATCACCCGTACTTTCCTGCCCCGAAGGCGTGGCGCAAGCATACCCAAAACGGAACGAGGCGATGCTGAATCCATCATTAATTCTTATTAATAATGGGACGCGAGAGTTATTTCAGGCAGGAGTGAACTTGCGCTTGAAGCGGACAACCGCCTTTCCGCTTACTGCGCGGCGATCCGAGTCGCCTGCGAAATGGGAGACGATGTATCGCGCGCGGGCAGCGGCAGAATCACCGTGAAAACCGAGCCTTGGCCGAGCGTGGTTTGGCAGTCGATCTTGCCGCCATGAGCGTTCGCAATCGCCTGTGCGATTGCCAATCCCAGGCCGCCGCCACTGCGAGCTTCGACGGAGTCCGTGCTGGCGGCCCGGTAGAAGCGCTCAAAGATGTGGGGGAGGTGCTCTGAGGAAATGCCCATCCCCTGGTCCTCGAATTGGATTTGGGCGGAACCATTCACACGGCCGAGACTGACTCTGATCCGCGTTTGTGGCGGCGAATACTTGACTGCGTTCTCAAGAAAGATGAGGAAGAGATCCCGCAGGAACGATTCGTCTCCGGTGGATGCGATCTCCGATTGCAGATTCTGTTCAATGGATATGCCCTTACCGCGCGCAAGGGGCACAGCAATCTCACACGCCTCCTCCAAAACCTCGTTGATGTAAAGCGCGTCGTTCGCAACTCGCAGCTGGCCCGCATCCGCCATCGACAGCGTGAATAGCCCTTCCACAATGCGGCTCAGATGCCTCAGCTCATCATGAATCACTTCCAGAGCCTTGCGGTACTCCTTTGGATCTCGGCGCTCTGACAGCAGCAACTCCGTCTCTCCCTGAAGGACAGAGAGAGGGGTGCGCAGTTCGTGCGACGCATTCGATACAAATTGCCTCAGCTGTTGGAACGCAGCGATTACACGGGCGAAGAGCTCGTTGAACGTCGATGCAAGATGCCCGAGTTCGTCGCGAGAGTTGGACACAAGTCTGGGCGGCTTCAAGTCCACTTGGCCCGGCTCCGAGATGAGTTGCGTTAGGCGTGCCGCTTGCTCCGTCAATTCGGTGATGGGTGAAAGGCCACGGCCCACGTACCATGCCGAAACTGCACCCATTAGTAGGAGGCTGATTGGGAAAAGAACCGCCAAACCCTTGCGAAAGTTGTCGAGGACAATATCGACATCCCGCGTAGGTCCAGCGATTGCGAAAACCACAGGCCGTTCCAACAGTCGGAACGGGATCAACTCCATCCGCATCTGCCCGCCCGCACCGTGCACGGTGCGAAATACCGGCTGTCCATTGGAAAAACTCAGAGTGCCCACGTCGATGGGATGTTCGCGCCAGTTCTGAGACATGTTCAAGGGTTTTCCGGACGCATCAAGCAATTCGAGATACTCGTCCGGCAAATCCAGTCGAAAAACGTCTTGCTCACTTGTGTTTTGCGCAAGGTCTTCGACCATCGGCGTAGCCGCTTCGCTGAGCCGACGATCCAGTTGATGCCGAAGTTCGCGGGCAAAGATCGAATAGATGATCGCGTAGGTGCTAAGGAGAAAGCTCCCCACCACCACGCAGAAAAGGATCATCATTCGAAATCGAAGAGACCCTCCCTTCATCGCTGCTCCATCACGCCGATGCGGTAACCCGTACCGCGAACTGTGTGAATTAATTTGACCGCCCACTCCAGATCGATCTTCTGGCGCAGTCGATTGATGTAGACCTCCACAATATTCGTATCCGTGTCAAAACCGAACGACCACACGTGCTCTACGATCTCGGATCTGAGAACCGGATCGGGTGAGCGCAGCATCAGAAGCTCCAAGAGCGCGAACTCCTTCAGGGTAAGCTGAACTTGTTTTCCGCCCCGTTTCACGGTTCGGCGCGGGCGATCTAGCTCAAGATCCCCGGCGTGGAGTTTTGGACCTCCTTTGTGGAATCCTCGGCGGGTGAGCGCTCGGACGCGAGCGTGGAGCTCCGCCAGCGCGAAGGGCTTAGTGAGATAGTCATCCGCGCCAGCGTCAAGACCCTCCACTCGCTGCTCGACCAAGCTCCGGGCGGTCAGCATCAGGACGGGCGTTTCGATGCCAGCATCCCTTATTTCCCGGCACACCTCGACGCCACTCAAACGCGGCAACCTGAGATCGAGCAAGATGAGATCGTAGGCCGCGCGGCTAACTAAATCCAAGGCCTTCTCGCCAGTTTCTACAACGTCGACCGCATACAAATCCTCACGCAGCGCGCGTGCAATGAAACTTGCGACTTTCCTCTCGTCTTCCACCAACAGGAGACGCACATGGCCCTCCCCTCGTCGGATCCAAGAAACTGCAACCTAAATCGGTTTCTCTAAGATGATCCCGGCCATGGACCTTATGGCGTTGAACGTTTCGGTTCGCATGCCAGAGCACTTCAAAGCTTCAGGGCAGGTAAACGTCGACGGCAACCGGAAGCTGTCCCCACCCAACGGCAGCTTTTGTGATGCCGGGGATGTTAGGGCCGGAATGTAACTTCTGTCAACCCGGTTCCCGTCAGCGCTATCGGCAGCGCAGGCCACGCTCGTACGAATTTGGGGGCGTCAATCGCTCGGTGCGGTTGATTACAGTCCAAGATCGGGTCTTGAATCTGTCAATCAAGCTTCGGCTCCGGAGCGTGCTCGAATTCGCCCCGCTCGGATGGCCTTAAGAAACGAGGCGTAATCGCGCTCCGTCTGGTCTGCATATGCGACGGCAAATTTTGCGATCGCTTCATCGAACGCTTCGGTCTTTCCAAGGTAGCCGGCAATCCGCGCCGGATCGCCCGTACGAGCGTGCGCGCGGGCAAGGACCCATCCGCAAAGCTCCACATACTCGAACCAATCCTGTTTGGACATTCCTTCGAGATCAATCTTCATGCGCATGTCGCGAAGCTGGCGAAAATAAAAGTGATGGCCTTGATCGTCGCTCGTCCAGCCGAGAAATACGTCGCTTGCGGATTGAAGCATTCGCTGGCCGGTGACAACCCGCTCCCCTTGATTCGCATATCTGCTTTTGCCCGCATACGGCTCGAGCACCGATGCGTGCGCCTCTTTGAACTGCAATATCAGGGGATCGTGCGGTCCTGCCATCAGCAACGCCACTGCACAGCGCGTCCCGACGCTGCCCACTCCAACGACCTTTCGGGCGATGTCAACAAGTTCGTAGCGATCAAGAACGATGCGGCGTTCTTCAGGTAAGGTCGCGCGATACCGATGCAGCATTTGCCGCGCATGTTTCCCGATGGCCGTCATTTCGCTGGGATGATAGATGAGAGGAAGGTGATCGATAATTCGAGGGCGGCCATTGTTCATGGCGGTGATTTTTGGAAATTCGCGCCCAGGCGTGTTAAGCATGGCTTTGGCTTCCAGCTTCCGCCATCGCTTCCTGGCTCCGGGCGTTTCCGCGCTTTGGACGAACAGTTCTGCGTTCAAATGCGAGTACCAGACCTCTAGCGCAGTCATCTCAGCATATTCGCGCATGTGTTTCCGGTAGGACTCAACCGACGCGCGCGCCGCGTCCGAGCAGTGGCGTTCGCCAATGCCTGCTTGGCGGATCGCAAGCACGATACTCGCCGCCAAACGCTTGACGTCCCATTCCCATGGCGCAGGAAGCGTCTCGTCAAAATCATTGATATCGAAGACAAGCTGGCGCTCCGGGGTACCGAAGCCGCCAAAATTGGCGACGTGGCAGTCGCCGCAGGCCTGCACGCGGATTCCGGTAGTTGGCGTTGAGGCGAGATCGGCAGCCATTAAGGCGGCAGCACCGCGGAAAAAGGCGAAGGGCGATTCGCGCATCCTGGCGTAGCGAATCGGGAGAAGGGCGGGTAATCTTCCGCGGTCCGATTCTTTCAGGATACTGGTGGGATCGGCACGATTCCCCGGCGCAGTCCATTGAGAATGCGACGATCGCGGCGCTCTCTCACGAAACTTTTTGCCTGCACTTAAGCGATCCTTGGTAGTCGGGAGTGATTTGACCGCATTTTCGCGAGAGATTCTCACTGTGACTCGCTGGAATTGTTCATCTGACGGAAGGGACTTGTCAACTTAACAGAATTCAGCCGACTATCTTCAGCTATCGCTGGGCAAAGAACGAAAGCGCTGACACTCAGAGTTTATTGAGGCCGTCGAGCGCGGCGACTTTGTATGCTTCGGCGAGAGTCGGATAGTTGAAGACGGTGTCGCGAAAGTACTCGATCGAGCCTCCATGGGCAAGCACGGCCTGGCCAATGTGCACGATCTCGGTCGCGCGCTGTCCGATGATGTGCACGCCAAGCAGTTTTCTCGTGTTGCGGTCGAAGAGCAGCTTGAGCATTCCCGTCTCGTCGCCCAACATCATGCTCTTTGCAAGCTCCGCATATTTTGAAATGCCCACTTCGTAGGGAACCTTGCCCGCTGTCAGCTTCTCTTCCGTCTGACCCACCATGGAGATTTCAGGAATCGTGTAGATGCCATAAGGAAACAATTCCGGCATGTGTTGGGAGGGCGTGCCGAACATCCGGCAACTCGCCAACCGTCCCTGTTCCATCGACGTGCTCGCCAGCGCGGGAAACCCGATCACGTCGCCCGCGGCATAAATGTGCGGTACGTCCGTCTGATAGTCTTCGTTGACCTTGATCTTGCCGCGAGAGTCGGTCTGCAAACCGCCAGCCTCGAGTCGAAGCTGGTCGCCGTTCGCCTGCCGGCCGACCGCGTAAAGAAGCATGTCACCCTGAACCTTCTTGCCGCTCTCAAGTTCCGCGAATACGAGGTTGCGCTGCGCATCGATTCCTACTCGTGTGACTTTCTCGCCTAGTCGAAATGTCGTCCCCATCTGGCGCAGATGGTAAGCAAGAGCCTCGACGATTTCGCGATCGACGAAATCGAGAATCAGCGGCCGCTGATCGATCAGTGTCACTTCTGCCCCGATTGCGGCCATAAACGACGCGTATTCGAGCCCGACCACTCCCGCGCCCACCACGATCACCTCGCGCGGTAGGCTAGAGGCGAACGTAAACTCGTCCGTGTCGAGAATGCGCTTTCCGTCGAATGGAATATCGGGGCTGCGTGCGGGGCGCGTCCCACAGGCAATCAGAATATTCTCACCGTGAAGTGTGATTTTGTCGTCTTCGCCCTGGACTTGCACGGTGTGCGGATCGAGGAATTCCGCGGTTCCTTGGTAGATCGCGATCCCGTTGCGCTTGAGCTGTGCGCGAATCACTTCCGTCTCGCGGGAAACGACGCTCGTCACGCGAAACGAGAGATCCTGTAGCGATATGTCACCGTTGCCGCGGTAGCTACTGCCGTAAAAAGTCTTCACGGCGGTTCCAGTCAACTGAAAGATGGCCTCGCGAATACTTTTGCTCGGGATCGTCCCCGTATGGACGCAAACGCCGCCGATCATGAGCCGGCGGTCGATCACCGCAACACGCTTACGCAGCTTTGCGGCGCAGATGGCCCCCTTTTGACCGGCCGGGCCGCTGCCGATAACGATCAGGTCGTAATTGTTGTTATTGTTCACGAGGGAGCGATTCGATCCTTCCATCCCCAGCGCTGACAGCAATTCTCCGCATCAAATTTCCGGTGTAAATGTTACAGGAATATGTACACCGGCGCGATATCAACTGACCGATGCACTGGACCACATCTGCGTACTCTTCCTGGAAGGCACGCGGACCAAGATGCCTTGGCGGAAGAGCTAAACCGCCACGATTAAGTCGATCTCAACCCGGACGTCTCGGGGCAAGCGCGCCGCTTCCACAGTCGAACGCGCCGGCGGGTTCTGCGAAAAGTACCGGCCGTAAACTTCGTTCATCGCCGCGAAATCACCCATGTCGCTCAGATAGACTGTAGCCTTCACCGCGTGATCGAGCGAGGATCCCGCCGCTTCCACGATCGCTTTCAAGTTCTCGAACACGCGAACCGTCTGTCGCGCGACGTCCCCCTCAACAACCTGCCCGGTCGCGGGGTCTAGCGCAATCTGGCCGGCCGTGAATATGAATCCGTTTACCTTAATGGCTTGCGAATATGGGCCGATGGCCTTCGGCCCCTTTTCGGTCGAGATGATTTCCTTCACAAAGCCTCCTCAGAATCCACAATTTACAAGTGCGCGATTGAAGAAGAGAAACACATTTCGAAGTGTGGCCTTCGGCCATGCTCGAATCGAGACTTTCAACCCGCCGCGGCACACGCGCTTCATTTCTCGGCGACCTCGCCCGCTGCCGACCCCTGGTAGCGGCTTCGAAAATCGTCCGGAATTCCTTTCTCGTTGAGCCACAACCGAAACAGTTTGGCGAGATCCCTGTTCGTGGATTGCTCGAGCGCCGATCGCAGCTCTGGATAACTGGCCGCCTGCCCACGTTGCAGGGCTGCCAAATGCGCGAGACCGGACCGCACAGGTGCTTCTCCGCATGCATCCTCGAGCGCCACGTAGAATAGCGGCGCTTTGGCGAGAGCGATGCGGCGCGGCCCAATCGGGTCCGTCATCATTAACGCAGCAACGGGCATTTCGGACGCTTCCTTTCGGGCTTCATCGTACCGTTGCAAATACTCGACGACGCGTCGATTGCGCACGGCGGATCCGCCTTGGGCTTCGTCCACGACGATCGTGGCATATTCCGGCAGGCCTTCGCCCATGCCCACTGCCGCATTGGGAGCTGCGTACAACTCCTCGCCGAACCAGTCGTGCGCTAGCGCATGAACGACAATGTCGAAAAATTGGTCGCTGCTCGGCCCCAATGCCAGCGCCGCCGGATTGACGATCGCACCTCCCGGAAACGCCACTGCCGCTGGCCCTATGCCTCCCGCGTTACGCCCGCGCAATCCGGGCGATTCGACGATTTGCGGCACGGTAATGTGCTTGTCGAGCGGGCCGAAAGCCGTGACCAGGGCGCTCCATGCCGCCATGATCCGTTCGGCCGCTGGGCTGGCGTCGCCCTTTAACGGAGCAGTCGTCCAGAAAATCGGTGAGTGCGCGCGCCGGTCCGATGGCCATGTGACATATTGGCCTGCAACCACGAATGGCGCCAGGTCGTCTCTGGTCAATTGAAAGCGATATTCAGTTTCGTCGCCCTCTTTCTTCTGGCCCTTGCGAGATCCTCTCGCCGCGATGAAGAAATCGGCGGGCACGCGAACCGTGTAACTCGTCAGGGCCGGGCGCATCGGATTGGGTGCAAGCAGGTGCTTCGGAGGCAAGAACTCGGGCAACCAGCCACGCGCCCCGAGATGGAATGCGTTGTCAGTGAGCGCGATTCGCGCGCCCGTGCCCTCGGGTGAGCTGAACACATATTCGATGGAGAATTCGCGCGTTTGCTTGCGCGCCCACGGTGGATCGAACGCGATGCGAAGAGCATCCGGCTCCGCCTCTTGGTTCTCCGCTGAGACGCTCCCGAGCGTCGTCTCGCGGCCATCCACTTCGACTCGAAGATTTTTTCGACCGAATGCCTTCTCTTCCGGAAAACTCACATCTACGAATCGCAGATCGCTGTTGCCCGAATTCTGCATCGCGTAGCGGGCGCGAATTTGCAGCTCAGGGGCCTGGCCGGGCACGAATCGGATCTCGGTCGATTCCCGGACAATTCGATAGCCGGGCGCGAGCGGAACGCCGCAGGAAAATCCACACAGGAGCAGCGCGATGGGGACCAAGGCAAGCGCAAGTGAGCGCGGTAAGGTGCGATTCAAGATGTCAAGATTCTACCGGGCTGCGGCGGCGCGGAAAAGCTGGAAAATAAATGTGCACATACCGCCAGCAGGGAAATGCTCCAGCGGTGACGCTACGAGCCGGTGAAATGGCTCAGGATCTCGGCGTCGCTTGCGCCATGACGGCGAAACGCGATGATGGCATTTGCCTGCGAATCGGGAATACCGCGCCGGGCGAGCTCGAGAAGGGTCGATTCGCGCACGCCGACATTCTTGAGGCCGGCCAGCGAAGCCCCCGCAAGCACCGGCTTGCCCGCGGCGCGATGGCGCGCAACTTCGAGAATGATTGCGTCCGACAGGCCCGCGAGCCTCATTGCCTGAAAGTCTCCCGAGCCCAGATCTAACTGATTGAGCTTTGCCAGCTCGAGAATCGTGTCTTCGCCTACTTGCGCCCGAACCAAACCCGCGATTGCGTCGCCGTCATTGAAGGGCTGTTTGCGATCACGGAAGAGCTTGAGAATGTCGACGCAATTTGCGTCCGAGAATCCGCCTTGCCGCGCGCGGGCGATTTCGGCAACTTCCGGTGTGGAGATTTGGAGCGCCTTCAACTCCTGAATCGCGTCATAGCTCATGCCCGCGGTGTCGAGTGGCCTCGTGTCTACCGGCGGGATGCTGTGGCAACCAGCAACGGAGAATGCCAGCGCAACGAGCACCGCGTACGGCGCACCGGTCCTGTACCAACACTGATTTCGGCCGCATTCGCGGACGCAACTGTTTGCCAGGATGCCCCACATGCATTCATTGTACGCGCCGAAAGGAGAGGCAATGCGCCTTGTCGCGGAAGGATTACTGGGCCCGCAACGCCTGGGGACTCAATCAGACGTTGTACACGCGCTCAATATCGAAGACGCCCGGAATGCGCCGGATTCCCGCGACGATGTGCTCAAGCTGCTTGCGGTCACGGACATCCAGCGCGACCTCGATACGAGCCCGGGTGCTGTCATCCCCGCCGCTCTCGAAACTCCGAATATTCGCGCCCGTATCGCTGATGATGCTGGATATTCCGGCAATCATTCCGGGACGGTCTTCGGTAATGATGCGCAGGCGAACCGGGAATTCCGCCTGCGTCGAATCAGCCCATTCGACTGCGATGCGCCGGTCGGCTTCATAGAGCAAATTCTCGACGTTGGGACAATTCTTGCCGTGTACGGCAATGCCGCGGCCGCGCGTGACATAACCGATGATGTCGTCACCGGGAATGGGATTGCAGCATTTCGAGCGATAGACCATCAAGTCATCGTGACCGCGCACGACGATCGCCGCATCGTCCATGCCGAGCATGCGCTTGACGCTCGAGGCGAGCTTCGGGTGCTTGTCCTCCGGCGCCTCACCGATGGGCTGGCCGGTCGCCTTCGCCAGCACCTGGCGCGCGGACCACTTGCCGTAACCGAGGTCGGCGTAAAGATCATCGACTCGCGCACAGCCGTATTCGGTGGCGACTCGCTGAAAATCCGCCTCGGAGATTTTCTTCAGGCTCACGCCCGCCTGACGCGCCTCTTTTTCGAGCAGCCGCCGTCCGACATCGGTCGCTTCCTCGCGCTCGTGCAGATTGATCCACTGCCGAATCTTGCTGCGCGCGCGCGAAGTATGAATGAAGGAGAGCCAGTCGCGCGAGGGCGCATGGCCCTTCTGCGTGGTGATTTCGACCACGTCTCCGTTTGCCAGCGCATGGCGCAGCGGTACCATCTCGCCGTTCACCTTGGCGCCAGCGCACTGATGCCCGACCTCGGTGTGCACGGCGTAGGCAAAATCGACCGGCGTCGCCCCGCGCGGCAATACGACCACGCGCCCCTTCGGCGTAAACGTGTATACCTCTTCGGGATACAGGTCCACGCGAAGCGTGGAGAGAAACTCGCTCGGCTCCTGCATCTCCTGCACCCACTCAATCAAGTGGCGCATCCAGACGATGCGCTGATCGTCCGCCGAAGATGCCGCTTCGTGACCGCCCTTGTATTTCCAGTGCGCGGCGACACCCTGCTCGGCGATGCGGTGCATCTCCTGGGTTCGGATTTGCACCTCGAACGGCTGTCCGGAATGGATGACGGCCGTGTGCAGCGACTGATAGAGATTCGGCCGCGGCATGGCGATGTAGTCCTTGAAGCGCCCCGGCACGGGCCGCCAAATCTGGTGGATGACGCCGAGCGCCGCGTAGCAGTTCTTGACCGTATCTGTGATCACGCGAACGGCCAGCAGGTCATAAACCTGGTCCAGCATCCGCTGCTGCTTCTGGATCTTTAGGTGCAAGGAATACAGCCGCTTGATGCGGGCTTGAACCTCGGCGGGGATGCCGCTCTCAACCATCTTTTCGCGAATCGCCCCTTGTACGTCCGCGAGGAATTTGTCGAAGACCTTCTGCTTGGAAGCGAGCTTATTCTGCAACTCGAGAAAGGCTTCGGGTTCCAGATACCGGAAGGCGAGATCCTCCAGTTCGTCACGTATCAAGCCCATTCCGAGCCGGTTGGCAACCGGAGCGTAAATGTCGAGCGTCTCACGCGCGATCCGCTGCTGGCGTTCGGTGCCCAGGAACTCGAGCGTGCGCATGTTGTGCAGGCGATCGCCGAGCTTCACCATCACGACGCGTACGTCGTTCACCATGGCCAGCAGCATCTTGCGCACGTTCTCGGCCTGGCGGTCTTCCGGCGCCAATAGGTCCAGCCGACTGATTTTCGTCACGCCCTCCACGATCCGAGCGACATCCGGGCCAAACTGTTCCGAGATCTTCTCGACGGGAATCTTCGTATCTTCGACAATGTCGTGAAGAAGGGCGGCGCACAACGAGGTCACATCGAGCTTCATGTCCGCCAGCAAATGCGCCACTTCAACTGGATGAGAAAGGTACGGCTCACCGGAGAGCCGCGTCTGAGCCTTGTGGTTTTCGGCGGCGAAATCGTACGCCCGGCGAAGCAGATCTACATCATCGCCCGGGCGGTTGCGGCGCACCTTGTCCATCAACTCGGCAAAGCGCAGATCAACCGTGCGCCGTGCCGCGAGACTGATCGTAGGTTTGCCAGCCGTGTCCATGGATACTCTATTTTAACTCCGCTCTCGCTCCACGGGAGGCATTTGTATCGAAGGCCGCAAAGAACGACAATGCCATCCATCAATTGCGCATCGCACACATCAAAATCTAGGCTGGCGTAAGGCAGCGCAGAGTGAAAGGATGTGGTTGTATAAGGAATCTAGAGAGCTTGCTCGGTGGTTCGTGACTGATTGACGAGGGTTGACGATCGCTGTAAGAAACCTCGAATCTTCGCGGGGAGTTGATGATGATGCAGGTCGTTCGCGTTGTTATTATGGCGTGCGTGCTGCTAGGACTCGTGGCGCGAGTCAGTGCGGCTCAAGACGCGCAGGCAAAGCCAAAGAAGGCAGCTCCCGCTCCTAAGTCAGGGGCGGAGCTCTACAAGCAGAATTGCGCCGTCTGCCACGGAAACGATGGGAAGGGCAATGGTCCCCCACCCGCCAACTCGCCGTTCAAAGAGCCGGTTCCCGATCTCACGACTCTAGCCCAGCGCAACAAGGGCGAGTTTCCGGACGAGTACATCAAGCTCGTTCTACGCGGCGGCGTAAGAGGGGAGGACCACGGTCCGGCGGAAATGCCCGTGTGGGGAGTAATGTTCAAATCGATCACGAAAGCTGACGACAAGCGCGTAGAGGCTCGGATCGCAAATCTCATCACCTACCTCAAATCCATCCAAGCGAAGTAACCGCGGCGAGACAGGTCTCCCTAAAAAAATCGGCGGGCCTCGATGGCCCGCCGATTGAAAAAGTTGTCTCGAAAGAAACCCAGCGACATCAGGAAGATGGCGTAAGGTTGGCTTTCTTCTGCTTGATGGCCTTGACCCTGTCCACGAGGTCGTCCGCCTCTTTCAAATCGGCGTCGCGAGCCGATGCTGAGGATTCCATGTCGGCCTTTTGGCGATACACGAGGTTCAGGTAAGCCATCGCGTCGTCATAATCCGAGCGCAGAGTAATGGCTTTCTGCAAACTGGTGATCCCGTCGTCCACAGTCGAACCGTATTTGTCGGCGAACTGCGAAGCGAGCGCCGGGGGCATCGGGTCGCTTTCTTTGATCGGCTTCTTCGCAGTCTTGTTGTAAGCCTCGCGCATGTCTTTATTGGCACGGTAGGCGAGCGACCAATCGATTACACCGACCCAGTAGTAAGGTTCGGGATCATCCGGCTTAATCTGGATGTGCTTTTCGTGGTAGGACTTTGAATCAGCCAGCTTCGACGCATCAAAAGGCGTCCCGCCCATATTGTAGAGGATCGATCCAATGCCATCGATCGCCGAAAGGTTGTTCGGATCGCCATCCAGAATGTTCTTGAATTCCGCCACCGCCTGTTCCCCGTTGCGGAGATTATCCGGAGACGGGGCGCCGGGAATGTACTGGCTGGCGTAGGCCGTGGCAAGATAAAGCTGTGCGTTGGTGAGCGAGGGATCGAGCGTCTTCGCTTCTTTGAAATCTTCGATCGCCACGTCGAACTGGGCGTTCTTGTAGGCCTGGACGCCCTTATTGAGCTTGTCGCGCGCGCTGAGCTTGTCGCAGCCGGCTCCCGCAGCCAATCCGGCCAAGATCACGGCCACAAGAAACAGAATGTGAGAATTCCGCTGCATCCCTGCTCTCCTTAGATCGGAAGATCAGATCGGTGGCTGCGCCTGTTTACGATTCACGGGCGGACCAGTCAAACGAACAAAATCTCAGTTCCCCTGACTACTGCCCCGCCTCAATCTTGGCGGTAATAAGGCCTACGTGATCGATGCCCGAACCCCGCATGATATCGATCGCACGCGCCACCTCTGCGAACGGGACATTTTCGTCGCCCTTCACGAAAGCCACCTTGTCGGCGCGTTCCTTGAAAATGTCAAAGAGGCGTGGGCCGAGCGCATTCCAGTCGCTCTGGTCCTGGTTAATCATGAGCTTCCCGCCTTGCATCACCTGGACCACGATCGTACGGTTGTCCGGTGGTTGCGCTTTCTGATCCGGCGGAGGAGGCTGGGGAACCAGAGTCGGCAAGCCAGTAGGCACCCTCGGCGTGATCACCATGAAGATGATGATCAGCACCAACAGCACGTCAATCAACGGAACAATATTGGGTTCCGAAACCGGCCCGTCCTTACTTCCACCAACTGCCATTCCCATGATGAGGACTCCTTATCTAAATCTAATGCGTCGCCGTGCTAGTCCGAGCCACCTGGCGGAGGTGGCGGCGTAGCCTTGTTCGGCTGGACCTTTTCGGTCAAGAGGCCGAGGTTCTCAACACCAGCAGCGCGGACTTCGTCAACGGCCTTGACGACGTCGCCGTACTTTGCGCGAGCATCGGAGCGCACGTAGACCGTCTTATCCAGGCGGCCGGTGAGAAGGTCCTTCACGTTGTCGGTGATTTGGTCCAAGCCGATTTCCCTGTTGCCGGGGCTGAGGTAGAGCCTGCCATCGCGCGTGACCGCCACAATGATGGCATCGTCCCGATCGGCATTGGGCATCTTATCGGCGTTTTCCGCTTTCGCCATGTCCACGGGAGCGCCGTGCTGCAACATGGGCGTAATCACCATAAAGATGATGAGCAACACCAGCATGATGTCCGCCATCGGAATGACGTTCGGCGCGGCCATCACCGGAGGTGCTTTGGGTTTGTATGCCATCGCTGGTTACTTCTTTCCGCCCCGCCGAGTGATGAAGTAGTTGATCAGCTCCATCGAGGAGTTGTCCATCTCGACGTCGAAGGCTTCGACCCTATTGGTGAAATAGTTGAAGGTCCACACGGCGGGAACCGCGACGAGCAAACCAAGCGCCGTCGTGACCAAGGCTTCCGCGATACCGCCGGCGACCGCCGACAAGCCCGTCACTTTCGAGCTCGAAATGCCCTTGAACGCGTTGATGATGCCCATGACCGTGCCGAAGAGGCCGACGAAAGGAGCCGTCGAGCCGATCGTCGCGAGGCCGGAAAGGCCGCGCTTCATTTCGGCGTGGACGATGGCCACCGAGCGCTCGAGGCCGCGCTTGGCCGCTTCGATCACTTCTTCGTCGCTCACTTGAGCGGAAGCCGCTTGAAATTCGGAAAGGCCCGTCGCCACAACCTTGGCGATATGGCTCTTCTTGTTGCGCTCGGCGATCGAAATCGCTTCGTCGAGCTTGTTGTCCTTGAGCGCGCCCGCCACCTGCTGAACGAAAACGCGGGACTGTTTCCGGGCGGCACTGTACATGAGCGCGCGGTCGATCATGATGCCGACCGACCAAGCCGACATAACGAACAGGAGTGCGACTACAATTTTGGCCGGTATACCCATGTTGTGCCACATCGTAACCAGATCCCAGCCGACCTCAGGGGCCTGATCCTGAAATATTGCCACGAAAGCCGCCAACATTAAGTTCGCAACCATAGCGTTCGATCCTCCTCCGTCCATGCCTATCGATCGCGGCAGGAGTATTCTGCCGGTCGGAATTTCCATCCCCATCTATCCGGGCCCGCAAGCGGGCCCGGCCCTGCCTAGCCGCCGAGGGTAAATACAACCTGAACCGTCGTATCTACTTCCACGGGATCTCCATTGAGCATCGTGGGCGTGTAACGCCAGTCCTTGACCGCATCCATCGCCGCCTTCATTAGCAACGCAGGTCCGGAGACGTAGGTGAGTTCCTGAATCGTCCCGTCCTTGGCAATGATTGCGTGCAAAACTACGGTGCCGGACACGTGAGCCGTCTTCGCAATTTGCGGATAGATCGGCTGTGTCTGACGAAGGATCTTCGACGCAGCCACCTGGCCACCGACTTTAATGCGGGTGGGGGCTGCAACCTTCGGCGGAGGCGGGGCGGCCGCGCCGATAATTCCTCCAAGAACGCTGCCCGTGCCACCTGGAACTCCGAATCCGCCTTCGACTCCGGCGCTCACATCCGGCGCCTCGTCCTTGATCACCTGAACCGTCTTGGGAATCACGGTGGGCGCGACCATTCTTTGAGGCGTAATGATTCGCGGCCTGACAATGGCCTTCACAGGCGCGGCCGGCGGTGGAGGCGGAGGAGGCGGAGCGGGCGCAACGAGAAACGTGTTGAGCATGCCCTTGGGCAGAGCTTCCGTGTAGATCAGCGGAATCAAAATCATCACGCCCACGATCACGCCCTGAACAATTGCGGACGTCAAGACGGTCCAAGACTTGTTCGTCTTGGTCGTGTGCACGCTCGATACGACTAGTTGGTCAAACATGGTGCTATCTCCTCGCGGCTGCTACCACCGCGCGCTTCTCGGCTGCGGATCCGGCGCGGATGGGATTTCCCTGCCCACCGTAATATTTGTTCCAAACCACGACGATCGGTGCTGCAATACCAAAACTGGAGTACGTTCCTACCACAACTCCCACCACCATGGCAAAAGAGAAACCGCGGAGCACCTCGCCGCCCATCAGGAACAGTACCAAAACGGTGAGGAACGTCAATCCGCTCGTCAGAATCGTGCGAGAGAGCGTCTGATTGATCGACTTGTTCACGACATCCGGGAATGACTCGCGCCGCATGAGCCGAAGATTCTCTCGCACGCGGTCGAAGATGACAATCGTATCGTTCATCGAGTAGCCGACCAGAGTCAGCAGCGCCGCAATCACCGTCAGCGAAATCTCGAAATGGAAGAGCGAGAAGAACCCGAGCGTTATCAGCACGTCGTGGAAGACGGCGATGACGGCCGCGGCCCCATACACCCACTCGAAACGGAACGCAATATACACCAGCATGCCCCCCAGAGCATAGAGGGTTGCCAGGATGGCTTGGCGGCGCAATTGCGAGCCCACCTTAGGTCCCACAATCTCGGCATCGCGGATGGCGAAGCTGCTGAGCGAGAAATCGCTCGCGAGAGAATTGACCACCGTCGGCGTAGCGCCCTCGACGCTCTTGATCTGATCGAAGCTCGTGACGATACCACCGTGATCCGTGTCGCGCGCGGAGAGGAGCCGTGCCGCGAGCTGCGTGTAGCGATCCCCGGCAGCAGCCCCAAGCGAAAGCGGATCTTTCCGCGTCAGGTCGGCAGCAATGGCCGGAGCCGAAACCGAGTTGAAATCGGGTTTGCCGGAACCGGCCGCGCCGAATGTTTTCTGGAGAACATCCAGGATTCGTTGCTTGCCCGCATCCAGCGACTCATTACTCTGGCCCTGCTCGAGACCGATCACGACGTCGTTCTGCGATCCAACGCTTCGCGTATCGCTAATGCCCTGAATCGTGCTGTTGGACAAGCCCGCTTGCTGCAGGCCCTTGCGGATCTGATCGATCGGCGCGGGACCGGCAAACCGCACATACACAAGCGTACCCCCGCGGAAATCAATTCCGTAGAGCGTGCCGTGCTTCACAAAAACGGTCCGAAAGATGGAAATCCAGCCAACGGCCAAGAGAAGCAGGGAAAGAATCACGAAGTACTTCGCTTTCCCCATCCAGTTAACGTTTACGCCGTGGAAGAATTCCATGCCGGGTCCTATCCGTCTTAATTTGACACCGTCGCTCGCGGGTTTGTTCCCGACAAGCGTTAAATACTTAGTTGAGCCTGCCGGTCCATGCGCGACAGGTGGAAATCAAAGATCGCTCGTGAAACGTAAATCGATGTAAACACGTTCGCGATCAAACCAATCACCAGGGTGACCGCGAAACCCTTTACCGGGCCTGTGCCGAAAAGAAATAGAAACACGGCAGATACGACGGTCGTGACGTGCGTATCGATGATAGTCAGAAAGGCGCGGTCGAAGCCGGTGCTGACGGCATTGGCCGGGACCTTGCCGTTGCGCAATTCCTCTCTGATGCGCTCGAAGACCAAAACGTTGGAATCGACGCCCATGCCGATCGTCAGAATTACGCCCGCAATGCCCGGAAGCGTGAGCACGGCTCCCACATAAGCCATGAACGCAACCAGGATCACCAGGTTCAACGCGAGCGCCACAACAGCATTGACACCGCTCAGCCGGTAATAGATCACGAGGAAGATCATCACGACGATAATGCTTCCAAGGGATGCCCGGACGCCCTCGCGAATCGAGTCCGCACCGAGAGACGGGCCGACCGTCCGCTCCTCAAGATATTTGATCGAAGCCGGCAAAGCTCCGGCGCGCAGCACCAGCGCCAAATTCTGCGCCGATTCCTGGCTGAAGCTTCCCGTGATTCGGCCGGAGTCTTCGATTCGCGATTGGATGGTCGCCGCTTCGTAGACTTGATGATCGAGGACGACCGCCATGCGCCCGCCGATCGCGGCCTGGGCCTCAGTGAACGGTCCGAAGCGAGCCGCTGCGGTCGTCGAAAGCTTGAAATCCACTTCATATTGGCCCGGCATTTCGGTGCTGGGATTTGCGTCTGCGCTGCGCAAATCCTGGCCGGTCACGATCGGTATTCGATCCAAAATGTAGAAGAGTTGTCCGGAATCCTTACTGGGTCCGGCAGAGTCGCTCTTTCCCGGAACAATAACCGTTCCCGCCGGCAAAATCCCCCCGTGCTGCGCCAGCGCCTCGGCCGCAGAGCGGAAGGGGCCTTCGGCGACCCGAACCAGCTGAAGTTGGCCGCCCGCTTGAATTACTTCCTTCGCCGCGGCGGGATCGCCCACGCCCGGGAGCTGGATCAGAATTTCATCGTCGCCGCGGCCAGTGAAGGCGATCGTCGGTTCGGTCAACCCGAGACCGTTGATGCGGCGCGTAATCGTCTCAAGAGTTTGGTTCATGGCCGCCTGACGGAGGTCGGCAATGACCGAAGGCTTCAAAGTGAGCTGGTAGCCGTTCGTTTCTCCAGCCGCGGGAGCCATGCTCCAATCCGGGAATTGGTTGGTGACGAGATCGCGAAACGCGCCCGAAGAGTTCGTATCCAGGTCGCGCACAAGAATGTTGGTGTCGTCGATGCGGCGGATTTCGCCGAAGCCCATGTTCTTGTCGTGAAGCTGCTTGGTCAGGTCGTCAATCGCCTCATCGCACCGTTGTCCGATCGCTTCCTCGAGCTGCACTTGCAGGACGAGGTGGCTGCCGCCTTTCAGATCAAGGCCAAGCTGGATGCGTTTCGCAATGTTGTCCTTCACCTGCGCCAAAGACGTCGGGAAAGCCGGCTGTCCGATCACTCCATAAATACAAACAACGAGGACGATCAGGATCAAAACGAACTTCCACTTGAGCTGGGAATTCATGCGGGCTGGCTAGCTCTCCTTGCTTTCAGCCTGGAGGCCGGCGATGGCGCTGCGCGCGATTTTGATCTTCACTTGTTCCGCGATGCGAAGCTGGATGGAGTCGTCCTCCAACCCTACGATCGTGCCGTAGATGCCGCCGTTGGTGACTACCTTGTCGCCGTTCTTCAGATTCTTAAGCATTTCAGCGACCTTTTTCTGGCGGCGCTGCGCCGGCATGATCATCAGGAAGTAGAAGACCACTACGATCAGCAGGATGGGGAGAAAGCTAAAAGCAGACCCGAATGGGGACGATGTCTGCGCCTGGAGCGCCAACCCTATTGGAACCGCGATGTTGGATGCTACGATCATTGTACCTTCTTCGCCGAAACGGAAGAGCCCGCCGAGGCCGGCAGGCCACGAAAACCATCCCCCCAGAGACGCTGCCCCGCCCGATGCCCCACCCAACGCCGCTTGGGTTTGCCTATTTGAGGCGTGCCTGAAGGTCAGAGCGGAACTTTTCTAGGTTCCCAAAACGGATAGCCTCGCGAATTTCCCGCATCATGTCAAGGTAAAAGTAGAGGTTATGGTGGGTGTTCAGGATGATGGCGAGAAACTCCCCGGTGGAATAAAGATGCCGCAAATACGCACGCGAATACCGCCGGCAGACGGCGCAGTGACAATTCTCGTCGATCGGGCGCGGGTCGTTTGCATACTGCGCGTTGCGGATCAGCAGGCGTCCCTGCGTGGTGAAGAGGCAGCCGTGCCGCGCGCTGCGCGTGGGGAGCACGCAGTCCATCATGTCGATTCCGAGCGCGACGTAGTCCAGTATCTGCTCGGGCTTCCCGACGCCCATCAGGTAGCGCGGACGAGCCGCCGGAAGACGCGCGGCGGCAATGTGCGTCATCTCGCAAGTGACGCCGTGTGATTCGCCGACGGCGAGACCGCCGATCGCATATCCCGGAAAATCGAGCTCCACGAGTTGGTCCGCATTTTCGCGGCGCAGCGTAGCGTAGGTGCCGCCCTGGACGATTCCAAAAACCATCTGGCGCGCCGGATCGCCGTGGCGCTCAAAGTATTCGCGCGAGCGACGCGCCCAGTTGAGCGTGCGCGCGGCCGCCTCGCTCGCGCGCGATTCCGCCGCCGGAGCTTCGATGCACTCGTCGAGCACCATGACGATATCCGAGCCGAGCGCAATCTGGATTTCGAGCGCCTTCTCCGGCGAAAGAAAGTGTTCGGAGCCGTCGAGATGGGAGCGAAACCGGACGCCGTCGTCACTCACCTTGCGGAGTTCACTCAGGCTGAACACCTGAAAGCCACCGGAATCCGTAAGGATCGGGCGCGGCCAGGACATGAATTGGTGCAAGCCGCCCATCCCGCGGATCAGCTCATGGCCGGGACGCAGGAATAAATGATACGTGTTGGCGAGGAGAAT
Organism: Terriglobales bacterium; assembly: GCA_035604895.1. Classification (GTDB taxonomy): domain Bacteria; phylum Acidobacteriota; class Terriglobia; order Terriglobales; family Acidobacteriaceae; genus JABDBE01. The sequence goes on along the minus strand of DATNHO010000198.1, from coordinate 36,048 downwards.
TTGGACGCCGAGGTCTTCGAGATCCTGCTGCGTTTGGCCCTTTACCGTTGCGGCCGTGCCCACGGGCATGAATGCCGGCGTTTCGATTACGCCGTGTGGCGTCGTGAGACGCCCGAGCCGCGCGCCCGTTGGATCGGTTGCGAGAATTTCGAAGCGAAAACCCATCCAATCGAGTGTATCAGGAGAAAGCGGCGGCCGCGCCAACCCGCGCGAGAACTACGATCAGCCAGATAAAGAGTATCGTGCCGAACGCTTTGCCGAACGAGAGCTTCTTCGGAGCCGCCACGCTGAAGCCGATCGCCATTAAGATCAGCATCCAGAACGCAAAAAGGTCGATCGAAGTGAGAAGCACCACGAGCCATCTTGGCGAACCGCTCGACACGAACGCGCCCGCATTTGACGCAACCAGATTCTGGAGATCGATCGTGGAAGGATCCTTGAGAAACAGTACGAGCACACCAAGAAGTCCGGAGATCAGGCCGGGCATCCAGCTGTGCGCGACGATTCCAAGCGATGTCTTGAAATTAAGCTGAGCGCCGGCCAAGCCATTGAACACTCCCAGAAGTACGCCGGCGATTACAAGCTCGACGATTATTGGGGACACCGCGCCGATCGCATAGATGAATGGAGGTCCATACTTGACCTGCAATTCTAAAGCTTGCTGCTGCTGTTGCGCGGATGACTCCTCAAAACGGCTCGAGTTTGCGTCCTGTTTTTCGAAAAAGCCGCGCCAGCCGACGCGATGGCCGAAGAGCCCGATGACGCCGAGCGTAATGGCGCAGATCAAAAGTAATGGCAGCAGCCACGTGGGCCGCCGCGCGATTGATTCAAAAGTTTCCTTGGGGCTGAAGAGCGCGCCAAAGATGCGGCCGATCGCGTTAACCGGTTCAGGAGTTTCGGCGGGCTGGACTGTCGCACTGGTCATTCGCATTCTCCTCTACGAGCAGTTGGGGGCGCTTCTTCCCTTGTGTACGCAGCAGGCCGGAAAAGATTATACCGAAGAGTGCCGCGGCTACCGTTTCAAGACGCGCGTCACAGTTGGTGAAACAAGCTCGTAGCGGATGTTGCGCCAGCGGATGGTCTTCGTCAAGAGCGAGGCGATGAAATTCCATGCGAAAAGAAAGGGGACAACCGGAGCCAGCACGATCCACACCCAGCTCCATTGGTCGAGCTGGGCTTTCCATTCAGGAAGCATCTCGCTCACAGCGATGGTCCGGAGCGCACCTTTCATCGCAGCGAGGAGAACAATCACAAACGCCATCAGGGCCAGGTGCACCCACGGATCGCCGCCGAACATCTCGACCGGGATGACGATCGCGGCGTAGATCAGCGTGAACGCATAAATCAAATGCGACGTTCCGCCCATCAGCCACCGGCGCTGCGAATAGACGCGCGCGATCAGTATTTGGCGGTTCGTGAACTCAAGGAGGCTCGCCCATGTCCAAGGATGCAGCGTCGCGGCCAAACATTCCGGGCAGAAGACGATCTGCTTACCGGCTGCTTCGAGCGCGTTCGTGAGGGCGAAATCATCGCTCACCACGCCATTCCAGGCTTCGAGCACACCCGCGTCGGTGAACGTCTTGCGGCGGATCGCCGTGCCGCCGCCCCAGCAGAAATTCTCCCTCGCGCGGCCAAGTAGCGTGGCCACCGAGCCGTTCCATGCCGACGCGAGAGCGCTCGCGAATCCACCCGACCCGATCGCTCGGCTTGGGATGATCCAGCGATACGCAGTCGTCGCGCCGATGCGCGGGTCTTGCAAAGGTGCGGCTAGCTTGGTGAGCCAATTGCGCGGCAGGCGCACATCCGAGTCAGTGAAAACGACAATTTCGAATTTATCCTGGAGCGATTCGACCGCCTTGCGAAGATTTTGCACCTTCTCGCCGCAATCCTCTGGCGGTCCGGCAATGACGATGTGTACGGGCCGTTGGCTGGCCGCTTTCACGCGCTCGATGATTTTGAGTGCTGGATCAAGGCTGGTGGCGAGCGAAAAGTACAACTCGTAATTGGGGTAGTCGAACCGGGTCAGCGCGGTGAGATTCTCCTCCAACCCCGGCTCGCTGCCTTTGCAAGGGCAGATCACCGCCGCCACCGGAGCGTAGAATCCCGCATGCGTCGAGAGGCGCCGCCGTACCATGCGGAACCATTCGAAGCCGTCCCAGAGCGAATAGCAGCCTAGCGCGATCTGGAGCACGACCAGAATGTAGAAGAGGTCCAACACTGGCGCGAGAATAGCAAAATCTGCGCGCGAACGGGGCTTCTGCGGCGGTTGACTTGCTGCATGTGCAAATGTGGAACGCTGGTCAATTCCCGGGGTTCTATTCGGTGTTCATATCCCGCGGGTCGGCGAATGGGTGTTGTTACGCGCGACGCTCCCTAGCGAAGATTTAGGATGCGCAAGACATTACGCTTGTCAGATAGCAAGGGAGAAGAGCAAGAAATAGGGTCAGTCACAGTCCGGTTGGGTAGTGGGCTCCTTTGAAAATCCTTTAGCTTGAACCGCCTAAGCAGGCGTGTCATCGTTCAGGGGCGGCAAAGAAAAAACGTAGAAGCGGCCGGCTGTGGGAAGTGTCTCACTTGGTTGCGCTGCCCAAAGCCGAAGATAGGGGGTTAGAAAGAAGGGCGTAAGCTAGAATCGACTAAGATGGTCACCGCACTCAAGCAGCTAACAGTCTTTCTTGCAGGCGGTATCGAGGTCGCTGCTGCAATCATTGTCGGCTTTGCAGCCATCCAAGCCACCTTACGGGCCTTTCCCCTGCTTATTCCGCGCAGAACCCCATTGGGTGATGAAGTAGAAATGATTCGACTGAGCCTCGGACGCTGGTTAACGCTGGCTATCGAGTTCGAACTTGCCGCAGATATCCTGAGAACCGCCGTAACGCCCACCTGGAATGACATCGGCCAATTGGCGGCCATCGTCGTTCTCCGGACGGTGCTCAATTACTTTCTTCAGAGGGAAGTGAGCAAAGCTGAATCGCGCCGCCAACTGGAATCTCAACAATCGTAAGGTCAAATCAATTTCGAAGTGGCCCACTACCTCCGGTTGACTCTTATAATAGCTGTTATAAGAGGTTATGGATTACAAACAACTTAAAAACATCAGACTAGAGCGGGGCTGGAGTCAACAGGAAGCTGCGAAACGCCTGGGTGTCACTCAAGCCTATCTCTCGATGCTAGAGAATGGACGAAGAAATCCGTCCCATCTTGCACGTAAATTGATGCAAGTTTACGACCTGTCGCCTACTGTGCTTCCGGTTCACGATGTCCGACAAGATGTGACTCCTGATTCTTTGGCCCGTGAGCTTACTGTGTTGGGATACCCCGGTTTTGCTTATCTCCCCCGCGGAGGAACCAAGAGAGCAAATCCGGCCGAATTCTTGCTTACGGCTTTGGCTCAACGCAACCTGGAAGCTCGCGTGGCTGAGGGACTTCCTTGGCTGGTTTTGCGATACCCGGATATGCCCCTTGATTGGCTGGTTCGAGAAGCACGGGCGAACACCCTTCAGAACCGTCTAGGTTTCGTTGTGACCTTGGGAAGACGGGCAGCAGGAAGGGATGATCTTCAACCTTTAGAGCAAACACTTGCTGAAAGCAAGCTTGAGAAGGAAGATTCCTTCTGCAAAGAATTGAATGAGCCAGAGCGCCGATGGCTTCGCGAACACAGTTCGGGAGAAGCAAGACAATGGCATCTGCTGAGTGATTTGCGGCCGGACACGCTTCGTTATGTCGACTGAACTCGCATCCCCGTGGCGAGAATTCTTAGAGGTGCTTGATTCTCTTCTAGACGTGCCGTTCTAGGCCAAAACGACGCGACGCTTGAGTTTTGGATTGAAGCCTACCTCGGAGAGTCTAATAGCTAGCCGATCCGCGGAGTGTTCCGCTGTGGTTGGAGCTGCAGGAATCTCGCGTGGGTTTGTGATCATTCGTGAGAGTTAAGAGGGGAAATATCACTCAGTTTGCACGCCGGCGCGAAAATACCTTTCGCAAGACGCGATCCGCGGCGGCGTTGAGCTCGACCTGGTATTTTCCAGCCGCGCGTCGAGCCTGCTCCATCAGCGAAGGATCGAGCAACAATGCGACACGATCCACGAACGGGCCTGAAGCCGGCGGGCGCGGCACGCGCCGGGCCGATCGCCCGGATTCACGAGACGTGAGTTTCTCGTACAACTCCAGATCGTGCCAGAATTCACGGGCTTCCTCGTCGCTCCAATCAAGGGCCTGGCCCAGCGCCACGAAGAACTCTTCACGAAACAGGTCGAGAAACGGAATCGCGAGTTCCAGACCTGATTCTTTCCTCTTGGACGGCGCTTTGGCGCCTCTCTTTTTCTTCTTTTTCGTTTGCGGCCGCTTCGCGCCGCGCACCGTGACGCTGACCTTCAGCCGGGCGGGCAGCGCCGCTTCGATCCGCAACACGGTCGCCAAAATCGATTCCCGGCGAATCATCTGGAGCTGCTCGCGATAGAAGGCTGGCTGGTCGGCGCGGCCGGGGCGGCGGTTCTCGGCGGCGTAGAGATCGAGAAAGCGCGGCACCATCTCGTTATGATCCAGCGTGGCGAGCAACATTGCGGCGGCTTCGCGCGCACGCACCACAAGTTCTCGGGGGCGATAGGGCATGAGGTGTCCCGCGACGAGAACGGCGCTCGCCGTGGCTATCCACTACGTACGCGATTGCGCGGCGCGTCGCAATAGGAAAGGTTTTTTCATGCGCACAAAAGAAAAGGCCCGGACATTTCTGCCCGGGCCTTCTCATTTTGAGTCTTCTGATCGGTTAGTGCACGGGACCCGCGGCTGGACGATCCTCACCCCGCGGGCCAGCCGTTACAGGCTGGACCGGCTTCTCGAATTTACCCAGTGCGATTTCGAGCGCCTCTTCGACCGTGCGCACGAAATGAATCTGGATGCCTTCGAGCATGTGCGGCTGGAGATCTTCCTGCACGTTCGGCTCGTTTTCCGACGGCAAGATCACCTCGCGGATGCCCGCACGCTTGGCGCCAAGCACCTTCTCTTTCACACCGCCGATCGGCAGCACGATTCCGGAGAGTGAAATCTCACCCGTCATCGCAACGCGCGGCCGGATCGGGCGTCCCGTGAGCAAGCTCACGAGCGCCGTGACCATCGCGATGCCCGCCGACGGCCCGTCCTTCGGAATCGCGCCCGACGGCACGTGAATGTGCAAGTCGAGCTTCCGGAAGAAGTCCGGATCGATTCCGTAGCGATCGGAGTTCGACCGCACCCAGCTCAGCGCCGCACGCATCGACTCCTGCATCACCTCGCCGAGATGTCCGGTCATGGTGAAGCCTTTGCCGCCGCGTGCCTTGCTGGCCTCGATGAAGACGATGTCGCCTCCCACAGGGGTCCAGACGAGTCCAACCGAAACGCCAGGCTGTTTGACGCGCTCCTCGACTTCCTTCTCGAGGCGGAACTTCGGGATGCCAAGAGCCTCGCGAATCACTTCCGGCGTGACGATTAACTTGTCCGTCTTGCCTTCGGCGATGCGCCGCGCCTGCTTACGCACGAGCGTGGCGATCTCGCGTTCGAGATTGCGCACGCCCGCCTCCCGCGTGTAGTGGTGGATCAGGTCGTGCAACGACTCTTCGGAGAACTCAATCTGTTCGCCGAGCGTGATCCCGTGCTCTTTCGTCTGGCGCGGAATCAAGAACCGCTTCGCGATGTGGATCTTTTCCTCCTCGGTGTAGCCGGGGAGTTCGAGAATTTCCATGCGGTCGCGCAGCGGCTCAGGAATCGGGTCGAGCCAGTTCGCGGTCATCACGAAGATGACCTTCGATAGATCGAACGGCACGTCCAGATAGTGGTCGCGGAACGTCGAGTTCTGCTCCGGATCGAGCACCTCCATCAGCGCCGCTGACGGATCGCCGCGGAAATCGCGGCCGAGCTTGTCGACCTCGTCCAGCATGAGGACGGGATCCATCGTCTCGGCTCGGCGAATCCCTTGGATGATCTGGCCCGGCAACGCGCCGATGTAGGTGCGCCGGTGCCCGCGGATTTCCGCCTCATCGTGCATCCCGCCAAGCGAGATGCGCACGAATTTGCGGCCCATCGCGCGAGCGATCGACTTCCCAAGCGAGGTCTTGCCGACGCCCGGAGGCCCAACGAAGCAAAGGATCGGACCCTTCATACCGGGCTGGAGCTTTTTCACCGCGAAATAGTCCAGGATCCGCTGTTTCACCTTTTCGAGGTCGTAGTGGTCCTCGTCGAGGATCTCCTGCGCCTTCGCGATATTGATTTCTCCTTCTCCTGTGCCGGACGTCTTGTTCCATGGAAGCGCCGTCATCCATTCAAGGTACGTGCGCGAAACCATGTATTCGGCCGATGCAGGAGTCATCTTCGCGAGCCTCTTCAGCTCGCGCTCGCACTCCTTTTTCGCATCGGCGGACATCCCCGACTCTTCGACTTTCTTCCGGAGCTCTTCGACTTCCGACTGAGAATCGTCGGATTCGCCGAGTTCCTTCTGAATTGCTTTCATCTGCTCGCGCAGCAGGAATTCGCGCTGGCTCTGATTCACCTGCTCCTGCACCTGGTCGTGAATCTTGTTGCGCAGCTCGAGGACTTCCTTCTCCTTCGAAAGCTCGTTCGTCAACGTCTCGAGACGTTTGCGCACGCTGAAGGTTTCCAGCAGCTCCTGACGCACCATCGTGTTGAGCGAGGGCAGCGTCGCGGCCACAAAATCGGCAAGGCGAGACGGCGAATCAATGTTACTGGCCTCCGTTTGAAGATCGTCGGAAAGCTGCGGCGAGCGCGCCACCACTTCGCGGAAGAGTTCTTGGACGTTGCGCTGAAGCGCCGTCAGTTCCGCATCGGGCTCGTCTTCGAGGTCCGGCTGCGCTTCCACGCGAGCGCGCAGAAACGGCTTTAACCCGATGACTTCGGTCACTCGAATGCGGTTCAAGCCCTCCAGAAACGCCACCACGTTGCCGTTCGGCATGCGGACCATCTTGTGAACCTTGGCGAGTGTGCCGACGCCATGAAGATCCGTGCCAGTTGGCGCCTCGACCCGCGGGTCGAGCTGCGCTACGACGCCAAGCAGCTTCTCGGGCCCTTCAAGAGACTCAAGCAGCGCAAGCGAGCTTTCCCTGCCCACAGGCAGCGGCATCACAGCGCCCGGAAACAGCACCGTGTCGCGCACGGGAAGGACAGCTAATTCGGCTGGAACAGCTTTGATTGATTTGCTCACTTTAACCCCCTCGGGCCTGAGCCCGAATAAACCGCAACAAACTCGTCTGACAGTCCTATCGGCTGTCTCAAAGGTTAGATGCAGAACAAAAGAAAAGGATTTCCATTAATTCGTTTGCTGCTATAAGGAAAGGTGAGTGTATTACGCTAAAGAATTTATTGCAAGTAAATACTGCACTTACAAGGCCTGCTCGGCCTTACTGTAACCTTATAAATATAAGTAACTTGCGGAATTTCAAGAAGGTGCGAGGTAGGAGTCTCTCACGAGCTGTATCGCTGCCTCCTTGGTGGTTACCTTACCGTTGAGCTGTGCCTCCTCCACGGCTTCCAGGATGGCGTGGAACGACGGTCCGGGAGGGAGACCCAAGGCGATTAGGTCAGTTCCGGTGACTAGGCGGGGCGGCCGGACGATCTCCGGCGGGGTCTCGGCAAGGAAGCGCTTCACCAGTTCGTAATTCTCCAGATTTCCGTGGCTGGAGGTGCAATCGAGCCGATGCAGCTCGAGGTGCTCCTCAAACCGGTCGAGCCGGACAAACCGCTTGAGCGTGGCGGGCTTCATTTGAGGAGCGTCTTTGAAACGGAGGTGGTTTGCGACAAGCGCAGCTATCTGGGCGGTATCGTCGTTCGAGAAACGCAGGCGGCGGCAGATCTCCTCGGCCATGCGAGTTCCCACCTCGACGTGCTCGTCAAACCGGATTCGTCCGTTCGGCCCGGCTGGTGGCGTGAACGTGGGAGGCTTGCCCACGTCATGAAGCAACACGCCCCAGGCAAGGGTGGATGAACACTTGGGCTTCAGCATTTCCAGCATCATAAGCGTGTGCGTCCACACGTCGCCCTCGGGATGGAATTGCGGCGGCTGTTCGACGCCCTTCATGCGGGCAATTTCCAGGAGAAGCTCGGGCAGCAGGCGCGTTTCGTCGAGAAGTTCGAAACCGCGACGAGCGGCGCCTTCGGTCAAAATTTTCGTGAGTTCGTCGCGGAGCCGCTCCGCCGAAACTTGGTGAATTTCGTGGCCGAGTTTGGTGATGGCGCTGAAGGTTGCTGACTCGATCGCATATCGAAAGCGCGCCGCAAATCGCACCGCGCGCACCATGCGCAGCTTGTCTTCCTGAAACCGGTCGCTGGCCTTGCCGATCGCGCGAATGATTCCGGCTTGGAGGTCGGCGCGCCCGCCCACCAGATCGATGACGTTGTTCGTTTCCGGATCGAGCAGGAGTGCGTTGATTGTGAAATCGCGGCGGAGCACGTCTTCATCTGCCGTTTTCGAATACACCACGCGATCCGGATGCCGCCCGTCCGAGTATCCAACGTCGGAACGGAACGTCGCGACTTCAACCTGCGTCGAATTACCCGCCCCTGAATCTTCCGTGACGACAATGACGCCGAACCGGGCGCCCACGGCCAGGCTGCGTGGAAAAATCTGCTGAACGCGATCGGGGGTTGCGTCAGTTGAAACATCGTAATCGGCAGGTTCGCGCCCGAGCAAGATGTCGCGCACGCATCCGCCGACGAAGTAGGCCTGATAGCCCGCTTCTCGCAAGGTGCGGCAGACGCTTTCGGCGAAGGCACGGGCAGTCATAGCGGGATTATGCGGGAAAAGCCGGGAGGTTGAAAGTTTAAGACGTCAATCCTAAGTCTTGCTGGCTCGGATCCCAACGGGGGGACGCCCCGGTCGAATCACAGGTTCTTGTTGGGGAGAAATAACCAACTGCTAGAATTACGACCGGTCGGCACGCCGATTTGCAAGACGTCGACACTCGGCTCGACGATCGTTGTCCTTTCGATGCTCCTATTTGCTCTGATCCTGCTTAGGAAGAAGCGACGTACGGTACCAATGGCTCGATCGGAGAGAAGCGGCCGGGTTGCGAGAATGAGGAAGCTTTTGCATCACGGTTCCCCCCAGGAACATGGCTCATGCAGATTTTGCGAAATCGTCGCAGGCAATGGTGAAGCAAAAATTGTGTTCGAAGACTCTATCTCCATTGCATTCCTCGACGAAAGGCCGCTTTTCGAGGGGCACTGTCTGCTGATCACACGAGCTCATTACCAGACTCTTTTGGATCTTCCTCGCGACCTGGTCGGTCCTCTGTTCTTGAACGCGCAACATTTGGCCGAGGCAGTGCAAACCGCGATGAAAGCCGAGGGAACATTTATGGCAATCAACAATATAGTGAGTCAGAGTGTAGCTCATTTCCATATCCACGTCGTGCCTCGACGCAAGGGAGACGGTTTGCGGGGTTTTTTCTGGCCTCGACGACGATACCGGACCGAGAAGGATCTTCTTGCGGTGCAAAAGATTCTGTCTTCTCATTTGCGGTGAAGATGTCTCCTTCGGGCAAGATTCAGTTTTTCCTTTAGGCTTGTATGAAACTCAATGAATACCGCAAGAAGCGCGACTTCGGCGCGACACCGGAGCCGCAGGTTACAGGCAATGCCAAGAAAAAGGGGAATGGATCGCTCATTTACGCTGTACAGAAGCATATGGCCTCGCATCTACACTACGATTTTCGTCTGGAATGGCGCGGCGTGCTCCTCTCTTGGGCCGTGCCCAAGGGCCCCTCGCTCGATCCGGCAGTGAAGCGCCTTGCGATGCAGACCGAAGATCACCCGGTGGAATATGCCGATTTCGAGGGAGTGATTCCCGCGGGTCAATACGGAGCCGGAACCGTGATGCTATGGGACCGGGGAACTTGGCAACCGGAAGACGCCGATGTGGACAGTTCATTGCAAAAGGGGGAGATCAAGTTCACGCTCCAGGGCAAGAAGCTCCAAGGTTCGTGGGTCTTGATTCACACCCGGGGCTTTGGGAAAAATCCTGCTCGATCCACCTGGCTTCTTATCAAGCATCGCGATCAGTATGCATCCACGAAGGATGTGACACAGGACGAGCCGCGCTCGGTTGCGAGCCGGCGTCTTCTTGCGGACATCGCACGGGACGAACGGGGCGACATCGAAAAAGCTTTGAAGGGCGATCCGGCCGGCAAGGTACAACGCGAAACGGGCGCGAAGTCGGCGTCAGGACGCACCAAGCGGACTCGGCGGCAATTATGACGAACCGGATTCCGTTTCAAGTTCAGCCAATGCTTGCGACGCTCGTTTCTGAGCCGTTCGACAAGCCTGGGTGGGTCTACGAGGAGAAATACGACGGCGACAGAATCCTCGCGTACAAAGAAGAGGATCGGATTCGGCTGCTTTCCAGGAATGGGAAAGATCGCACGGACAAGCTCCCTCAGATTGCAGCAGCCATCCGGAATCTCAAACCCGTCACCCTGCTTCTCGATGGCGAGGTTGTTGTGTTTGACAGGAAGAACGTCTCCCGATTTCAGCTTCTTCAGCAGGGCAAGGGCGAACCCGTGTATGCCATCTTTGATTGCCTTTTTCATGATGGCAAGGATCTGCGGCGTGAACCACTGTCCAAGCGACGCGCCATGATGGAGAAATCGATCGGCTCGAGCAAGGTGCTGTTGCCATCTCACAGACTCGCAACCAACGGTCTCGAGGCTTTCCGTATAGCCAAGAGTCGAGGATACGAGGGACTGGTCGCGAAAGATCTTTCCTCTCCTTACGTGGAAGCGCGCTCAACCAAGTGGCTCAAAGTGAAAGTTCACCAGGAAGATGAGTTCGTGATTGCCGGTTATACCGAGCCGGCCGGCTCGCGGCAATATTTCGGCGCTCTTCTCCTCGGCGCTTACGACAAGGGCAAGCTGCACTACGTCGGCAAAGTCGGAACGGGATTCGATCAGGAAACCCTCGCCGCGCTGTACCAGAAATTTCAACCGTTTGTGAGATCGCAACCCGCGCTAGTGGACCCTCCGCGCGAGAAGGGCGTGGTTTTTCTCGCGCCACGGCTCATCGCCCAAATCTCATTCCAGGAATGGACCGCAGATAGAAAGCTCCGCCAGCCGGTTTTCCTGGGCCTGCGCGACGACAAACGTCCCCAGGACGTGCTCTTACCGGAGATCCTCTCGTGAAGAGCACCAAAATGGCCGAATCTGTGTCCGCGAAATTGCCGATCGCCGTATCGCATCCCGACAAGGTTTTTTGGCCCGAAGAAGGCTATACGAAGCTGGACCTAGTTGCCTATTACAACGCGATCTTCCCCAAGCTCTCGGCATATGTTAAGGGTCGCATGCTGTCTCTTGAGCGCTGCCCCGACGGGATGCGGGGCGAGTGCTTCTTTCAAAAGCAGAAACCAAAGGGCATGCCTCCCGGAACGCCAACCATGCGGATTGCGCATGAAGCCGACGCGGGCAAGTTTACCGATTATGTGGTCGGCGGCTCCTTAATCACGCAGCTCGCGCTTGCAAACCTGGGTTGCATTGCCGTGCACGTCATGGCAAGCCGCGCGAGTGCTCCCCGACAGCCTGATTGGATATGTATTGATATTGATCCCGAGTCCGGAAAGTTTGAAGATGCCGCTCGTGCAGGATTACATGTCAAAGTGGCCTTCGAGGCCTTGAACTTGGTGTCATATGCCAAGACTTCAGGCAGCCGCGGTATGCATGTCCTGGTGCCGATCCGCACGGGTCCGGATGCGGACGAAGTTCTCGCATTCGCCGAGTCGTTTGTTGCGCGCGTGGCGGCTGCGCACCCGGATCAATTGACCGTCGAGCATTCGGTCGCAGCGCGTGGCGGCCGCGTCTACCTGGATCCATTTCGGAATGGCTTTGGTCAAACCGTGGTGGCACCTTACTCGGTCCGGCGGCGCGAGAAAGCGCCTATCTCGACCCCATTGGAATGGTCCGAAGTGAAGCCCACACTGATCCCTTCTGATTTCAACATGGGCAATTTTGCAATGCGGCTGAAGCGCGCCGACCCCTGGAGTGATTTCTTTAAGAATCGTCAGTCGCTAGAAGACGCCGCCCGATTCCTTAATAAGCTGTAAGTATGCGGTGGATGCTTTGTATAGACGATTATCTCTCCGGCGGCCTCACGAAGCACTTTTTCTGAGCCGGATTGGTAATATGTGGGTGTCCGAGCGGTATCTTCATAAACAAGCGCGACAGGATCTCAAGAAGCGCGTGGCTATTCCGTTTGTGATTACGCCGGAAGGATCCACGATCGCGGGATAAAAGCCTTATCTGAGAGCTGTTATCTTCGAACGACTCCATCAAAATTAGGCGTCGACGCGCAAGACGAGGCACGTGATGTCATCATGCTGGCGCGCATAGCCGACAAAGCTGTTCACTTCCGCCATCACGCGCTTTAGCAACTCGTCAGCGGTTTCCAGAGGTGCGTTCTGAATGCACGGGACAAGCCGCGCCTCGCCGTATTCTTTGCCTTCGTCATCGATCGCTTCGACGAGACCGTCGGTAAAAATAAAGAGCAAATCGGCGGACTGAAGCTGGACGCGTCCGGAAGGATAGGGAACAGCCGTTTCCGTGAAGAGCGGAAGTCCGAACGGCGGCCCACCAATCGAAAGATGCTCGATCTGACCCGAAGCGCGGCGCAGGATTGGATCATTGTGCCCCGCATTGACGTAGACCAATTCGCGCGTCTCAAGATTGACCTCGGCAAGAAATGCTGTGGTAAAGCGGCGTCCTTCGAGGCTGTGGGCGCGGCAATAGCGATCAAGGCCCACGACAACTTCATCGAGGGTCGCGGGCGTCGCCGTGAGTGCCCGCAAGCTGGCCTGAAATGTCGCCATCAGCAGCGCGGCGGGAACGCTCTTCCCAGCCACGTCCGCAACCACCACGAGCAGGGGTGAGACGCTCGAATTCCGCGGTGGCAGCGGGCGAAGAAACGCGTCGTAGTAATCCCCTGCAACCGTGTTTTGAGGCCGCGTGGCAAACGCGAGATCCAGGCCTTCCACGCGCGGCGGACGATCCGGCACGAGCCACTGTTGTATCTCGCGCGCGATCTCGAGATCACGCTTCATAGTCACGCGGTCGGCCAGTTCGACCGCCAGCAGAACGAACAAAATCAGAACGCCGATACCGCCGAACTGAATGCTGAATCCTTTTCCATTGCCGGAGCGAAAGTCGGGCTGGACAACCAGCAGGACGATGGCGATGAGCAAGAGCACGCGCCGGGCCGGCGAAAGCTTCATCAGCATCGCCTGGAACATGGCCCAGACCGAGAGCGCGATCCTCTTGAACTTGCTTTTCTCCCGGCCGATTTCGTCCCAATCAACGTCTCTCGAATACAGGCCGTAACTGGCTTTGGCCTCAGAGAGAAACTGGCCCCAGAGCTGTTCAAGCTCGAGGCCCTCGGTCACGCGCGCCCAAAAGATGCGTAATCGGTGGAAGACTCCGATCTTCGGGCTCTGCGGAGGATGGGACGCGGCGGACATGGGAGCCGTGATTATACGGCAGAGAAGCTACGGGGACAGCACAGGGTCAATCGCGCTCATCGCGGCTGTCGCGGTTTGCAAGCGAGCCGCCGAGCTGAACCTTGGAGAAGCCGAACCGATCGCGCAAGCGGTCCGCTGCGCGGGCCAGACGCTCAAGCTTTTCACGGCGGCCCGGATCGAGGAGATCGAGTTGTCCCGATCCCGAGGAAAACGACGAGAGCGCGACTCCCACGAGTCGCAGCATTGCCTTGCCATTCCACGCGCTGAAAAAGAGTTCTCGGATCGTCCTCAAAAGCACGGTGTCGAGGTCGGAAGGCTCCGAGAGCGTGTGGCTCCGCGTGATCGTCGTGAAATCCGCAAAGCGAACCGTCAGCGTTACGGTGCGTGCGTGAAGCCCCGCGTCGCGCAGGCGCTTTGAAGCCTTTTGGCAAAGGTAGCTGAGCGTGGACTGCAACTGTTCGGGGGCGTTCGTATCCTCGCCAAAAGTCCGGTTGTGGGAAAGCGATTTCGCCTCCGCATCCACGAAGAATTCGTACGAGTCGATTCCGCGCGCCTTGCGATAGAGCGCCTTGCCCCAGCGGCCGAACGATTCCTCCAATCGATCGAGCGTTGGAACCTGCAACTGGGCGACTGTTTCAATGCCGAGGCGCTTCAACGCCGCCTCAGTAACCTTGCCGATTCCGGGAATCCTTCGGACGGGCAGAGGCGCAAGGAACGCCTCTTCGCTGCCGGGCGGTACCCACACGAGTCCGCGGGGCTTGGCCTGCTCACTCGCCACCTTTGCGACGAGTCGCGTCGCGCCGAGGCCGCCCGAACACGGCAGGCCTGTGGTCGCGGTGATCTCGCGAAGGAGCTTGTGCGCGGCCGCGAGCGGAGGCCCGTGCAGCCGCTCGGTGCCGGTGAGGTCGAGATACGCCTCGTCAATCGAAGCCATTTCGACTACGGGCGAGTATCGTGCGAGGATCGCGGCGACGCGATCGCTCCATTCGCCATAGAGTTCGTGGTGGCCGTCGAGAAAAATCGCCTGCGGACAGAGCTTCGCCGCCGTGCGCAGCGGCATGGCCGAGTGAATGCCAAAGCGTCGCGCTTCGTAGCTCGCGGACGACACGACGCCGCGCTGATCTCGTTGCCCTCCCACGACCACAGGCAAGCCCTTCAGATCGGGACGCGCGAGAAGCTCGACCGAGACGAAGAACGCATCCATGTCGATGTGCAGAATCGAGGCCGCCGAATCGGCTGCGTTGGCCGTGGGCGGAGCGTGTTTCGCGCGGAAGTGGGCCAGCTTCGGCATGGCCATGAATATAGCGCCAGAGGCGAATAAAATGCGAATTTTGGAGGCCCTGAATTTTTGGCGATTAGAAAAGCTCTGCGCCCTTTGATTGCAATGACTTGCAGAGGTTTCTATTCGCTGGGTTTGGCGATGGCAATTATCCCTTGACAACAAGTAGCCGTTTTGATACGCTCTAACCATGAAAGTCAAACAGAGCATTCCCAAAGAGTTGCGGTACAGCGTCAAGGACTTCAATGGCGAATTCCCTACAGATGCGGCTTGCTTGGAATACGTCAAAGAGCAACGCTGGCCGGACGGCATGGCTCCGTGCGCGAAGTGCGGCAAGAAAACCAAGCATCATCGCGTGGGCAATCGGACTGCGTATGCGTGCCAGTATTGCGGCAATCACATCTACCCGCTCGCGGGAACCATCTTTGAGAAGTCGAGCACATCGCTCAAGACTTGGTTCTACGCGATGTACCTCATGGGTTCGACTCGCTGCGGTATCTCCGCGAAACAAATTCAGCGCGAGACTGGCGTCACCTACAAGACCGCGTGGCGCATCTTCAAGCAGGTCCGTACTCTGCTTTCGGACGGCGATCTGCAATTGGAGGGGCCGACGGTTGAGGTAGACGAAATGTACTACGGCGGCAAGCGCAAGGGCCAGCACGGGCGTCCGATGCGCGGAGATAAAAAGAAAATTCCTGTAGTGGCAATCGTCCAGCGTGGCGGTCGCGTCGTGGCGAAGGTTATGCCCGATCTGCGAAGCGCGAAAGTGCTACGCGTCATCCGTGACCACGTTACTCCGGGCAGCACTATCTATACCGATGAATACAGCATCTATGATCGAATTAGCCGGATGCAGGCGAAGGATGGAAAACTTGCGCGATTCAATCACAAGCGGATTCGCCATGCTTCCGGCGTGTATGTGATTGGAGACATTCACACCAACACCGTAGAGGGACTTTGGAGCCTGATTAAGCGTGGGATCAGCGGTGTTTACCACTCGGTTTCGCCCGCTTATTTGCAGACCTACTTGGATGAATATACTTTCCGCTACAACTGCAGACACGAAGGAAACCAGCAATTCAGGTCGATTTTGGAGAGGGCTTCGAGGCGGGTGTCCTAACAGCTTTATTGAGAAGCGCGTGGAATGCGTCACGCGTGTAGGGCCGCATTTTCTTACGGCTCTCATCGCGCGGCCTGACTTTTCGCGTTCGCGTCATGTTGTGAGTCTACCATCGGTTTCGATTCCTCGCCATCATGTGTTCTAAACCAGTCGTGGTAAGTAGTCCACTCTGGCTCTGGCTTTGCACAAATGGCCTGCCCAGAAAACATTTTATAAAATCCTTGCTCATCCTCTTTCCCGGTCAAGTGAAGCCACATAAAATAATTGCACAGGTCAGCCATCTGAATGCCAATGGAATCTCTTGAATCCCCAAAATACAAGTCGTCATGAGCGTGCCAAAGACGATTATCAATCGGCGGAATTAATGGACGCGCCTTTCGTAGTGAGCGATAACTGGCGCGCAGCTGATTCTTCAGTTGACCATCTTTGGTGTCATCGGCAATGAACAAACACATATCCTTGAAGTCAACGATTATCGCCCCGTCACGACGTGCATGTTTGCTTCTTGCCCAATCTTCTACGCCGAGGGCACACATGCGGAATGCTACGTCAACAGGACTAGCCGATCCGCCGGGACCTTTTGCTAACTTTTTTCTGTCAACAGCAGCGTATATGTAGGGGAACTTCTCCATCTTCATGCAGGTAAGCAAAACTCTAATAGCGCCAAAACGCTTGTCCTCCTCCATGCCCTCAAATGCACCAGTTCCGTTGTGAAGTTCTGAAGCATGAAACTCTTGGAATTTGTTTTCTATGTCTTCCACAGGGAGCATTTGTTGAATCGCTGTGCTGTGAAGTCCTTCCAGTTGACCAAACGTATCCGGAAAAACAATCACGGCACCAAACATCGCGATAGGACTATGTTTGTCCGTTCCGGCATCATCAAGATATGTTAGGTACACAAAGCACCTCGGATGATCCGAGGATACACTATTTGTCATTACTTGTCACCAAGGGATAGTTCCCTTGGCGATTAGAAGAGATGCCGGCCGCAGCGCAATCGAGCCGCTCAGCCGTTGGCGGGCGCCTGCCCGGTCGCCGGCGGACCGCGTGGCTTCGAGAATCGCCCGCTCTATCTTTCGTGTGTTTCGGTTCCATCATCACAGGATGATGCTAGCAGCGCCGGACACGATTGGAAGGATCAGGTTCCTGTGGACTTTTGTTTTACGGGGCGCGCGGAATCAGGTGCGCTCGGCGGCGATGACGCGCGGGATACCGGCAAGATCGTTTGTGATCCGGATGTCCGCCCATCGCGATTGCGCGGCGAAAATCGCTCGGACATGCTCCGCGGAATTGTAGCCAAGCTCAAGCACGAGAATGCCGCCAGGGCGGAGCAACGCGCCAGCCTGTTCGATTAGCCGAGCGTAGATTTCGCCCCCCGTAGGTCCGCCGAAAAGAGCTGTGTGAGGCTCGTGCTCGCGCACTTCACGTTGGAGTGTAGTCGCTTCGTTGCGAGCAACGTACGGCGGATTGCTGACAATCAAATCGAAGCGGCCTGCCTCGTGTAAGAGACCCTCAAGCGCGTTCGTCTCGAGGAAATCAATGCGACTTAGGACGCCGTGGCGCGCGGCGTTGCGGCGGGCGACTCCGAGAGCGGGCGCGGAAATATCGGTCGCAACGATTTCAGCGTGCGGCAATTCGTGCGCGAGCGCGACGGCGAGACAGCCTGATCCGGTACCCACGTCAGCGATGCGCAGGAGAGCGCTGGGCTCTCCCGTGTCGAGACGGATTTTGATGCCGCGCGCGCCCAACCGTTCCAACGCAACTTCGACGACATGTTCCGTTTCGGGGCGCGGAATCAGGACTGCGGGAGTGACCTCGAATTCCAATCCCCAGAATTCCTGCTTGCCCGTGAGGTATTGCGTTGGTTCGCCTGCCGCGCGGCGCGCAACGAGCGCGAAGTATCTTTCTTCCGCGGCGGGATCGACTGCATCCTCGGAGTGCGTATAGAGCCACGTCCGGTCGCGGCCCAGCGCGTGCATCAGTAGCAACTCGGCAGCGAGCGTGTGGGATGGCACGCGAGCGGCGCGCAGGCGAGAGATTCCCTCTTTTAGGGCCGCGCGAACGTCCATGACACGTCCCACATTCTTAGTTTTGATATCGCTGGACACTGATCACTCGGATTGTCGCACTCATTTCGCCAACCGATGCGCCTCGCTCTAGATTGCCGTCGCGACGACATTCGATCATGCTTCGTCGAGCTCCTGCTTCAGGCGCTCGGATTCGAAGTGCGTGACGAGCGCATCGACGAGCGGACCGAGCTTGCCGTCCATCACCTCGGTGAGTTGATGCGACGTGAAGTTGACGCGATGGTCGGTGACGCGGTTCTGGGGAAAATTGTAGGTGCGAATCTTTTCGGAGCGGTCGCCGGTCTTGATCTGGCCGCGGCGCTCGGCGGCAATGGCGGCGTGCTGCTTTTCCTGCTCCATTTCATACAAGCGCGCACGGAGCACGCGCATGGCCTTGGCGCGATTTTTGATCTGCGATTTCTCGTCCTGCTGCGAGACAACCAGGCCGCTCGGGATGTGCGTGATCCGCACGGCGGAGTAGGTCGTGTTCACGGATTGACCGCCCGGCCCGGAGGAGCAAAACGTGTCGACGCGCAGGTCCTTCGGCTCGATCTTGATGTCGATGTCGTCCGCCTCGGGAAGCACGGCAACGGTCGCCGCGGAAGTGTGGATGCGGCCTTGCTGCTCGGTCGCAGGAACGCGCTGGACCCGATGAACGCCACTCTCATATTTCAGCTTGGAATAGACCTTGTTGCCCTGAATGGCCGCGACAATTTCCTTTACTCCGCCGACGGGTGACGCAGAGCTTTCGAGCACTTCGACGCGCCAGCGCTGCGATTCCGCGTAGCGCGAGTACATCCGGAAAAGCTCCCCGGCGAAGAGAGACGCCTCGTCGCCGCCGGTGCCGGCGCGGATTTCGACGATCACGTTCTTCTCGTCGTTGGGGTCTTTCGGAATGAGCAGCAGCTTCAGCTCCCGCTCGACGTTTTCGCGGCTAGCATCGAGCGCGTGCTGCTCATCGTGCGCCATCTGCTTCATTTCGGCGTCGTCCGATTCCGCGAGCAACTGTTTCGCGCCGTCGATACCCTTCATAATCTCTTTCCACTCGCGGTACTTGGCGACGATCTCGCCCAGCTCGGAATGGGTCTTGGCGAGCTTCTGGTAGCGCGCCGAATCGTCATGAACTTCGGGCGAGGAAAGCTCGTGCGTCATTTCGTCATAACGCGATTCGATCTGCTTCAGTTTTTCAAAAAGCGTCAGTTTTGCCATGGTCGTACACCGGAACAACAAAAGTGGAAAAGGAAAATCGAAAAAACACAAAAATGCGACGGGTCAGCGCCCCGGTTGGGGCGGGAGGAACGGGCTAATGGAAGAAGGCAAACATTGAAATCAGCTTCAAGTATAACTGTTGCTGGGAGGAGCGTCAAACCGACGTACACGTTTGAGGCCAAGTCGCAGTCGCGACTGTGGAGGGCGTCCAGACTAACTTGTATGCGCCGAGGTCAGTGGATTCGAGTGACGTCGAGAGCAGTGATTCCAAGGAAGACACGAAGACGATACAAAGCCCGCGACAGCAGGCAGCTACCTCCCAGAAATCTTTTAACAGTTTATGATTTTATCGCGCGACTGCTTGACGCTGCGCGTGGCGTTGCGCGTATCGACGACCAGCTTGGCGCTGTGGACGATCGCGTCGTAATCGTAGCTTGAATGGTCCGTTGCGATCAGAACACAATCGTACGCGGCAAGGCGGTCGGGCGTCAGCTCAACCGACCGCAGGTTCGAGAAATCGTAGTGGCGCATCTTGAAAAGCGATGGAAAGTAGGGGTCATTGTAGTCGATCAGCGCACCCCGCCCGGTGAGTAGCTCAAGCAATTTCAGCGAGGGCGATTCGCGCAGATCATCCACGTCCTTCTTATAAGCTACGCCAAGGAGCAACACTTTTGAACCCTTGATGCTTTTCTCCCGCTCGTTGAGCGCCGACGCGACCGCATTCACGACATGGTACGGCATCTCCGTGTTGATTTCACCGGCGAGTTCGATGAAGCGAGTCGCAAAATCGTATTCCCGCGCCTTCCATGAGAGATAGTACGGATCCACGGGGATGCAATGCCCGCCAAGCCCAGGTCCGGGATAAAATGGCATGAACCCGAACGGTTTTGTCGCCGCGCTGTCGATCACTTCCCAAATGTCGAGCCCCATCCGCAGGCTGAGCTGCTTCAGCTCGTTTACAAGTGCAATGTTCACGCACCGAAAAATATTTTCGAGCAACTTCACCATTTCGGCGGCGCGCGTCGAACTGACCGGCACCACCTTTGACACAATCTGTGCGTACAGGCCCGCCGCAGCACGACCGCTTGCAGGATTGATTCCACCGACGACTTTCGGAATTTGCGCTAGACCGTACTGCTTGTTGCCGGGATCTTCGCGCTCGGGGGAAAATGCGAGATAGAAATCCGTCGCCACGTCCTTCCCGCTTGCGCCGCCATCGATCGGGCAACGCAGCCCGCCTTGTTCGAGTATCGGCAGGACGAGCTCCTCGGTCGTGCCGGGATACGTCGTGCTCTCGAGCACGATCAGTTGATGCTTTTGGAGGTTCGGCGCAATCGCCTTCGTCGTCTGCTCGACGTAACTCAGGTCCGGCTCACGGCGTTCGTCAAGGGGAGTAGGAACACAGATGAGCACCGCGTCCATGTCGCGCAGGCGCGCAAAGTCCGTGGTGGCATTAAAGCGTTTCGCTTGGAGATGTTCACGGATTTTGGCCGCCGGGATGTGCTGGATATACGACTGGCCGGCGTTGAGTTTGTCGACTTTCGCCTTGTCCAGGTCGAAACCGGTCACTCGGTGGCCTACGTCGGCAAATCGCAGCGCAAGCGGAAGGCCCACGTAGCCGCACCCGATGATGCCGATTCGTACGTTCTTCCCTGCAAAAAAATCAGGCTTGCGCTCCGCGCTCATGTCGCTGTCATCTTTGATCTGGCTAATCCGCCTGGCTGCTACCAGCAGGCGGACTGCAAATTTCGAAGAAACCCACTATAGCAGAATCCGTCGAAGCCCCGAAAAAGCCACGTAATGTTCAGCCTAGGTGCCAATGACCGCATTGCGGCTCGAGCAAGACAGGCATCCGGTTGATCTGATTGCCTTGAGGCTGCCGAAAACATCAAGCGAGAACTTCGGCGACGAGTTTATCGACTTGCTCGGCGATGGCGGGAGCCGAGGTGAGGCCGGGCGACTCGATGCCGATCAACTGCACGACGCGCGAAAACTCGGGATCGCGCTTGATGATGAAGTCGGCCATCCCTTTGCCGTGCTGCTGCACCGACGGCGAAGAAGGAGGAATGAGTTTGGGGCGGATTCCTGAATAGGCCGGAACGAAATCAGAAGGCTCGATGCCGGGCAAGAGGAGTTTTGCGCCCCGGGCGAAGTCTTCGACAGGCTCGCGATCGCTTTCATAATCATTCTTGTCTTCGATGTACCGCGCGGTCGGACCCACCAACACGTTGCCCCACAGCGTTTTCGTGAGATGCACGCCGAGACTAAGTCCTTCCGCATGAGGCAGCGGATATACCAGGCCGCGGACCCAGTCCTGTTTCGCGCGCACGAGTTCACAATATTCGCCTCGCACAGGGTAAATCTTGTGCCGAGCCATACTCGAACCCAGCATCGCAGCGATTTCATCGGCAAAGAGCCCGGCACTGTTGATGACGCACCGCGCTTCGATTTCTCCGGCGTTGCTCGTCACACGGATCGCGCCGGGTAAGCCTTCCAGCCGCTCGACCTTTGCGTGATTGAGGATGTGGGCGCCATTGTCCGTGGCGAGGCGAGCGAAGGCCTTGACGAAATCCTCACTCGAAAGAATGCCGGTGGAGGGAACTTCCAAGGCACAAAAGCCCTCGACATGAGGCTCGCGCGCGCGAATTGCGGCCCGATCGATGATTCGAAGCCCCTCGACGCCGTTTGCGCGGCCATTTTCCATCAGGGCGGTCAGTTCTTTCGCCTCCTCGGCAGATGAAGCCACCACGATTTTCCCGATTTTGCGATGGGGAACTCCGTGCGCCGCACAGAACTCGTGGGCCAGCTGATTTCCGCGGACACAGTGGCGCGCCTTCAGGGAACCGGGAGGATAGTAGATGCCGGAATGAATCACGCCGCTGTTGCGCGTGCTGGTGAGCATGCCAAGCTTGGGGAGAGCTTCCAGCAAGAACACGTCGTCCCAGCGCGCCGAGAGAGCGCGGGCAATTGCGCAGCCTACGACGCCGCCGCCGATTATGACAATGTTTGCGCGATCCATCGTTATTTTGCTGGAGCCTCGGAAGCGGATTTCACCGGCGCTTTGAGGGCCAAGCCCACGTTGATCCAAAGGCTGCCCGCGCACACCACTAAAATCCCAAATCCGATACTTCCAAGCGAAATCGCCCGACCGCCGACGCGAAAGAGCATGATTTCGAACAGCACGGATGGCAGTATGAAGCCTAACGCAACCAGAGCGACTCGGCCCAGGCGTTGCGCGCGCATTTTCCTCCATGTGAACCCCAGCAGGCAGCCTGCAGGGGCGAACACCAACGCATAGAAAATATACTCGTAGCCTTCGAGCTCAGCGGGCTTGATCCTCCGGACTAGCCTGGCGAGGGCGGCCCCGGGACCAAGTTCGTACGTGCGACGGCGTTTCTTTCCATTCATGAAAAGCGAGAGGTTCGAACCGTCATACGAGAACAGAATATCGCGTGCCTGTTTCGCGTCAAATACGTCGGAAATGACCCATGACATCCTGGCACGCTGGATCGTAAGCGGGGTTCGGAACCAGAACACGAGATCGGAGTCTTGCTGCCGGAGTTCCAGATTCGCCGGCCCCGAAACTTTCGAGATGGAAAGGATTCGGGCCTCCGTTCCTTGGACATCCGTGGGCTCACAGACGATGCGGACGGCAAATTGGCCGGTCGTGCGAAAGTCTTCTACCAAACTTGAGACGGCATTACCGGAAGTGAGCCACGAGTCCCTCTCAAAGACGGCCGCGTTCGAATCGATCGACTCTGGGGCCTTACCTGTCCAGGAAAGAGCGGGTAAGAAGTGACGCTCGTCCTGGAATGGCGGGGAGCCAGAGAAGTCGTACGCGGCGAGCGCAGTTGCGTCGAGCGGGCCCGGCACCCCCGCTAAGGTTAGTTTCCGGGCAGCGTCGTCCGGAATAGCGCGATCCCAAAATTCCAGCTCGTGCACTTTTCCCTTCCACGAAGATGCGCCCTGGCCGGAGGCCGCATTGCCGACCACGAGCAGCGCATCCGAGCTCCAATCGCTCAACGCAGTTTCTTGCTGCAATCGCGCAGAAACCGCAAACCACGCGCCGAAATACAATAGAAGTACGATCGCCGTTTTCCTCACCGTGGCGAAAGCGCCGACTGCCCTCTCCCAGCCATTCAGCAATCGGAGCACGGCCAAGCCGCAATATTGAAAAGTGAGGCAGCCGACCACGGCACCAGTCGAATTCGTAACAACGTCTTCCCATCCCGAGTCTCGCTCGGGGATGAAGTATTGCAAGAATTCTATGCTGTACGAAAACAGCGCTCCGGCTGCGAAAGTTAAGGCCAGAGCTGCCATCCGCGACTTCCCTTGCTCCCGAATCTTCCCCGCGAGACCAAATCCGAACGGAAGAAACAGCAGAACGTTGAGGAAATCATCCAACCGCCCGGACTTTCCCGAACCCTCCAGAAGGAATGAAGACGCAGTGGCCAGAACGTGTCTATTGAAGGCAAACCGGAACGGGTAGAGCGTCAGGAAAAGGATTCCAACAATAGCGAGAATGAGGATTCGGTTGGACCAGCGGAATTCCCCGACAGAATCCTCCGAATCGGGCTGTGGACGCGTCGTCATCGGCCGGGTGCTAGATCCTTGCAACCCGTCGTGAGTTTAACACGAGGAAGGTCGCGACCCGTTTTAACGAGAAAACCAGCCTCCCGGTGGTCGCTTCCGTCGAGGCGGCCTGCCACCGGATGGCAGCCCATCATCGCAATTCACTGAAAACACAGAGCAAAGAAGGACAGGTGCAGGGATGGGGCAGGTGCTCGATGTCCGACTGAACAGTCTGCGGCACCTGCCCTTTCTTTGACCCCCTGTCCAGTAGAAAGCAATTCCCGTGAGTCCCTAGACTGATCGTGCCATGCAATCAAACCACGGGAATGACAGCTCCAAAGTTTCGACCCAGAGCGAACGGGGCGGAGTTTTAGCCTTACTCGCCATTTCGCTTATTCTTCTAGCATCTATAAGTCTATCCAGTTGTGCCGGCTATACGACGGCGGCGAGCACAAGCGGAGGCGGGACCACCGGGGATCCTGGCGCGGGCGTTCTAACGCCGTCCTCGAGCAGCATCAGCTTCGGAAGCGTCGCGGTCGGCAGCTCGGCGACCAAGAGCGTGAGCGTTACCAATACCGGAACCGCGACGGTCAACATCTCCGGGGCGACGATTTCAGGGGGCGTATTCACGATTGTAGGCGGCAACCCGTCAAGTTCGATACCAGTTGGCCAGAGCGCAACCGTTCAAGTCCAGTTTGCCCCAACATCCATCACCCCAGCCACGGGCACCCTAACGGTTACGAGCGACGCGTCGAATTCGCCCACCACAATTTCGCTGATCGGCACCGGCACACAACCCATCCTGGCGATTTCTCCGACCTCATTGAATTTCAACAACATTCCTGTGGGACAGACCAGCACCCAGAGCGTGACGCTAACCAACAACGGAAACGTGAATCTCGTCATCAACCTCGCGACGATTTCCGGGGCCGGTTTTACGATGAGTGGGCTTTCACTACCGAAAACTCTCACTGCAACGCAATCTCTGACGTTCAACGTTCAGTTCACGCCAACATCAACAACGGGAGCGACGGGAAACATCGTCTTCACCGACAATGCTCCGGACTCGCCACAGACTCTGACGATGACCGGCAGCGCAGTGGCAACAGGCAGTTCGCTCGGCGCGAATCCAGGCAGCTTCAATTTCAACAACGTCGTGGTCGGGAATAGCAGCACACAGCCAATCACACTAACGAATTCCGGGAACGTCACCATAACAATCAATCAAGTGAGCACCACAGGATCTGGCTTCAGCGCCAGCGGGATTAGCGCGGGACAAACAATTGCGGCAGGCGCTACTGCATCGCTCACGGCCGCCTTCGCTCCTACGGGCACGGGTACTGCTTCCGGGAGCATCACGATCACATCGACGGCGACCAATCCTAGTCTCACCATCTCATTGACGGGGACGGGCACGCAAGCCTCGCTCGCCGCGAGTCCCTCGAGCATCAGCTTCGGAAGCGTTCTCGATGGAAGTACGGCGTCGGTCGCAGTGACGCTGACGAATTCGGGAACAGCCAGCCTGTCAATCTCTGCGAGCAGCGTCACAGGCACGGGCTTTAGTATGAGCGGATTATCGCCGCAGACCCTGACTCCTGGGCAAACCGCCCCCTTCACCGTTACGTTTGGGCCGACATCGCCGGGCAGCGTCACCGGAACCATTTCGATCACAAGCACCGCACCAGGTTCGCCACTCAAAATCAACTTGAGTGGATCCGGAACGGCGACGCAGGCGCAGATGGGGATCAGTCCTTCATCCGTGACCTTCAATAGCGTGAATGTGGGCAGTAACGCAACCCAAAACGTGACGCTGACCAACTCTGGAAACGCAACCCTGAACATCACGGCGGCCACGATCACGGGATCAGGCTACAGCATGAGTTTGACGCCGACGACCATCAGCGCCGGCTCAAATCTCACCTTCACTGTAACGTTTGCGCCAACGTCAGCAGGTAGCGCCCCGGGCAGTATTTCGATCACCAGCAATGCCCCTGTTTCGCCGGCGACTATAGCGTTGAGCGGAACCGGCACTCAGCCTCAGATTTCAGCCACTCCTACCACCGTCAGTTTCGGGACCGTAGCCACCGGAAACAGCAACACGCAACCAATCACGCTGAAGAACAACGGGAACGCGACACTGACGTTCTCTCAGATCACGGTCGCGGGAACCGGCTTCAGCCAATCGGGCCTCAGCACGTCGACCACGATCGCGGCGGGCGGCAGCGCAAGCTTCAACGTCATTTTCACGCCGTCATCGGCGACTACTGTAAACGGTTCCGTCACGTTGACCACGAATGGCACGCCTTCCCCGCTGGTGATCAACCTATCGGGAACCGGATCAGCCGCAACCTTGCTGCTGGGCGCAAGTCCGGCGAGCCTGTCCTTTGGGAACGTGAGTGACGGCAGCACCAGCTCGCTGACCACGTCGCTCACAAACAATGGAAACTCAAACCTCACAATTTCCGGCGTTACGGTGACCGGTGCGGGATTCAGCGCCAGTGGCGTTTCGAACGGCACGGTGCTGACGCCCGGCCAGTCGGCTACGCTGACCGTGACGTTTGCTCCTACGACGGCGGGCGCAGTAGCTGGCGCGAGCGTTAGCATCGCGAGCAATGCGACCAATTCACCCGCAGTGGTCAGTCTGTCGGGCACAGGTACACATTCGGTTTTGCTCCAGTGGAGCGCCAGCTCGACAAGTGGTGTGACGTACAACGTGTTTCGCGGAACTGCCCCAGGAGGGGAAGGAACGACGCCACTGAACTCGTCTCCCGTCTCTGCGACTAGTTATACGGATACGAATGTGGCGTCCGGCCAAGCATACTACTATGTCGTAAAGGCCGTGGATTCGGGCGGGAGCAGCACTCCTTCGAACGAAGCGACAGCGACGCCGTAGATTTCGCTTCGGGGGTTAGAGAGCTAGCAGGTAGACTTTCGTAAGAGGAAACCGAAGGCCGATTAGGGATAACGTGGCATTCGGAACGCTGCAAATATCTGTCCGAGCGGACAGCCCCCCCCCCCTGTCCCAATTGTGTACCTGCGTTCAGTAGTGCCGGATTCGCCTTTCATTCGACAATCCCGTTGTAGGCAAGGGGTTGTCCATCTCTGAGAAATCTCATACGCGCAGAAGTCCTAGCAGTTCTCGCAGCGCTATTTCTTTCCGCTTTCGCCATCTCGCGCTCATAGCCGGCCTTTCCGCGTTAGTTGGTGCGGCCAGCTGCGGTTTGACTGGCACACCGAGCACGGGCGGTTCATCGGGAGGTGGCAGCAGCAATCCTCCGAGTGCGACTCCGTCGGCTGTCCTCTCGCCAAGTTCGACAAACGTGAGCTTCGGGAACGTGGCGATGGGAACATCGACGTCACAACTTGTGACGTTGACCGATACCGGCAATGCGAATCTGATGATCTCTACGGTCTCCGCTACAGGTAGTGGATTCAGTGCGAGCGGGGGATCGAACGTGACCTTGACGCCAAATCAGTCGGCCACAGTATCCGTGTACTTCGAACCTACGGGCGTGGGCGGGGTACAGGGAAGCCTTTCTATTGCCAGCAATGCTTCGAATTCCCCGCTGACAATCGCGTTGTCTGGTACGGGCTTGCAGCAAGCAACCCAAAATTTAGGGACCCTATCAGCCAACACGACGAGCGTGAACTTCGGTAAGGTAGCGGTGGGAACATCAACTGCGCAGCTCGTCACGCTGACTGACACCGGCAACGCCAACGTAACGATCTCGACGATCTCAGCTGCCGGGAGTGGATTCAGCGATAGCGGGGGATCGAACATGACGTTGACGCCAAATCAATCCGTCACGGTTTCGGTAAACTTCGAACCCGCGGGTGTCGGCGGAGTACAAGGAAGCCTATCCATTCCCAGCAACGCTTCGAATTCTCTGCTAACGATTGCGCTCTCTGGTACAGGTTTTCAACATTCAGTAGCCCTCAATTGGCAAGCCAGTGCGTCGCAGGTGGTCGGTTACTTCGTGTATCGCGGGTCGGCGGCTGACAGCCTCTCGAAATTGATTACAACGGCGGATACGTCAACGAGCTACACCGACACCGCGGTGACCGGTGGCCAAACCTACGTGTATGCAGTGACGTCTGTGGATTCGAGCAACGTTGAAAGTGCCCAGTCGGCCCCCCTCACCGTGTCGATACCGAACAATTAGGGCCTCAGCGCAAGATCGGCTACATAACTGCCGGCTATGCATCACTTACTTGGTGGGATCGGGAAAGCCTTCGGAATTCTTCCATCCAGCGTTACAAGAATTGCACCGCTTGTCTTCGGGAGCCTTGAAGTGGCAACTCGGTTTGGGGTCCAGTCTAGAGCCCACTTTTCGCCGCTCCAATTCCCTGCTAACAGGGAAAAATACAGGGAACATGAGGCTTCCGGGAGGGTCCTTGGCGACATAAGTCCTTGTGGAAGAGTAACTCAGTCAAGAGAATGGAGATCGAAACGAATCCGAACAGTGGGGGATCAAGGAAGGATCAGGGACTAAGAATGGCGCCGGCCCACCCTGCAGCAATTCGTGGCCAAGGCTTTCTGAGAACGCGCCATCGTAAATCCTTCGTGCGCTGGCGAGAGGTCTGCCAGCTCAGAAATCTCCACTAACACTCGCGGACTTCAGTCTCGCCAAGTGTCGATCAATAACGCGCAAATGATGCAATTCTTGTGCGGTTCGACTCACGAAGTAGTGCACTTCGATTGGTTAAGGGTGAGTCGAAACCATCATCCTCTAGCTTGATACATTCGATGGACGGCTGTATCGAATTCATGTATTGCTGTTTGAACCAGTCCAACGCCTGAGAGGTTGAGTCGGCCTGGTCATCGTACTCGCCCTTCGGAAAGCTCGTGAGTTCGTGTCGGTATTCGGGAAGCCACGACGCTTTGTCCGGAAAGTGAAGGAAGCCATTTTCGATGGTGCTCGTGACCGAATGCATTCGCATGACTTTGTCCATTGTCGGTTCGTACTTCTGGATCGCGTGCACTCCCTCACTGACCAACTCCTGAATCAACTGTGTGCCTGAAGCCTTGTCTTCGATCAGGATCGTTTGCGGACTGAATGCTTCTGCGTGTTCCCGAACGACGCGCTTTAACTCCGGATACCCAAGGCGTTTGCGAACAACGTGAAGGAGGTAAGCGTGTTTTTCCTTCACACCCCACGTGGTACAGACGCTGTAATCGCTCAGCTCGGCGGGCTTGTTCGCCGTATCCCAGCTTTGAAAGGTCATTTCGAAAGTCGCAGGTAGGGAAGCTTCGGTGTAGATCTTGAACCACTCCGCTTTCACCATTCCGCCACCGAGGGGAGTCGGAGCTTGCTGGTATTGTCCGCCAAAATTGTACTCACCGGGGACTTCGCGGACATGTTTGAGTACCTCGAGCGGCTCTCGCTCCGGATGAAGAGCTTCGCCAGCACACCGCTGAAACCGCCGTGTCCCATAGGGTGATTGAGTGAGATGGGTTTCATCTTCTTCGGCAATGGCGGGGAACCGGATCACTTTCCAGGGTTCAACGCCCAGTACATGGCCCACAAGATCATCCTCGTGCAGTCGCTGCATAATGAGGATGATGCACCCGTTTGTTTTGTTGCTTAAACGGCTGTACAGCGTTTGATCGAACCAGTCATTGACTGCCTTCCGCTGGGTATCGGAGAAAGCGTCATCGGGTTTTAGCGGGTCGTCGATGATGATGAAGTTCGCACCTCTGCCCGTCAGCACGCCACCGGTGGAGGTCGAAAGGCGAAATCCCTGCCGAGTGGTCACGAACTCCTCCACGGCTTGGCGTTGCGGTGACAGTCGAGTTGAAAACAGATCCTGATAGAAGGAACTGTAGAAAAGAGCCCGGCAATCGCCCGATAATTTATTGGCCAGTTCTTGAGCGTAGCTTGCCGCGATGATCTGAGCACTTGGATCGTGACCAAGCACCCAGGCTGGAAACGCGATCGACGTGCAGTGGGATTTGAGCGAGCGGGGAGGAACATTGATGATCAGTCGCTTAGTTTCACCTCGACGGCAGGCTTCGAGTTCCGCCGCTATCTTTTCGATATGCCAGTTCGACAGAAAGGCTGTTGTGGGATTTAGTTCGTGGAAACTGCGCTCGATGAAAGCATTGAAATCCGAGCGTAGCAGCGCATGATATTTACTTGTGGTCGATTTCATCGTTACCCTCCTTAAGGGTCTGTTGAAACCGCTTGAAAATGTTGTTCAGGACTTTTCGGTCTGCTTCTGAGAACTGTGTTCTGGGTTCAACAGCGACTGATTGTTCTTCAGCGGATCTGACGAGTTGGCACAGATACCTAACAGCCTGACCGTCTCCAGAGACTGCATTATTAGCCAACTGCGAGATCGCAGCCTCGAGTTTCGTTTTTACCTTGCGACGACCATTTTCGTTGGTGACTACCTTCTCGCGCAGAGTTCGTTCCAGCACACTTGCCAGGTTGAGGGTTCCTTTGGGCCGCCCCTTGCGATTGCCCGACTGGCCCTTCTTGAATTGCGCATGCTTGGGCGGTCTACCAAAACCTACGTCATACGTTCCGTTGGTGCGGTCTTGCATCATAGGTCGGGCTCCGTTATCCGCGGCACAGCGCGGATGGTCATGCCAAAAAAAAAGGCGAACGCGTGTGCGCCCGCCTTCTGATCTCGGGTGTCATTGCCATGACACCTAGATCCGCCCCGTTATGTAACGCTTGCCCCGCTTCTGGCTCTAGATCCCTTTCGTACTAGAAGCGCAAACCGGTTGGACAACACACCGATTCGCTTCGTACGTTCGACTTCACACTGCGATTGTAATCCGAGAATCCCAAAAATCAAGATACGAATGACTTCGGATTGCGCTGCCCGATTCCTTCGATTGAGACGGTATTTTCGACTAAATCTATTCCTCGCCCGTAAGTAGCCACTCCAATGACTTATCAAATTCTCGACTGAGAGCGAGGAGCACTTCTGCTCCAATTTCTCCCTGACCGTTCTCGACAGTTGACAAATAACCCTGGCTAACTCCAATCCGACGCGCCAAATCTGCCTGTGTCATGTCAAACCCTCTGAGTTCCCTAATTCTCCTCCCAACTACCTTCCAATCGACCGACACAACCTTGGTTCGCATGTTTTTTCTTGACATGATATATGTGCAGATATAAAATATTCCTATAGATATGAGACCCAAAACGCCGCCACGCCAGCAACGTCTAACGTGCAAACGTTTCTCTTTTACATCGCTAAGGCTGCCCATGGCAATGGAAGAAATGTGACTCGAGCTCTCCGCAGGAGCGGGGGGTTGGTCATTCTGCGTTCGATACCAAGGAGGATTCATGAAGAGGAATGTTGTCAGTTTTCGCTCCAACGCAAAGCTCGCGCGTCAACTTTGGGGCGAGCCTTCGCGTGTAGCGCTTCGCGGTCTTCGTGAGCTTACTGCAAGGTATTCTCTCTCGGTAGCTGCGGGCGATCTGCAGTTCTTGGATGGTCGATGGTATGTGACTCACTCCGGACTTTTGCAGCTTGCTTCCAGGAGACGCTGTCGTGGAATCGAGACAATCCTACAAGACCAGTTCTCCGATCTCACGGCGGCTCGTTGGGTTTTCAAAGCTATCGTTCACAAGAGTGGTCTCTCTAGGGTGTTTGTCGGTTACGGCGATGCCGATCCCTCGAATGTGTCGCCGCTCGTCCGAGGTGCCGAGATGCGCGTCGCTGAAACTCGGGCTGTCAACCGAGCTCTCCGGAAGGCTTATGGGATCGGCCTCTGCTCTGTCGACGAGTTGGGTTGGCTTTCCGAACCGTCGAAAGCGTTCCCAGTGTCAGGTACTTCGAACGGTCCTCACAGTTCAAACGGTTCCAATAAAGGTCAGCCACGTCTCCGCGACCAACTCTGCCTTCTGATCCGTCGGTATAAACTCGATCCGACCCTCGTCAAGGCCTATGCCGCTGACTTCTGCGGCACTCACACCCTCAAAGAGGCCAGCCGAGACTTGGTCGAATCCTTCATCTCCCACATTGCGGTGTCAGCAAAGGAAGACCTCGATGGCCTGATCTGCAAGCTCAATTCCTATTCCCAACCGGTGGAGGTGAAGCAATGAAACGCAATATCCCGGGTCTTCATTCGCATCAGCAGGATGGTGACCATCCCCTCGAAGGCCTGTTCCTCGTGCGTGTCGAATGGGCCTCCTACCGCTGGCATCCACAAAAGTCTTTCCTGCTTGTCCGATTCGTTGTGCTGGAACCTGAGTCTTTCGGGCGCCGATCCTTCTCGGGCCGACTTTATTGCACCGAACGCGCTCTCTGGAAACTCAATTGGTTCCTCCGCGACTTCGGCTATGACATGGAATTACTCAGCCAGGATCAGATGGATGAAAAGGCTTTGATCAATCTTCGGGGTGTCGTCAGGACCACACACGTAACCCTGAACGGCCACACCTTTCAAAATCTGGAAGCCTTCGCGCCAGCCGCCGAGTGGGAAGAACTCTCCCATTCAGAGGCCGACGCCACTCACGTAGAGGAACGTCGATGACTTTCAGCTTCACCCAGATCAGCCATTACCTGCGCTGCCCCCGCAGCTATCGCTACCGATATCTCGATGGCTGGCGCGAGAAAGACACTCGAGCAGCCATGGTCTTTGGCCGCTGCTTTGAAAAGGCTCTCGGCGCTTACTTCGAACAACGGGACTGCACCGCGGCACTGTTCAAGGAATGGTCTGCTTTCCGCGACACTCCGTTTGAATACCGGAAGGGAGAATCCTGGGATCGGCTCCTTCACCAAGGAGTCCACCTTCTAGAAACGTTCGTACGGGATGAGCGGGTTTGTATCCGGCGCCCTAATGAGAGCCTTCAGCTTAAGATCACTCGGTCCCTCGAGCGAGGCAACGATTTCGTTTCCTATATTGACGCGATTGGTGAACTCGATGGCAAGCGCTGCCTGATCGACTGGAAGACTACGACCAGCCGCTATTCAGAAGAGCCTGACGGGCTTCTGTCCCTCGATCCGCAGCTCATCTGCTATTCCTGGGTTAGTGGCATCCCGGATGTTGCCTTTGTCGTGTTCGTCCGGAAGCAGGTACCCGAGATCCAATACCTGAAGGCCACGATCTCAGACGAACAGCGCCGGGAATTTGGCCGTATAGTTGATGCGACCATCCATCAGCTCGAGTCCGGGCATTTCGCCTCGCACAGCGGTATACGTTTCCCCCAGAACGGCTGTGTCAGCTGCCCTCATCTGGGCCTGTGTCTTGGTAACCAGCAACTGATTGAAACGAACCTGATCCGTCGGCCGGGAGCAAACGATCTTGATTGGCTTGACGAGCTTGTGGACTAACAAGGTACCGATGGCGCCGAATCTCGATCGACGGCGAGCTCTGCTTGTCCTCGACAAGATCGACGAGATTCTCGCCTGGGAGAATACGAAGGAACAGGAGCGCGATGTGCGCTTTGTCGAGTTGGGGCAGTATCTTTGCGAAGTTCGGGCGGGGCAGTACTGGAGGCTGGAAAACCTGAAATCGTTTGATGAGTTCCTTGAGAAACGCTTCCCTGAATCACGACGGAAGGCCTACTACCTGATGGCCATTCACGAGAATCTGACGAAGATACCGAAGCAACGGCTTCGCGAAATAGGCTGGCGTAAGGCGGCAGAGATGGTGAAAGTGGCCCGGCACGAGGGGGAACAGTTCGATTGTGCACCCTGGGTGCACAAGGCCAAGGAACTGCCCAGGGAGGAGTTCAAGCGCGAAGTCGAGCGACACCTCACCGGCAAAGAGTCAGAGCCATGGGAAATGATCTATTTCAAGGTGTACAAGAGCCAGCTTCCGGTTATCGAGCAGGCCCTTGAAACGGCAGGTCTAATGCTGGGAAGCGATAAATCGCGAGGCTACATCCTGGAGATGATTTGCGCCGACTTTCTTGCGGGCGCGAACCTTGAAGCTGGGGATCCAGACGCACTGGTAATTTCGTTGCAGCGGCTTTTCGATTTACTACCACCGCCCAAACAGAAAGAATTCATAGAGCGCGCACACATATGACACCCCTTCCTTGGGCCAGACGCCCGCGGCTGCGGCTCGATGAGCTCTCGTACAAGCAGCTGTGCGAAAGGGTACTCCGACGAGATGGATGGCGTTGCCAACGCTGTGGTTCTCTGCGAAACCTTCAGGTTCATCATATTCGTTCGCGCAGTTTGCTCGGGGATGATGCAGAGGAAAATCTCATCACTCTATGCGCTCAGTGTCACACACAAACCCATCTAATCCGATAGTCCCTCTTCCCCGAGCGCATAATCAGAGGCGCATAGCGCTAAGTTTCCCATTCCTGGGACAGAACTGCAGCGCTGTCCTGCCGACAGAAGCAGACCGCCAAGGCCTTTTCAAAGCACCAGTTAGAGATCACGGTAGCCCGGATGTCCCGCTCCCTCCAGCCGTCGAGGTAGCGGTGTCGACAGCTGCGAGGGCAGCGCAAATATAGGGTGATTTGAGATGGCGCACCTGGGAGCCCACTCTGCGCTGGGCCCTTGTGCTTGGCATACTGTTGGCCTTCGACTTAACCCACATTTCCGAAATGAAGGCATTCCAGCGAGCCTGCGGGTGCTATCTTTCATCAGTAACTATGCGGATCTAAACGCAGCGAAGACGCCTCGGATGTCCACACCCGATGGGTGAGAAGCAAAATCAGTCCTTTCAGCTCTCGTTCAATACTTCCTTGAAGGTCGATTTCCAAGGGTCCCGAGTGATTTCCGACGGTGGTCTGATTCGCGAGTTGGATGAGCGACTGGGCCTGGACAAGCTCATCCAGGAACAATTGAGCGACTCGCGACAAGGCTTGAATAAGCAGTTCACGTTGACCGATCTGCTCCGGCAATCGGTCTACAGCCGCTTGGCGGGTTATGAGGACCTCAACGACGCCGAACGACTGGCAGCCGACCCTACCTTCCGATTGATCAGTTCGCAGAGGATCTGGGACCGAGGCGCAGCGCTGACCTCGACCTTGCACTGGTTCGAGACGGAACTGTTGACCAAGGAAGAGAATCTGATCGGGCTGATGGCGTTGAACCGGGAGACGCTGGGGCAGGCTGAGTCTCTCGACGGCTCCGACCGCGTCGTGCTCGACATGGACTCCAGCGAGAGTCCGGTTCATGGTGAGCAGGAGGGCAGCGCCTACAACGGGCACTTTGAGTCGGTCTGCTACCACCCTCTGTTTCTGTTCAATCGTCACGGGGACTGCTTGGGGGCGAAGCTGCGTCCGGGCAATGTGCACAGCGCCGAAGACCGGGATCAGTTGCTGTTACCTGAGATCGAGCGCCAACAGGCGGAGGGCAAGGAGGTTGCCTTTCGTGCGGACGCGGCCTTTGCCAAACCGGAGATCTACGAAGCGCTGGAGGAGCGCGGCGTGAAGTATGCCATCCGCACACCAGCTAACGAGAACCTGGAGCGGCACATTGCGGAATTGCTGACGCGGCCTGCGGGAAGACCGAGCCACAAGCCAGTGGTCTGGTACAAAAACTTTCTCTACCAAGCGGCCAGTTCGAAAACGGCGCGACGGGTGGTGGCGAAGGTGGAGTTCCACTTCGGGGAACTGTTCCCGCGAGTCGGCTTCATCGTCATCGTCACAAATCTGAGCCTGCCGAGCCGGGCGATAGTGCGCTTCTACAATAAACGGGGCACGGCCGAGCAATGGATCAAGGAAGGCAAACAGGCGACGCATTGGACGCGCCTGTCGTGCCATCGGTTTCGCGCGAACGAGGTCAGGTTGCAACTCAGCCTGCTAGCGTACAACCTTGGCAACCTGTGGCGACGGCTAGTGCTGCCGAAAAGAATCGACACCTGGTCGCTGACGAGCGCAGCAGCGGTTGGTAAAGACCGGTGGGCGCCTGGTGAAGCATGCGCAGTATTACTGGCTGATGTTGGCGGAGGGTCATCTAACCCGACGCCTATTCAGCACGATGCTCCGGCGGATCTGGGCGCTGCCGGTCCCAACAGGCTGAACGCGCGTCAAACGAAGCTGCTGGGGAAAAAGGGCTCAGGGCATGGAGTGGTGTCCCAAGAGACGCCTCGGAACGGGAGTTTCAGCCGGTTGCATATCGACACGAGTCCGCCTCAATGGCTCCCGGAGTGAAAGCTGATGCGACGAAGAACAATTTACTTCATTTGTAAGGGCCTCGGGTGTACAAGGGTAGCCATCCGGCAGGTCAAAATGAAAATCCCGGCTCAGAGCTCTTTCTGTTCGTCTTCAGCACCCATGAGAGTAAGAAGGCGCATTTGGTAGCTACGATTTCGGGCTAAGCGCACCCATGGTTGTTTCCTTCGAGCGGCTGCGATTGTACCGAAACCGCTCTTCGAGCGTGACGCGTTTTTGTTTTT
>DATNHO010000197.1:0-7760 GCA_035604895.1 Terriglobales bacterium | reverse complement strand
AGCGTCGCATTGACCAAGCCGATAACAATTGCTGCAATGAGTGCGGCAGCCGCGCCGTCCACATAAAAGCCAGGGACTACACGCGAAGTGATCCAGACCGCCAACGCACTGACGACCCAGTGCAACAGCATTCGGAGCATGAACAGGTCCTCCCGACTGCAAACAGACTATAGCGGCAAAGCCCGACCTAGCAACCCGGCGAGCGCTTTGATGGGCTCATGCGAGCACTTGGGCAAGCTCCTTAGAAACAGCGCAGTACGCACAATTAGTGCAGAATTCGCGGCGACCTAAAGTTATCTGCAGAGCTGCCGATAATCCCTGATAACGGTAGGTTGAAGGAGGAAATCACCATGGCAACTCCAATTACTGGGGGAACCGCTTTCGACTTTGGCGCCGCGGCGCAAGCTACCACGGCCCAACCACAGACGACAACTACACCAGCCGCATCCGTGCAGCAACCGACCAGGGTTGAGCCGGCAGGGTACACAGTTAAGCTTTCGGATGACGCGCAGGTGCGGCTGTTGAACGCTCAGGGGCAGACGGTCCCGCAAATTGCCATCATGACGGACCTGTCCACCCAGGCCGTGAATGGCTACCTGGGAATAACCCAGACGCCAGTAACGGCCGCCGCCAGCAATAAGTAGTCCCAGATCCGCAGCAAAGGGTCTTGGCGGGCGTCGGATAGCGGATGAGATCGGCCTTCGGGGGAGGACCGGTCTCACTGGGCGCCCACCGCGGCCTTGTTCTCCATCCCCTCGAAAACATCTTCCGCCCGCCTCAGTGCAGCCTGCACGTTCTCGCAGATGTTCTCGCGACCGATCACGTCCTCAAATTCGGCCTGCCGAATCAGCTGAGCCGGTTGCTCCCGCGCGCCACAAAGAATCAAGGTCCGCTTGACCGCATGCAGTTCCCGCGCCACTTCCTCCAGCGCAAATAATCCCGTCGCGTCAATTGCGGTCATATTACGCAAGCGCAGAATGACC
Source organism: Terriglobales bacterium (assembly GCA_035604895.1). Classification (GTDB taxonomy): domain Bacteria; phylum Acidobacteriota; class Terriglobia; order Terriglobales; family Acidobacteriaceae; genus JABDBE01. Next base: position 6,777 of record DATNHO010000197.1, on the reverse strand, counting down.
ACCGGCGGCAATTCATGAATTTTCTCCACGATCACCGAGACCTTATCCGTCGCCCCAAACAAAAATGGCCCATGAATGCGGAAAATGGTTGCGTAGTAAGGAATGTCTTTGTCCTGCAGGATATGCACGCGCCCGTCTTCGACGTAATCGTCGGTGACCTGGGAAACGGTCGTGGTGTTTGCCACTCGTCCAATGAAGAGCAACGCAGCAAGAATCATTCCTGCCTCGACCGCGACCGTAAGGTCGGCAAACACTGTGAGCGCGAACGTCACCAGCCAGACGCTGATATCGGTCTTAGTCAGCTTCAGCAGTTGCGGGATTTCCCGCCACTCACCCATGTTGTAGGCCACGACCAGCAAGATTGCCGCCAGCGAGGCCATCGGAATGTAGCTGGTCAGAGGGGCAGCGAACAGCAGCACGCAAACCAAAGTTAGCGCATGAATAATTCCCGCAACCGGCGTCTTGGCGCCGGCGCGGATATTGGTCGCCGTGCGCGCAATGGCGCCCGTGGCGGGCAACCCGCCAAACATTGGTGAAAAAATATTGGCCACGCCCTGCGCCATCAGCTCGACATTCGGATTGTGATGGTCATTGCTCATGCGGTCCGCCACCACCGCCGACATCAGCGACTCAATCGCGCCCAGCATCGCAACCGTAAACGCCGGGCCCAGCAGTCCGTGAATAAGATCGGCCCGGAAGTGCGGAACTACGAAGTGCGGCAACCCGCTCGGAATCCCACCGAAACGCGTTCCAATCGTTTCTACCGGCAATTTAAGTGCGAATACCGCAATCGTCCCAGCGACCATCGCCACGATCGGTCCGGGAATGCGGTTTGAAAGCGCCCGGCACGTCAGCAGCACCACCAGGGTACCGACACCGAGTACCGTTGCCGTGGACGATAACGTATGAAAATTGGCCGTGATGCTTTCCATGCGCAGCCAGAATTCTCCCGGAACTTTCCCGATGGTCAATCCAAAGAAGTCTTTGATCTGCGTGCTCGCAATCAAAATCGCGATTCCATTCGTGAAACCAATCACGATGGGCCGTGGGATAAATTTCACTGCCGTGCCCATGCCCGTCGCGCCCAGGATGACGAGCAGAACGCCGGCCATCACCGTGCACATAAACAACCCATCAACCCCATGCACGGCGACGATGCCCGCTACGACTACTACAAATGCGCCGGTCGGACCACCGATCTGCGTCTTCGATCCCCCCAAAGCCGAAATCAGAAATCCCGTCACCACTGCACAATAAATTCCTGCCTGCGGCGTCAGTCCAGACGCAATCGCAAATGCCATCGCCAGCGGCAATGCCACCAGTCCAACCGTTACCCCCGCGATCACGTCACGCAGAAACGTGTTCAGGCTGTAATCGCGAAGGCAGAGGATTGACGCGGGCAGCCAGCGCTCGTCGAGATTCTTGGTCAATGAAGGTGTAGCCAGGAAACACGCTCCGTCAAGAGTTGATTATGACAGCGGCGTTCACCGGCTTTCAATGAATTACGCGCACGGAAGTATTACGCCGACCCACATTAGTGAATGGCCCGCGTAGCACGAACGGTCAGCTATCCGCCTAAAACAAATTCCACAGGAACTGGTTGTACACGTCGTGGTGATACTGCACCTCGGGAGCCTTCACGAACGTTCCCAGCAGCCGCGGACAGCGATCCGCTGAAGCCTGCTTCAGGTCTGCATAACGAGCCTTCACATCTTCCCCGAGCAGTTTCGTGGTCCACTCCGCGTTGCGGAAGTTCGCCAGCGCGTCATAAATATTGTCCGGCAAGTAGCGTTGCGCCTGGCGCAGGTTCTTGATCTTCGCCGTGTCGCCATCAAGCCCCGTCTTGAAGATCGACAACATGACGAGATAAGGATTCGCATCGGGGGACACCGACCGGACTTCCACCCGCATGCTCTTTTCGTTGCCAATCGGAATACGAACCATGGAACCGCGGTCCGTGGGCGACGCCTTAATCTGGTTCGGCGCCTCAAAGTGTGGGTCCAGTCGCCGGTAGGCGTTGACGCTAGCGTTCAACAGCAGGCAGAGATCATTGCCATGGGTCAGAATGCGGTCGACAAACTCCCATCCCATTTTGCTCAGCTTCTCCTCGCCTTTCGCATCCCAGAACAAATTCTTCCCGCCTTCGCTGATCGAAACGTTGGTGTGCATCCCGCTGCCGTTCACGCCCACCACCGGCTTGGGCAGAAATGACGCCGTGCAACCCATCCGCGTTGCCACTTGGCGGCAAATCAACTTGTAGAGTTGAATCTGATCGGCTGCTGCCACCACCTCGCCATAGCCATAGTTGATCTCAAACTGCGAGGGCGCCACTTCGGGGTGATCTTTTTCGTTCTGGAAACCCATGCTGCGCTGCACTTCCGCCGTGGTATCGATGAAAGTGCGCAGCACGTCGCCCGGCAGCGAATGATAGTAGCCGCCAGTGTTGACGTATTCGAACTTGCCCGTTTCGTGGTAGCGCCGCTCCGCGTCCGGACCTTGAAACAGAAACCCCTCGATTTCGTTGGCCGCGTTCAGCGTGTAGCCATGCTTCTTATGCAATCCTTCGGCGTACGTCTTGAGGATGCCGCGAATGTCGGCGCTATAGGGTGTACCACCCTTATCGATCACATCGCCGAAAACCAGAACCTTGCCCGGCCCGAACACATCGGCTGGACCCCAGTAAAACGCGCTCCAGTCAATGCCCAGGCGAAGATCGCTTTCCCGCTGCGCCGTGAATCCGCGAATCGAGGACCCGTCAAACGTCAGGTTGTCCCAGCTCTTGAGAAGAAATTTCTTGTCGTAGTCCAGCATGTGCAGGCGGCCTTCCAGGTCGCTGAACAGCACGGTCACAGCTTTGATCCGCTTTTCGCCGGTCAGATATTTGAGACGCTCTTCCTGAATTTTCTGCGGGGCAACGCGATTCCGGCGTTGCTCCTTCGCGCTCAAATTCATCTCTTCCAGCTCGTCGTACGGGATGGCCAGGAAATTTCGCAGTTCTGTCGGCATCGATCTCCTTTAAATTGTGCGCAAAGATTCAGATAAGTTTTGGGGGAGGATCACAACGTCGTAAGGGTATCGCGGAGCCCATCCCGCTGCCAATCAAAAAAGCTTATGACACAGATTAAAGGAATCTATCCGGCGTCGCTCGTGCGCGGACAGCCTGCCGGGTCGAGCGAGCTCCACTGGATTCTGTGGCCTGCAACGCCCGTAGCCTCTGTACAATCTGGAGTCGTGCAACGCCGCCGTCTCGGCGGCTGTCGTGGGGACGTCCCGCCCGCACGAATGAGGACCAGAATGCCCTCGCGACAGCCAGCACGATGCCGGCGCTACAAGTTTACTTTGCCGCTCTTACCGCGTCCTATGACTGGAAAAGGAATCATGCAATGAACATAGTGCTCAACGACATCGAAACTCGAGTGCTGGGCTCACTGATAGAAAAAGACGTCACTACGCCCGACTACTATCCGCTCTCGCTGAACGCGCTGGTCAACGCCTGCAACCAGAAAAACAATCGCGATCCCGTGATGAATCTCGACGAAGAAGCGGTGCGGCAAGCGCTGAACACGCTTCAGGAAAAACGCCTCGCCGGCCCCACCAGCAGTGCTGACAGCCGGGTCACGAAGTACGAGCATCGCCTGCAGGAAGTCTTCAATTTTACCCGCGGCGAGACCGCCATCCTCTGTGTCCTGTTGTTGCGAGGCGCTCAAACCCCCGGCGAACTTCGCGGACGCACCGAGCGCATGCATCGCTTCGAAGATCTCACCGAAGTGCAATCCACATTGCAACGCCTTATGCAGCGCGACCTCCCGCTGGCCAGAGTTCTGCCCAGGCAACCCGGAACCAAAGAAGCCCGCTACAAGCACCTGTTAGCTGGCGACATAGAAGACGCCGCAGACGTGGCGCGGGCGCCCTCGCCCGCGTTGGACACTGGCTACGCCAACCACGCCGACCGCGTAGATCGTCTGGAGAGCGAATTGAACGATCTTAGGAAGGAAGTCGCTGACTTGAAACAGCAGCTAGCCAGCTTCCGAAAACAGTTCGAGTAGCATATTCGAAATCACTGAAACCGGCCAGCAACACGGTTCAACAATGTCTCCGCGGCCTCTCCGGGATCTTGCGAGGCGAAGTTTTCATCCAGAATCAGAAGAGCGACAGCTGGATCGATCTGCTCCAGCGCCTCGCGTGTCGATTTGCCGTGTACGGATTGCATTCGCGCTGGAATCACCACCAGTTTCGCCTTGGTCGCCTTCAGCAGAATGCGCGCGTCGTCGACGGTCGCAACCGTCATGGCGTTGTATCCGGCACTGCACAACACCTCTCGCAGAAAGGTGCGCACATCGGTAGAGTCGTAAACGCAAAGCATCCGCGGCCGTGCGTCCCCGGTTTTTCCCCGCGAATATCGCGATCCCAGGTACGCTGCCGTAATTCCTTCTTCGATTGAATCGTAGGTTTCAAATTGCGAGAGCAAGCTGGTCATCTCCAGCGTTTTGCGGATCCGCGGTGGCACTCCGCTGAGTTTGAGGTCTCCGCCCTTCAATCGCGCGGCCTGCATCAGGCGCACCAACGCGCCCAACCCACTGCTGTCGACGAACTCCACTTGGTCGAGTTGCAGCACCACGTCGCCGTACTTGACGAAGGAATCTCCCACGAAAGAGTGCAACGTAAAAACTTCTTTCCCCGCGACGATCCGTCCCTGGCACTGAATCACCAGAACGTCGCCCACGGGACGGCTCTCCAGGCGTAGCTGCATCACGCCTCCTCAGATTTGAAATTGTGACCGAATCATGCTGAACCGCCCTGCGCCGCCGCCAACAAGCCTTTGAACGTCCGCTGGGCTGCTGATAATCTGGCCGATCATTTCGTGGCGAATCTTACGTGGCGGAAACCGGCAAGTCAATCAGACGCTGAACCAGGCAGCCCAGCCCACTTCTCAATTTCTTGCGTTTCGAGCGGCTGCCACTACCAAAGATTCAGCGTCGGCCATCTCTTACAGTCGAGTAGGTTAAACTAAGAACTTTCCTCAGGAGGAATTTCCTATATGTCCGAAGCCGCCCTCAGTGGCGCCGATTTCAAGAAGCAACTGCGCGATGGCAAGCCTAAGATGGGCCTGTTCCTGAACTCACACAGCCCCACCGTCGCCGAACAACTGGCCCACAGCGGCTACGACTGGATGCTGGTCGACACGCAGCACGGCCCCATGGACCACGAAAAACTCTCCACCATGCTGGCGGCCATCGCCAGCGGCGGAGCCAAGTCCATCGTCCGCGTCGGCGGATACGACGACCGCCCCGGAATCCAGCAGGCCCTCGACCTCGGCGCCGATGGCGTTCTCATTCCCTACATCAACAACGCCGAAGAAGCGCGCCAAGCCGTAAGTTGCAACAAGTATCCGACGACCGGCACGCGCTCGGTCTACTTTCCGCAGCGCAGCATGAACAAGGCCGGCCTGCTCGGCTACGCAGGGACCGCCAACAAAAACCTGATCGTCGCTTTGCAGGTGGAAACCGCTTCCTGCATCCAGAACATGGCCGAGATCACCGCCGTCCCCGGCGTCGACATTCTGTTCCTCGGTCAGAACGATCTGTGCATGTCCATGGGCCTGTTTGAGAAATATGAGTTCCCCCTGATGTACACTTCGCCCGAGCTGGGAGCAGCCACGCAGAAACTCATCGAGCACGCTCGCAAAAACAACGTCATCCTCGGACTATTCCTCTTCGGCACCGCGCGCGTCGGCGAATTCCTCGAAAAGGGATTCACCTTCATCAGCGTCGGCAACGATCTGCACCACATCCTGACCCAGACCAGCGCCTACGTGAACGACATGGAAAAGACATCCGTAGAAAAAGGCAAGCCCTGGAAGCGGCGCCCAACCGCGCTCTTCTAGCGCAAGGGAATCGACCGCGACAACCGCGAAGCGGTGAAAGAATGCAGCCCACGGCGCAAGCCGTGGGTAGGACGAGGAAATGTCGAGCCCCAGCGGGGCGAAAGATTCGTTCGAGCCGTGTCCCGCCCGCCACAGCGTCTCCCGCCGGCCACGCTTCTTCCGCGCCAGCCATCCTCTAACCCTCGTGAAATCAATCCGCTCCCCAACGGCGTCAATCTTGCTCTTACTGTTCCCGACTGGGGGAACCAGCACAGGAGGCCAATATGACGCACTTCACGCAACTCGGATTATCAGGAAGTCCAGACAAGAAACCAGAAACAAAACAAGAAAAACAGTTACCAAGCATTTCGCCGACGAAACCTACTTTGCCGGCAGTCGAAAAAAAAGCTGCCAGCAAACAGAAAACAGCTATGCTGGTCGGCTCACTGATCGCGACCGCGCTGCTGGGAACCTTCGTGTTCGAAAGCGGCTGCTCGAAAGAGTCAAATCAATCGGCCACCATCGCCGCGCCGACTCAAACCGTTGCCAGCCAGCCGAACTTGATCGCGCCCATCTCAACTTCCATGCCGACAGCTAGCCAACCGCCAGCTAAGAGGAAATCGCGTCAACGCAAGCTATCAGCTTCCACCTACACCAATCCCATCTTCGGAGTCTCGTTCCGCTACCCGAAAAACGGCAGCCTGAAACAAGGCGACGACGCAAATCTCGAACTCGATGGCTTAGGATCACTCGAAACGAACTTTGTCCAACCTGGCGGAACCACCATCAGCGCCGTGGAACTGCCCCGCAAACTCTATACCGGCACAAACTTCAATGCCGCATTCTTCGATGTCAGCGTAAATCCCAAGCTAACCTCTGAGCAGTGCGAGCAATTCGCATTTCCGGAATCCACC
>DATNHO010000196.1:0-9942 GCA_035604895.1 Terriglobales bacterium | reverse complement strand
ACCGGATTCTCCTACGCAGCGGGTTGGCGGCAAGCCGCGGGAGGGCATTGTCAAAGCAGCGCACTCCTCGCCCATGCTTTCGCTCGACAACACTTACAACGTGGACGACCTGCGCAACTGGGAACGGCGGGTTCACGAGCTCAGCGGGCGCAAGGACATTGACTACGTCTGTGAGCTGAAGCTTGACGGCATGTCGCTCGCGCTGTTCTATGAGAATGGACGTCTGGTGCGCGGAATCACGCGCGGCGATGGAACTGTGGGCGAAGATGTCACGCTGAATGTGCGGACGGTGCGTTCGATTCCGCTGTCGATTCCGAAAGAAAAACTCAAGGCGGCGGGCATTCCTCCAGACTTTGAGGTGCGTGGTGAAATGCTGATGCCGCTGGCGGCATTCCGAAAGATGAATCAGCAACGCGAAGAGAAGGGACTTTCGTTGTTCGCCAATCCGCGCAATGCCACCGCCGGGACCGTCCGGCAACTTGAGCCAAGCATCGTTGCGCAAAGGCGGCTCGACTATTTTGCCTACATGTTGCTGCGCGACGGGCGCACCTTCTTTGATCGTCACTGGGAGAGCTTGAACGCCCTCGATGCCGCCGGATTCAAGGTCAATGCCAGTCGCAAACTGGCCAAGAGCTTTGACGAGGTCTGGGCATTCATCGAACGAGAAGAAACCAAGCGTGAAAAACTTCCCTATGAGATCGACGGCATTGTGGTCAAGGTCGATCGCACGGCGCTGCAGGAGGAACTGGGCTACACCGGGAAGGCGCCGCGCTGGGCGATCGCTTACAAGTACGCCGCTCGGGCCGGTGTTACGCAGATTGAAGGCGTTTTGTGGCAAGTCGGCCGGACCGGCAAATTGACTCCGGTAGCGATGTTGAAGCCGGTGCCGATCGGGGGCACGACGGTTAGTCGCGCCACTTTGCATAACCTCGACGAGATCGAAAGGCTGGGCGTGAAGATTGATGACTGGGTCGAAGTCGAACGCGGCGGCGACGTCATCCCGAAAGTCACACGCGTTGTCGAAGATAAAGATCACCCGCGTGGCCACAAGTTAATCCATGTGCCGGAGAAATGTCCCGTATGCGGCACGAAGGTTGTGCGCAGCGAAGGCGAAGTGGATTACCGCTGTGTAAACGCCAACTGTCCGGCGAAGCTGCGGGAAACCATCCTGCACTTCGCCTCGCGCGGCGTGATGAACATTGACGGCATGGGGGAAGCGTTGGTCAATCAACTCACCGATCGCGGGCTGGTGAAGGATGTCGCCGACATCTATAAGCTGACCGAGGCTGACTTGCTGTCGCTCGAGCGAATGGGCGAAAAATCGGCACGGAATGTGCTGCGGGAGATTGAGGCTTCCAAGAAGTTGCCGCTCGAACGTGTGATCTATGGCCTGGGCATTCGCTTTGTGGGCGAGCGTACGGCGCAGTTCCTGGCCGAACATTTTGGATCTATGGACGCGCTCGTGAATGCCAGCGAAGAAGACCTTCAGCAGGCGACCGAGGTGGGTCCGCGCATCGCTCAAAGTATTGCCGAGTTCTTTCACGAGCCGAGAAACCGTGAACTGGTGGAGCGGTTGCGTAAAGCCGGCTTGACATTTTCCGGAACCAAGAAACACCGCGGCACGAAACTCGCAGATAAGACGTTTGTCCTGACCGGCGCGCTCACCCGCCCTCGCGACCAGGTCAAGAAGATAATCGAAGATGCGGGTGGACGCGTATCGGGCTCGGTCAGCAAGAAAACCGACTACGTGGTCGCCGGAGACGAAGCAGGCTCCAAACTCGATAAAGCGAAGGAGTTAGGAGTAAGCGTGATTGGCGAAAACGATTTGGACGAACTGCTAGGGCAATGATTTCAGTTGTCTCCGGGAGCTTCCCAGCCCGATGATTATCTTCACAAAAACTTACAAATTATTAACATTATTATGACAACAGAGGATTGTGCTTCGCTCTAATCTCAGCACTAGTGGAAGCCCGCCGGCCACTAATAAAGAACCGGTGGGTCTCTGGCTAACGATGTTTCGCTTTGTGGACATGCGCAGGGGCGCATAGGGAGCATCGCGGTGCCGCATTTTGAGTGTCGCGATTGTGCGCTTGTTGCGTTTGCGGCGTTCATCCTGAGCGAGGTTTTCGCCCTTCGAACACTCGCTCAGGATGACACCGTCGATGTAAGAGCGCCTCTAATCCTCCCGTAGGTCATCTCCAGGCTTTCCGGCAAGATTCTGGTTTCTCCGACCACTGAGACAAAATTCGCGTCCGCCACCCAGCGCGGCAGCACGTGCATGTGGATGTGTCCGGCAACGCCGGCGCCAGCGGCCTTTCCGATGTTCATGCCCAGGTTCACTCCGTCGGGAGAGTAAAGCTGTCGCAGTACCTGTTCCATTTTCTGCGACAGATCCATCATTTCGTGGGAAGCTTCAACCGGCAGTTTCTGCAATTCATCGAGATGGGCGAATGGCACCACCATGACATGCCCCGGAGTGTACGGGAACGTGTTCAGCACGATGTAACAGTGCTGGCCACGATGCACGATGCGGGCTTTAGCGTCGTCCCCTAGTTTGGGGAGATCGCAGAAGATACATCCGGTGGTTTTCGCGCCTGCGGTCACATAGGCGTAACGCCAGGGGGTCCAGAGATAGTCCATTGCAGGGCAGAGTAGCAGATGGGAACGAGTTTCGGAACTCGGCTCTTACGGTGAGGTGGATCGCATTGCGGCCAAGCTGCCGCCGGTCGCATCAGGTTTTCTGTGGCGTTCCTGCATAACCCGTTGCAGCAATTCCCAGTCGTTGTCGACATCGTGGTCCGAGACCTTTGGCGTTCCGCTGTTCTTCAACTCTTCTTTGAGCCGGAGCAGCAGAATCGACTCGGCCAACTCGGGAGGCGCCGACGTACGAAGAATGTTGCTTCGTGAGAGTCCGAGGTCGACGGTTTCGTCGCCCAGCCTGACCTGCCACTCGGGATTCCCGGAATCGTCCAGTCGCGGCACGGCGTCAGCCTCCCACTTGTTTGCAATCCACGGATTGCCCTCGGCGAGCGGGCGCTTCAGCGCGTCCAGCTTATTTTGATATTCGCGTCGCTGCTCCGCCGCCAGCGGTGGTTCCAACTCCCGGCTTGGATCAAAAACCATGGCATCGTGTGCCGGATTGAAACGCTCACTCAGCGCGGCGACCACGAAGCAACTGGCCAGCACCGGGTGGAATACCAACAGCGGCACCATATACTTCTTCGCTTTGAATGCGGATTCGGCAACACCATGCACCGGCTTGCTGCGCCGAATGCTGCCCGGCACTTGAGGAATCACAAAGCTGGACAAATGCAGTTCCGGGTGCTGGTCGCCGTAGCGCACAAACAACCGTGCAAGCTGCTTGGGCGTCGTGACGCCAAGATCGCCAATCACACTACGGTGAAGCACTTTCGGATAGTAAAAGTTGATCAGGTTACGGGCAAAGTCCGCGCAGTTGTGAGTCACCAGATTGAACCGGAACCGGTTGGGCTCCGAATTGTATTTTTTTATCAGCGCGTCGTCTTCCTCTGGCGTGGTGTCGAGGTGGAAACCGTACATGGTCCGGCGGTAGGCCGTTCCGACCAGTTCGATCCAGCGCCCGGCCGGCGCCTGCCCCTCCGGACCGTCAGGCGCAAGAGACTGGAGGTGACTTCGCCGATACTCGTCTCTGAGATAGTCGGCTAACTTCGGGTCCGCAGACAGCGGCACTTTCTCGGGCCTGTCGACCGCGTACAAGTAAGGAATCAGCGGCATCGCAATCCAGTCATGTCCCGCGATGCCGTCGTAGCGGCTGATGACGACGCCTAGTTCGCCCGGGGCGCAATGGCGCAGAACCACCGGCGACTCAGCGCAAACCCTCGACAGGTACACGGCCGCGTGACCCGTCCCGGCAAAAGCTCCGTCGTAGCTGTACGGCTCCTCCAGGAGTAAGGTGACATCGGCACGCGCCTGCAAGGTCGCGCTTGCGAGCCAAAAAACCAGCGGAGCCAGCTTGAGCCATTTCGCCATAGACTCGTACTCTTAAACCCTGCCCGGGCAGGTTTGATGCGGTTGAAGGTGACCGAGTAATCGAAGTATATAAAGCCTTTTGCCCGAGGTAGGAGTAACGAAAGAGCCTGCACTTTATGGTCAAGCCGTTGCAGAGGAGGATTGGCCAAGAGTTCGTCTCAAATTCAGACCGGGATGGGACGGCCTTTTTAACACGGTTTTAATCAACTTCAATTATTCTGAGTTTGGGGTTTGACACTGTTTGCAAGCGGTTGCTATAGTCGAGAGGTTCCCTTTTGGACGCGGGTTCGCTTTTTGATAACGTCCGACCGCTGGGATTGTTCAGGTCCGTCCGCCAGGGCGGGCTCCACACAACCTAAGACTCACGCCAGCTGTCCGCAAAACAGTTCCCGCATCCTTCGCGCACGCGCGAGTAGACCAGAGAGGCGATAAACCTTGCACGACGACAACACTCCCCACGACACGGAATCAGTGACCTCAACCTTAACCGAGAACCCCGAGGGCTCTTCGGAAACCGCAACCCTGCAGACTTCTGTTTCAGAGATGCCGCAAGCAGCGCAACACCACGATGAAAAGCCGGCAAGTGCCGGCGTCGAGGATTTTGCTTCGGCCCTGGAAAATTTCACCACGGAAAGTGAAGAAGCTGTGCGCGAGGACAAAGTCCTCAAGGGCACGGTGCTGAAGCTCACCGGCACGCACGTGGTGGTGGATATCGGCGCCAAGTCCGAGGGCATGCTGCCCCTTTCGGAAGTTCTGGATCACGAGGGCAAACCCCGGTTCCAGCCCGGCGACGAAATCGACGTCATGCGGGATAAGGGCGAAGCCGAGGAGGGCTACATCAACCTCTCTCACCAGAAGGCACAGAAGCTGCGCGCTTGGGATGAGATTGAGAAAGCCCACGCCGAGAAGAAGCCGATTCGCGCAATTGTGATCGAACGCATCAAGGGTGGTCTCACCGTCGACATTATGGGCGTGCATGCATTTCTGCCTGGCTCCCAGGCCGACCTGCGTCCGGCTCGCAACCTTGACGCGGTGAAGGGTCAGGTTCTCGAAGTTGCCATCATCAAGCTCAACAAGAAACGCGGCAACATCGTGGTCTCGCGCAAGCAGGTGTTGGAAGGCGAGCAGAGCGAAAAGCGGTCCAAGACTCTGGAGCACCTGGAAGAAAACTCGATTCTGACGGGCGTGGTGAAGAACCTCACCGATTACGGCGCCTTCGTCGATCTCGGCGGCATCGACGGACTGTTGCACATTACCGACATGTCGTGGGGACGTCTCACTCATCCCCGCGACCTGGTCAACGTCGGTGATCAGATTCAGGTCAAGGTGCTGAAGTTCGACAAGGAGAAGCAGCGCGTATCGCTCGGCTTCAAGCAACTAACGCCCGACCCTTGGCTAGATGCAGAGCATCGCTATCCCGTGGGCGCGCACGTTGGCGGACGCGTCATCAGCGTCACCGATTACGGCGCTTTTGTCGAACTGGAGCAGGGCATCGAAGGATTGGTGCACGTCAGCGAAATGACGTGGTCCAAGCGCATGAAGCATCCTTCCAAGCTGGTGAATGTTGGCGATCACGTGGACTGCGTTGTGTTGAACGTGCATCCGCAGGAACGCCGCATTTCGCTGGGCATGCGGCAACTTGCGACCAACCCGTGGGACGCTTTGCACGAGAAATATCCGGTCGGCGCAACCGTCGAAGGTCGGGTGCGAAACCTGACTGACTTCGGTGCGTTCATCGAAATCGAAGACGGCATCGACGGCCTGGTCCACGTCAGCAATCTGAGCTGGACCAAACGCGTAAAGCACCCGTCAGAGATTTTGAAAAAAGGTGATCGCCTGAAAGCGGTGGTGTTGGCCATTGAGCCTGACAAGCGGCGGTTGTCGCTCGGCGTAAAGCAGCTTCAACCCGACGTCTGGGAGAGCTTCTTCGGACAGCATAAAGTCGGCGACGTGCTGCACGGCAAAGTCCTGCGTGTAGCCAGCTTCGGCGCATTCATTGAGATCGCCGAGGGTATCGAAGGCCTCTGCCACAACTCCGAAGCAGTCGATGCCAACGGCCAGCCTTTGACTTTGGAGCCTGGGCAGGAGCATGACTTCAAGATCATCAAGATGAGCCAGGAAGAAAAGAAAGTTGGGCTCAGCATCAAAGCCGTGGGCGAGGAAGCCTCGCGTCACGAGGTCGAAGCCTACAAACACCCAGTATCGAGCACCGGCGGATCCACCATCGGCGAATTGATGTCGTGGAAGCGGGCCGGAAACGAGGGAAATTAGGTTAACCTTAGAGTTCACAGTTCGGCGCGGGGGGCTGTATGGCTATCTTGCGTGTTTCCTTGGGCGTTCGTCTCGTCGAATCGCTGAAAGAACCTCTCGCTTTTCTCAGCAAACAGGCTCAGCGATCTTCACCTCTGCCCCTGGTGTTAATGCTTGCCCTGGTGGGATCGCCACTGCTCGCGCACTCCCAACAGCAGCAGAACGGCTCCGCTGTTCAGCCCAGCTTCATGGACCTGATTGATCATTGGCCGTCGCCTTGGGCAACCATTCCATTTTATGGGTTGAGGCTGTGGGACACGCACACCTTCTGGGCAGAAATCAACCCGGCTCAGGGAGTCTACGACTGGTCGGACGTTGACATGTGGCTGGGAGTTCACAAGCAGAAACATGTGGACCTGCTGTTTACTCTCGGCATGACTCCGGCCTGGGCTGTGAGGTTTATCAACCCAGGCTGTCATGACGGCGTCGGCGAATGTGATCCGCCCGACGACGTCAATGCCGACGGCAGCGGCACCGACCAACACTGGCAAGACTTTGTCACGGCAATCGCCAAGCACGTCGGCACCGAGGTCAATTACTGGGAAATCTGGAACGAGCCCAACAATCCACCCTACTGGAGCGGCACTTACGCGCAATTAGCACGAATGGCGCAGGATGCGCGCAGCATCATCCTGAGCGTGAACCCCAATGCCAAGCTCTTGAATCCGGGCACCAGCTCGCACTATAGCGCCGGTTTGAACTGGTGGAACGGATATGCGGCTGCGGGTGGCCTGCAGTGGGCCGATATTATTGCAGTCCACGGCGACGTCCGCCCTTCTGTCGTTGCCTGCGGCGATTACCCAGAGCCCGAGACCTTTCTCACTGTCATGCAGAACTTGCACACGGTTCTAATGCAATACGGTCAAGACAATAAGCCCATTTGGGACACGGAGGCGAGTTGGGGACGAACCGACGGGGACTGCTTCACCGATCAGGATCTGCAGGCCGCATTTCTCGGTCGTTTCTACCTCCTGCATCTTTCGCTAGGGGTTCAGCGCTTTTACTGGCGCGGGTGGATCGATGGCAACGGCGGCCTCTATAACCCACAAACTGGGTTGAACAAAGCTGGGGTTGCCTACGAACAGGTTCATAAATGGTTGATCGGATCCACGATGACCCAGGCTTGCGCGACGCAAGGCAGTTCGACTACATGGACGTGCGCTTTCACCCGGCCTGACGGCTATGAGGCGGTTGCCGTGTGGGACACTTCGCAATCCTGCAAGGGTAGCGTTTGCACGACCATACCCTACCAAGTCGGTTCGCCGTATGTGGATTACTTGACGTTGGACGGCAGCAAGATCCGTATCACCAACGGTACCGTGCCAATCGGTGCCAAACCGATCTGGGTGGAAAACTAACGAAAAGCCGCATGCAGAATTTCGGCGATATCCTTTGCGTCAGATTTCACTGCAGCAGGCCAAACACACCGACGCCGTTGGTTGTTCCCACATACACTTTGCCGTTCGTGATCATCGGCGTGATGAACTTGTTTCCTGTGCCGAACTGATCTCTTCCCCCTGACGCCTGGTTGCTGTTGTATAGCTCATGCGAAAGATTGGTCGCATCGTAAGCATGCAAAACCGCACTACTGGCGTTCTCCGCAGCCCATAAGATCGCGTTGCTGGTCCCGTTGGCAGAGATACTCGGAGTAGCGCCGGGGTATCCGAAAGAGGTTCCGGTTTTCGACGACGCAGCGCTCGCGAGCAGCGCATTGCTGATGGCAAAAGCCTTGATGTTGTCACTCACCGCGCCGTAGTAAACCGTATTGTTGAAGTAAGCGGGCATGGAAAATACAGAACCCGACAGTGCCCCCTGGAGTTGCTGGTAAACATTGTTCTTGTTCGGATTAAACTTTCCCATTGCGTCACGATCGACTACGTAGATATTCGAATCCTTGCCTGCGCCAACTGCAAGGTGCCGCGTCTGGCCGGTGCTGTCCATGAAATCGGGCAGCACCAGCGCTCCTCCCGATCCCAGGTCTTCATCAGAACCGTTTTCCGCACTTTGATTGAACATTTCAAAATAGTCAGCGACCGCCAACTGCTGGTTCGTGGTCGAAATCTTGAGAAAAGCATTTCCGAAATCGCCCTGGATCGGAAAGCCATTCGCGTCCAGTGTGGAATCAAATGTACCGTTCGCGTCGAGGAGAAAGATGTTCCCGGAAGTGTCGGCGGCCAGCCCTGCGCCACTCATCCAGACTGAACCCTCGTTGCCATTCGGAGTGACGTTCAACACGCTGACCTGCGCCAGGGTTGACCCGTTGAAGCCCATGATCCAGCCAGTGTAGGGACGGATGTCGCAATGGGAGGTCCATCCGGTGTAGACCACGCCGTTCAGCAGAAGCAGCCCCGCCCGCTCTTCGTATTGTCCGGGAGCGAATACCACATCCCCTCCTGAGCTGCCGTCGCCAGTTCCGGGGAACGAAGCCTGAACATTCTGCGGCCCGCCAAATTCTTCCGCCCCGGTAGTTACGTCCAGAGCATGTAGTCGCTGGTGGTAATTTCCGGATCCATCTTTCGACATTGCGACTACGTAAATCGTGCCGTGCGGACCTGCTCCGGGATCGATGACCGGAGTCGCGGTAACGCCGATCTCTGGCGTCACCTGGCCACAGCCACGATCGTCGCTGGTGGTCTCGCCGGAGGCCAGTGTCGAGATTTGCCAGAGAAGCTTTCCGCTGTCCGCATCGAAGCCGTAGACGCTTCCGTGTTCCGTAGCGACATACAGCACGTTATGCATCCCTTGGTTCGGAATACTCACCTGCGTGAGATAAAGCGGTTGAGCGTCCACTTTCCCATCCACACTGATGACAAAAAGCTTGCCGAAACTGGAAGAGTTGACGTTGCTGACCGTGAGCATGGTTTCGCTCAGGTTCTGCCCAGTGCGGGCATTGTCGTTGTGGTACGTCGTGACGTTAGTTCCGCTCGTGCCGGGAGGGGGCGTCAACGTCGACTGCTTGGGAGGCGAGCTGCTATTGCAGCTAACCAGATGCACAGCCAGGAACGTCGTCAGGACTGCTCCAAGAAAGCCGAAACCCGCAAGTCCGGTCTTCCGCCACGGAGTTTTGCATAGTGACGCAAGTTTCTTCAACATCATGACTGCACTCCAGGTTTTCCCTGCGAATCATGGTAAACCTCGATGACTCAAAAACGACACGCCTTTTTCTTATCTCGTTCGCCGGAGCCAAGTCTATGATTGTCACTTGTCATCCTTATCGAATCATTGTCGCTACAAAAGGTCATCCGGCTGAACGCTTCGCCTTCAATCCGAGATTTGCACTACGTGGTTCGATCAGTCTGGCAGGATGAGTCCAACCGCCAGGCGCGACTGCGCCGCCTGTTCATGGCCGGAGGCTGGCAAGTCTGGAAGCGTCTGGTTCGAACTCCGGTGATTGTCCCGCTCTTTAACGGCTTCCGATTTCGCGCCTACCCCGACTGTCAAGCTTCGTCGGCCGTGCTCTACACCCGGATCCCGAATTTCAAGTGCCTCTCGTTCGTTAGAAAGCACATCGACAAAGGGACCCTCCTCGATATCGGAGCCAACGTCGGTCTGGTCACTCTTCTGTTGGCCGACAAGATTCAACATGCAATTCTCTTCGAGCCAAATCCAATCGCAGCCGCCCGC
>DATNHO010000195.1:0-7402 GCA_035604895.1 Terriglobales bacterium | reverse complement strand
GCAAAGTTCCCCGCCTACGGAAAACTTTCAAAGAAGGATTTTGCCGGAATGGAAGATGGAGCGCGCGTGGATGTGGATGAATATGAGAAGGACAGCGCGCGCGACTTCGCGCTTTGGAAAGCGCCAAAGCCCGGCGAAACTTCGTGGGAGACCTCGATTGGCCCGGGGCGGCCGGGCTGGCACATCGAGTGCTCGGTCATGGCAATGGAGGAATTGGGCGACACCTTCGACCTGCACGCCGGCGGTGAGGACTTGATCTTCCCGCACCACGAGAACGAAATCGCGCAGTCCGAGGCGCTCAGCGGGAAGCAACCGTTCGCGCATTTCTGGTTTCACGTACGGTTTCTCCTGGTCGAGGGCGAAAAGATGTCCAAGAGCCTGGGCAACTTCTACACGCTGCGCGACCTCGTGCTCAAAGGACATAAACCGTCGTCGATCCGGTTTCTGCTGGCTTCGGTTCCTTATCGCAATCAGCTTAACTTCACTTTCGACGGGCTGAAGCAGGCAGCCGTCTCGGTAGAGCGGCTGCGGAACTTTCAATTGCGTTTGTCCGTCGGACAGTTTCCACCCGGCAAGACTGCGAGCATGGACGAACTGGCACGCGAAACGGCCGCGCGAATGCGGGCGGGCATGGACGACGATCTTAACACTGCACAGGCTCAAGCGGCGATCTTCGACATGGTGCGGAAAGCGAATGCTGCCATGGACGCTGGGCAATTCAAGCAAGATGACACTCCAGCACTGTTGGCATCCCTACAGAGCTTTGACGAACTGTTTGCCGTGCTGAAAGACGACGATGCGCCGAAAATCCGAAGCGTCGTGGAGTGGGCGATGGCGGAAGGCCGCGAGAACGAGATCGGTAAGGAACTTCTTGACACCGTCGGCGCACCGCAACTCTCCGACGCCGAGATTGAGAAGAAGATCGCGGAGATGGACGCAGCGCGTCGCTCGCGTAACTTCAAGGCCTCGGACGCGATTCGCGCTGAACTCGGCGCCATTGGCATTATTGTTGAAATCACCAAAGACGGCGTACGCTGGAAGCGCAAGTAACCCGCCACGGAGTTGTGCGAATCAATAGCACTCCCGGTGTCAGGCGAGGCGAGTTCTCCTGTATGATTCCGGTCGGGGGGGAATCATGAGATGAGATAGGAGACGACTATGGACCTGAACCGGGCCATTCAGTTCGGATTATTGGTCAAGGCAGCTGAAGATGTTCCGCCCTCAAGCACTGCGAACGCAGCCGGTCAAACGATCGCAGCCCAGTACGATCCCAACAACATCGGCTACAAAGTGGTCACCACGTTTTTTGGCAACGACCTCGCCACAGATCTGAATCCCGCTCGAGGCAATCAGATTGTGTCGTTCGGTTACATCCTGCAGGCTCCGAACAACGATGTAGTCATCGCGATTCGCGGCACTGAAGGCATTTGGGAGTGGATCCATGATGCCGAGTTCCTTACGGTGAAGTGTCCGTTCCTGACCGGCTCCGGATGCACAGACGATGGCTTCACCGCAATCTACAAGTCTCTTCGCGTGGGCGTCACGGCTACGTCCACTTCGGTGGTGAATGCGCTGGCAGCGCTCCCATTCAATCCAGCGACCAACTCTTTGACGATCTGCGGACACAGTCTCGGAGGAGCGCTTGCGACCTTGCTCGCCCTCGATGTCGCTGCCAATACCAACTTCAAGAATCCGATTGTCTACACCTACGCGAGTCCTCGCACCGGAGACCCGGCCTTTGTGAGCACCTACAACCAGGTCGTCACGAATACTTCACGCATCGCCAATCGGGTCGATCTTGTTCCCAAGCTGCCTTTGCCGCCGATGTACGAACATGTGCAGGGGCTCTACGACCTGAGCTCAGTCACACTGATTCCCCCGAAGCTGCTGGTCAAGTTTGAACTCGCATGTGAACACCACTTGACATCGTACCTGTATCTTTTGTCGCTGCTGTCGGGAGGAACTGTATTGCCGCTGGACGCCGCGTGTGTTCCTTAGGTATTCGGTTTGCCAGAACACACAAAACCTCTACCCGCGGCTTGCGCAGGTAGAGGCAGGGTTATTGGAGCGGAACCAAATCGGCGGAGTTATCTGACCATGCATCCTGCGTTGCTGAAGTCCCACGCAGGGTTACTGGTTGGTCCGCACACTTGCTGATTCCACTGCTTTTTCAAATCGCTCGCGTTGGGAATAGCAATTTGCCCGCGCGCCACCTTTTGTGCTTTTGCTCGTGCCGAGATCTGTGGGATCAGGGCCGCAAAGCTGACGACGGTAGTCAGGATCAAGTTGACACCCGCCGCGATTCGCGCCGATAGAATCGGATCGCCAATATGCGCCGCCAGCAACAGGGCTGGCAGGCTCTGGTTGATGTCCGCGATCACGCCTTGGATTTTCTGCAAGGCGCTCGCACTCGGGTTCGACTGATATTCGTTGTAGAGCGCCGCCAGCAGATTAAGATCCTTGCTTGCCTGGGCCGAGATGTTCTGGATGGCAGCGGCATCTGCGGCGCTGATCTGATTGTCCGACTCCAGCGTGGTAACGATCGTGCCGATGTTCAGTGCCATTTGTATTAGCACTGAAAGATCAGCGAGAGCAACGCTGATCCAACTAGCGCTGCAGCCGGTCGCTAACAGCGAAATCGACAACACGATCGCGAGCACGGTTTTTGGTTTCGAGATTGGGATTAGGATTGGGTTTGAAGTGGACTTCATAATTAAACTTCTCCTTGGTTTGGTTGTGTTCGGTTCGAGTTCTGACTCTTCGCCGGTCCTCGGGCTACAATGCAATGCAGCTGGCAACCGGCAACTGACAACGGAAATGAAATCTCTCGACGAATATCTGGTCGACGCGGAGCAGGCGCACGGTCATCTCTGCGCCGGACAGGTCCTTGGCGTCCGCCTGGCCATGCTCGGCCTGACGAAGCTCGGCATCGACGATCCTCGAGGCAAGGATCGAAAACGCCTCGTGACTTTTGTGGAAATCGATCGTTGCGCGACCGATGCGGTCGCTGTGGTTACCGGCTGCCGTCTTGGCAAACGCACTCTGAAGTTCCGCGACTGGGGCAAAATGGCTGCGACCTTCGTCGACGTGAACAACGGCAAAGCCGTGCGCATCGCGGCCAAGGAATCATCAAAAGCTCTGGCGCGGCAGATGCACCCCGAGCTTGAAAATAAAAATAGCCAGCAGATGCTGGCTTATCGTGAAATGTCCGAGGATGATCTATTCACCACGGAATGGGTGAAAGTCGACCTGCCTCCGGAAGAATTTCCCGGATACAAGGGCGAACGTATTGTTTGCGAAGTCTGCGGCGAAGGTATTAATTTCCGCCGTGAAGTGCATCGTGATGGAAAACTACTCTGCCGTGCCTGCGCCGGCGAACGATATTACGAGCCGCTCTAACAAGGGCAACGCCGGGACGGCCTAGCCTACGTTCACCGGGTGCGCGCGAGTTGCGGCCAACACTCCTGCCACCGCTCTCACCACGCGCCTGACATCTTCGTCGGACGTAAGCCAACCGGTGACGCTCACGCGCATGGCGCGGCGTCCCTGCCAAGTGGTTCCGCCGAAAAATGCTTCGCCGCTCGCAAGAATACAGGCAATCACTTCTTCCGTCCGGCGGTCGTGATCGGCGTCCGTGGCGTTGGAGCTGGGATCAAGGAACCGCACCAGGCCTTGATTGATGACCGGCTCGGAAACGACTTCCGCCCCCGGCAGACCGCCAATTTCCATCACCAGATCATGCGCATGCTTGCAGCAACGTTCCACCAAATCTTGGACTCCACTTCTGCCAAGCTGGCGCAGAGCCGCATAGGTGGGAAACGCCCGCGCTCGACGCGACCATTCCGGAGTCCAATCCAGTTGGTCTCGCGCATCGCCATCGTGATTCAGATATGCCGCCCGGCTGGTCATGGAAGAGCGATGCGCCTCTGCGTCGGCAACGAAAGCGTATCCGCAATCGTACGGAACATTAAGCCACTTGTGTCCGTCGGTAGCCCAGGAATCAGCTTCCTCCACGCCCTTAACCAACTGGCGATAGCGCTCGCAGGCAGCTGCCCATAGACCGAAAGCGCCGTCCACGTGCACCCATGCCCCATGATGTTTTGCGATTGGGACGAGGGTTTCAAAAGAATCGTACTTGCCCGTGTTCACATCTCCGGCTTGCAGAAGCACAATCGTCGGCTCTGTAGAACGCCCCTTCAACGTTTGTTCGAGTGCGTCGGCGGGAAGCTGCCCGTCTGAGTTTGCCGGCACATACTCGACCTGCGCCAGTCCGAGGCCCAGCAAGCGAACGGCGCGATCGAACGTTTCATGGCGCTTGTCGCTGGTCACGATTCTGATCGGCGGCGCGCCGTAGAGGCCTTGTTTCTCAAGATCCCATCCCCGCTTGGCAAGGACGGCGTGGCGTGCGGCGGCCAGGCAGGTCACATGCGCCATCTGGCATCCCGTGACCAGTGCAAAACTTGCATGCGACGGCAGCCGCAGAATCTCCTTCAGCCATTTCCCGGCAACTTCTTCGACCACTGCGGCAGCGGGCCCGCAGGTGTGATGTCCGCTATTCTGATCCCACGCCGACGTGAGCCAATCGGCGGCCAGCGCAGCTGGCAGCGATCCGCCAATTACCCAACCAAAGAAGCGCCCACCCGCCGAGCCGAGAATTCCGCCTTCCACATCCTGCACGAGGTCCGCGACCACTTGCGCAGCGGGAACCCCATCGTTGGCAAGCGGTCTCCCGATTCGCTGGCGCAGGACGGAAAGATCCACGGTTGCGGCGACCGGACTGCGGTCAAGGCCCTCGAGGTAAGCGAGTGCGCTTCCTAGTGCAGCTTGCAACGGCTTTTGAAACACCGAATCTACCTTTTGCATTTCTGTGCTCTCATCCAAGCGTCCTGATCAAGATCAGCTTATGATGCCTGCTCATAAGCATGGGCCACCCGCAAAATCATAGCCTCGTCGAAATGCTTGCCCAGAATCTGCAGTCCGACCGGCAGATTTTCTTTTGTGTTCCCGCAAGGGACGGAAATCCCCGGGATACCCGCCAAGTCCGCGGTCACCGTGAAAATATCGGCGAGATACATGGACAGAGGATCATCAACTTTCTCGCCCAGCCTAAACGCGGCCGTAGGACTGGTTGGAGTCACGATCGCGTCCACTTTCTTGAACGCTTCGTCGAAGTCGCGGACCAGCAGCGTACGAACTTTCTGCGCCTTCAGATAGTATGCCTCGTAGTATCCGGCGCTCAACGCGTACGTGCCCAGCATGATGCGGCGCTTCACTTCGGCGCCAAATCCCTGATCGCGGCTGCGACGGTACATCTCGGAAAGCGTGCGCGCGTCGCCCGCCCGGTAGCCATAGCGAACGCCATCGAAGCGGGCCAAATTCGACGACGCCTCCGCCGTCGCCACGATGTAATAAGTCGGAATCGCGTATTCAGTGTGCGGCAGCGAGACCGGAATAATCTCGCAGCCCAGCTTTGCCAGCTTCTGAATCGCGGCTTCCACGGATTTTCGGACCTCGGGATCTAATCCTTCTCCGAAATACTCTCTTGCTACGCCGAGCCTGAGCCCGCGCACCGGCTTCTCCAATTCCGCAACGTAGTCGGGGACCGGTACGTCCGCAGAAGTGGAATCCATCGGATCCCTGCCTGCGATGGTGCGCAACACCGTGGCTCCGTCTTTCACGGTGTTGGTAAGCGGCCCGATGCGATCGAGCGACGACGCGAACGCGATCAATCCGTAGCGCGATACGCGTCCGTACGTCGGCATCAACCCAACCACTCCGCAAAAAGATGCCGGTTGGCGAATCGACCCGCCAGTGTCCGACCCCAGCGTCGCCACAGCCATATTCGCGGCCACTGCTGCCGCCGATCCTCCCGAGGACCCTCCGGGCACACGACTGAGATCGCGTGGATTGTGAACCGGGTGCCACGCTGAATTCTCGTTAGACGATCCCATGGCAAATTCGTCACAGTTCAGCTTGCCCAGCAAAACCGCGCCGGCATCTTCCATCCGAGTTACCGCCGTGCAATCGTACGGAGGAATGTAGTTACCCAGAATCTTCGAGCCAGCCGTTGTACGCACGCCATGCGTCACCATTACATCCTTGATCCCGACCGGAACCCCGCCCAGCGGCGGAAGCGGCTCGCCCTTTGCAGCCAGCGAATCCATTCGTGCTGCCTGCGCCAGCGCGCGCTCCTTCGAGAGCGTCAGGTATGCGCCGATCTGCGGATCATCTTTCTCGATCTTGGAATAGAACGCTTCCGCCAGCGATGTCGCCGTGATTTCGCGCGCCTGCACGGCGGAGCGGGCCCCATCGATTGTGAGCGCGTTCAAGTCCATAGAAGCCGTGGCGGTCGGTTAGTATCCAGCGATTCACGGTCTGCGAATCGCCGCTCTATCTCTCGATCACCTTGGGCACTTTGAAGAATGTCCCGTCCGAATCGGGCGCGTTCTGCAGCGCCACCGCGTGTGGCAACGATTTTCTCAGACCTTCGAGAATATCTTCTCGCCCTGCTGAAGTGTATCCCGCAGCTTTCGCGTGCCCTTCCGACATCGGCGGTACATGGGTCGTATCCAATTGGTTCAAGCGATCGATGTATTCGAGAATCGAATTCAGGTCCCGTAGCAAGACACCGCGTTCGTCCGCGGTCAACTCCAGATTTGCCAAGTCAGCGACGTTGGCTACATCTTTTTCTGTGACTTTCATGTTAGTGTAGCGCGGGTACTCTAACCCGCGTTCGGGCAGGCGCACAAGCTCGATTCATGACCCTATACTTCCAGAATAGCAGTTTCAACAGGGTAAATAGGACATGGTTTCCAACTATATATTACCTTTACTTTCAGCAACTTAAGCAAATTTTGACCTCGGCGGGGGCTTGACAAGATTTTGACAAAAAGCAGATTTTGCACCTTTTTTGGTGCAATGCCGGCCTTTCCTAATTTTGCCGCGGAAACTGACTCATCACCAGCGCCATAGCTTCCTCACTTGTGCGTAAGCGTCCTTCCAGTTGTCCATCCTCCACGGCTGCAAGAATCTGCTTGAATTGAGGCCCGGGCTTGTAGCCAACAGCGATCAAGTTGTCCCCGGTGATCAAAGGCGCAGGCCGCATGGCCTCTGGCGGCGTGGAAGCGATCTTCTCGCGTGTGAAGTTGTATGAAGTGAGATCTCCATGGCTCGACTCACAGTCCAGCCGATGCAGTTCCAAGTGTTCGTCGAAGCGTGGCATCCGCACAAATCTCTTGAACGTGGATTCGTTCATCCGCTGGACGTGTGCGAAGCGCATGTGGTTGTCAACAAGCGCAAGAATCTGGTCGGTGTCGTCATTGGAGAAGCGCAAGCGGTGGCAGATGTCCTCCGCAATCTTGACTCCAACATCAACGTGCCCGTCAAAGCGAATGCGGTCAGG
>DATNHO010000194.1:0-33668 GCA_035604895.1 Terriglobales bacterium | reverse complement strand
GTGGGCTGGGGCATCGCCGGGGTTGAGCCCAAACTGATGGGCCGCGGCCCGGTGCCGGCAACGAAGCTCGCTTTGCAGAAAGCCGGCCTGACTTTGGATTATATCGATTTGATCGAAGTGAACGAAGCCTTCGCGGCGCAGTATTTGGCGGTCGAAAAAGAACTGGGTTTGGATCGCGACAAAGTGAATGTGAACGGCGGAGCGATTGCGTTGGGCCACCCGCTCGGTGCAACGGGAACGCGGTTGGTGATCACGCTACTGTACGAATTGCGGCGCAGGAAAAAGAAGTATGGTCTGGCGACAGCATGCATTGGTGGCGGTCAGGGAATCGCGATGGTCGTGGAGAGTTTGAACTAAAGTCTGGCCACAGATTTGCACGGATCAGAATTGAGAATCAGAGATCTATCCGCGAGATCCGCGTGAATCCGTGGCGCACTTTTTCTTGGGAGCAATAATGGAAATTAAGAAGGTTGGAGTGCTCGGTTGCGGTTTGATGGGATCTGGCATTGCGCAAGTGAGCGCGACTGCTGGATTCGACGTGACCGTTCTCGAAGTTGAGCAGAAGTTTCTCGATAAGGGTTTTGCGGGGATTGAAAAATCGCTGGCGAAGTTTGCTGAGCGGCCGCCGGAGAAGGGCGGCATCACGGCCGATCAAAAGAATGCGATTCGCTCGCGCCTCAAAGGCACGACCAATAAGCAAGACCTGGCGGACTGCGACATTGTGATCGAAGCCATCATCGAGAATGTCGAGGACAAGAAAAAGATGTATGCATCCCTCGACGGGATCGTGAAGAAGGACGCGATCTTCGCTTCGAATACGTCATCCATCTCCATCACGGAACTTCTGACTTCAACAAAACGTCCGGAACGCTTTGTCGGATTGCATTTCTTCAATCCGGTTCCGCTGATGAAGCTGGTCGAAGTCGTGCGCACCATCGCTACCGCCAGCGAAGTCTATGACGCTGCTTACGAGTTCGGAAAAAAGCTCGGCAAGGTTCCAGTGCGCACCAGCGACAAAACCGGATTCATCGTAAACCGGCTGCTGGTGCCGTATCTGCTGGACGCGATCCGCGCCTACGAAGAGGGCGTCGGTTCGATCGACGACATTGACAACGCCATGAAACTCGGCTGCGGGTATCCCATGGGCCCGTTCACGCTGCTCGATTTCGTAGGGCTGGATACGACGTACTACATCACGCATGTGATGTATGACGAATTCAAAGAGCGGCGCTTCGCGTCCCCGCCGCTGCTGAAGCGCTTGGTGATGGCTGGCTGGTACGGGCGGAAGACGGGCAAGGGCTTTTACGATTATTCGGACCCGAACAATCCGAAGCCGAATAAGCTGTGAGAGCCTGGCCACGGATTTGCGCGAATCTAAACCTTTTTCAACACAGAGACACGGAAGAAAGACTTGGGGATCAAAGATGCTCGTGTAGGCGCAGGTGTCCTCCGGCGGAGCGAGGCTCCGCTCAGCGTTTGTAGACTTCCCGGCGGTGGCCGATGCGTAGAACCAGTACTACGAGACGGTCGTGCTCAAGCGTGCAGATGATCCTGTAATCACCCACACGGTAGCGCCACAACCCAACCAGGGTGCCCTGCAGGGGTTCCCCAATTTGGCGGGGATCGTTGAGTCGTCCAACTCGTTCGTAGAGGAATTTGGCTATCCGGCGGGCTGCGGTTTTATCGAGCTTGTCGAGTTGTTGTTGAGCTCTTGGCGAAAGCTCAAGGTTCCAAGCCATAGCGCCGCATTACTTTCTCGAGCGGAATAGGTTTACTACGTCCGGATCGGATCTCAGCCAGCGCCTTCTCCGCGAAGTAGATGTCTTCTAGGTCGTCAAGATACTGCAGGATGGCCTCGCGGGCATAGTATGTCTTGGTGCGGCCAGTGCGCTTGGCTAGGCGGGCGAGGCGTTTTTCGATCTTTTCAGGAAGTCGTATAGCGAGCATGATTCACCTCGTGCTATACAATTATAGCAGAGTGGCTCGGGGGTTTCCCGGGCTGTCAGTCTAAGGGAACGATGGAAATCGCCCAAGGTGACATCGAACGTTACGAGGTAGCTTGGAGCGACTACATACGACGCAGGAGGCTGCTGCTTGGGCTTGCCGTTGGCTACACCCCTTGGGGCGTCGCGGTGGTTCTTGCGATGAGGCTAGGCTTGTCCGAGACAACGGCTTATGTCCTGATCATCGCGTGGTTTGCCATGTTCCCAGCGGCGAGTATTCGATTGCTCTTGTGGCGCTGCCCCCGGTGCCGCGGGTATTTTTCGTTCCCGGGTTGGTATGCTAAGTATTTCTCGAACGTGCGTTCGGTGTGGACTATCAAAGAAAGAAATCCAGGCAGCGCTTGAAGGGTTGAACGGACAATTCCAATGAACTACGAAAACATCCTCTTCGAAAAGAAAAACTCCATCGCCTACGTCACTATCAACCGTCCCAAAGTCCTCAACGCGCTCAACATGGCGACCATGGAAGAATTGCGCGCCGCGTTCCATGACATCAAGAACGATCCCGGCATCCGCGTGGCCATCATGACTGGCGCGGGTGAGAAGGCTTTCATTGCGGGCGCCGACATTGGCGAACTGGCCAAGCACGACGCGGTTTCGGGCAAGGAGTACACGCATCGCGGACAGAGCGTGCTCAATCTCATCGAGAACCTGGGCAAGCCGGTGATCGCTTGCATCAATGGCTTCGCGCTCGGCGGCGGATGCGAAATCGCCATGGCTTGCGCCATGCGGCTGGCCAGCGAAAACGCGAAGTTCGGCCAGCCCGAAGTAAAGCTCGGAATTATTCCCGGCTACGGTGGCACGCAGCGTTTGCCCAGGCTGGTTGGCAAAGGCATCGCCATGCAGCTTGTGCTGGCGGGCGAAATGATCAGCGCGCAGGAGGCTCATCGCATCGGACTGGTGAATGAAGTCACGGCTGCCGCGGAACTCATTCCCCGCGCCGAGGCGATTGCGCAGAAGATCATCGCCAACGCTCCGCTCGCGGTTCAATACGCCATGGAGGCGGTAAACAAAGGCATGGAGATGACGCTGGCCGAAGGATTGTATCTGGAAGCCGTCCTTTTCGGCGTCGCGTGCGCTTCGGAAGATAAGAAGGAAGGCACGACGGCGTTTCTGGAGAAGCGTCCGGCGCAGTTCAAAGGGAAGTAAATCAGCCACGGATTTGCACGAGTTTCCACGAATCAACACCGATTAACCACGGAGGCACGGAGTCACGCAGAGAAACAACAAACAAGACCCACCGCCGGCTCCGGTTCCGGCCAAAGCGCTTGAAGGCAATCTAAGGGCGGCCGGCAAACGCTTCGGCATTGTCGTCTCGCGCTTCAACGAGTTCATCACTGAGAGACTGCTTCGAAGTGGGTTCGACGGACTGGTTCGGTGTGGCGCAAGACGCAACGACATCGAAATCGTCCGCGTTCCGGGCGCGTTCGAGATTCCGTCTGCCGCTCGTACTCTTGCCGAGACCAAGAAATACGATGCCATTATTTGTCTGGGTTGCCTCCTGCGCGGCGACACCGCCCATTACGACGTCATCGTGAACGAAGTCACGCGCGGCATCGGGCAATCCGCGCAAGAAACGGGCGTGCCCCACGCTTTCGGTGTGCTTACCTGTGACACGCTCGAACAGGCCATCGACCGTGCCGGCCTGAAGATGGGGAACAAAGGCTTCGAGGCCGCTCTGGCGGCGGTAGAGATGGCGAACCTGACGAAAGCAGTCGTTGGTCGTTCGTCGTCGGTCTTTGGGAGAAAAACGAAAGCTGTCAGCTCTCAGCGATCAGCTCTAAGCAAGAGGCGAAAACCCAAGGCCCGCGTTCGATCAAAGAAACGCACTCGCTGATCACCACTTCTCATCTCCTGTAAACTGAAAGCTGACCGCTGATAGCTGACGGCTTCCATGGGCACCCGCCGAAAATCTCGCGAGCTTGTTCTGCAAATGTTGTTTCAGGCGGACATGGGCCGGCAAACTCCCGACGAAGTGCGCCGCACTTTCTGGACCGAGCATGGTTCTACTCAAGAAGATGTGCGCGGTTTCGCCGAAGATCTCTTCCGCACGGCAACAGACCGCACGGCGGAGATCGACGGTTTGATCGAGCGCCACGCCGAGCACTGGCGCATGGACCGGATGGCCACCGTGGATCGCAATGTCTTACGCTCAGCGGTTGCCGAGTTCATGGGTTTTCCGTCAACGCCTCGCGCCGTCGTTATCAACGAAGCGCTGGAGATTGCGCGCAAGTTTTCCAGTCCTGAGTCCGTGCAATTCATCAATGGCGTGCTGGATAGCGTCGGCCGCGAACTGGAAAAAGCAAAAGTCTAAGAAGTCGATTGCCATTAGGCGTGAGCCGCCTCATGGTTTTTGCTGTGGCCAACGACCAACGACGAACAGCTAACGACTGCTTCTACGGCTTGACCGCAATCAGATCCGGAAGACAGGTGCCAGGAAACGGCAGCCCCGCCGAGTTCTGGCACAATCCCTGCGGCAACGGGATCTGTTTGATGTCTCCGCCCGCCACGGTACTCACAACGTGCACGGTCCCATCACTCGCGCCGACGTAGAGCAGAGTGCCGTCCGGCGTGAGCGTGGCGCTCAGCGGTATCGCATTTCCAGACAGCGAAATTGCCGAGGATGTCAGGCCGGGAATATTGAACACCAGAATGCTGCTTAAGTTCGAAGTAATCACGTATGCGGTAACGCCGTCTTCCGAGATGATCAACTGTGTGGGGATGAAGTTCCCGTGCCCCAGGTTGAAGGAGGCAACGGGCTCATCGGTCAGTGCCGGCGCGCAACCTGATGGCGTTGTATTCACGCCAACAATGTCGATATCCGGAGGGGCAACCGCCACCAGATGAAAAGTATTGGGCGTATCGGAGGGCGGGGCCAGCAACTTGGCCGCGCCCGGAAGGGTCCTTATGAAGGTTGGCACCGCAGGCACGGACACCGTATCCGCGTTCCCGTTGTCGCAGGTTCTCCATACGCTTAGCGACGACGGAGCCCCCCCTGCCACATAGGCAAAAGCGCCCTCCGAGAGGAACGCAACGTCGGTCGCCGGAGCAGCAAGAGCAATCGTTCGCAGGCCGTCGACCTTCGAGTAAACGTAAAGAGTACTGCCGGCGATGATGTAAGCCTTCAGGCTGTCCGGAGAAAAGTCGGCGGCGGTTGCTTCCGTGATCTGAAATGCCGAACTCCTGCTGGTGTTTGTGTTAAGAATGAATACCTGGTTGGGGCCGTCTACTGGAGATGTGTCGGAAATGATGACCGTACTGCCATCGGGAGAAACAGCCAGTACTTTTCCCGGCAGACTTACGGACTCACTCACCGAATTCCCCGATGTATTCAGCACCGCCAATCCCACGCTGCCCAGCTGTCCCGAATCAGTCCCCAGGTAAGCATTCGTCCCTTGACGATTAAAGACCAGCGAGTTCGGCGTAACCGGCAAGGTAATGAAATTCCCAAGAGTATTCGCAGGAACCGCGATGGGGGCCACAGTGCTGAAGCAACCATCGATCGTGCCGCAGCTCGTAGTGCTTACATACACGGTAGTCGTTGGAGTGGTCCCGCTGGGGGCTACGAACAGGTTCACAACGTTTTCCGGATAGATTGGCAGGGACGGAAGAATTCCCGCATTGCAAGTGGGTGGCGTGCAAGACGCGATAATCGTAGCGCCTCCGCCACCAGTGGACGCGGTTGCGGCCCCGCTGCTGGTCACGCTTACCGCCGCGGACTCGGAAGAACTCCAGGTGAGTGGAACTCCGGTAATCGTCGTGCCTATGGAATCGATGATTGTCGGCACGATGGTTCTTGAAGTGCTTGTGGAATTGGTGACGGCAAGTGTGATCGACTGCACCGGGCAGGTTGTGAAACTTACTGGCACACTATTCGCGTTGCCGATGGTGGCGAAAATCGATGTAAGGCCCGGGAGTTTCGCAGTCGCCAGGACTTGGCCCGGAAACAATGCGGGGTCAGAGGTGTTCAGCGTTGCCACGTTTGCCACCAGGGTTTGCCAGTTGAAAATCCCGACCGTCGAGGTGATGTTTACGCCGTTGCTGTACGCGGTCGCCTGGTAGTTGGCTGTCTGACCGATGGAAAAACACGAATTCGTTGGCGGCGGCTGGTTCGGGAGCACGAACAATTTCACCGTGATGTTATCAATATGTTGATGGACGTAAACTGTAGTGGGAGGGCTGCTCACTCCTTGCGCGCTCGCCGTGACCTCGGCCACGCCTGTGGGTCCGGGCGTGCACACTTGCGGACTGCTCAGAGAATTCCAACTGCCGGCGCACGCCAATCCGTTGGTCGCTACGGTGAGCACGGCGGGGTTGCTGGACTGGAAGGACATGGGTTGGGTGGCCGCGGCATTCGCGGCAGTCAACGCGGCTGCGGTAAAGGCCTGGTTCGTGCCGATCTCCATGGAAAAATTTGGGCCGGGCGAAAGGGTAACGCTGGCCGGGACGGCGAAGTTGGTCGTGTGGACGGCGCCGTTGTTGCCGCACCCGCCGAGGCCCGCTACCAGCAACAGAACCGTCACGACAACCGCGAAACCTGTGAGACCAGACCTGCCCATGCACCCTCCCCGCCCTGGTTCGCCCACGGGCGAGCAATACCTTCTCATGTAATCGCGCTGGAAGATTCTCAGTGTAGAGGCTGCGAACCCTTTCAGCAAGCTGAGCCGCATTGCGGGCGATGCGAGCAGGCGAGATCCAAACACAGTGAGGGATGTCTGGTCATTAAAGCCCCTACAAATGCATCCGTCACGCATCGCCGTCGATAATCCTGTGGGATGCAGACAACATGGTTGACGATGTGTGAACAGTGTTGCTATATTTGAAAGGTTCCGCGAGTTCATTCTGGCTTGTCTGTAAGCTGCGGATTCATTCGCTGCGCGTTCTTCGTGCTGCGAAAGGCCCGAAAGGCAGCAGCTAAGCCGTAAAGATATACGTCTTCAGCGCAGTTTTGAAGATGCCCTCGCTGAAATGCTCCGCGCGTACTCCCGCCTGTTGGGTGGCTATGCGGAGCAAAGCGGACGAAACGGAGCGCCTCCCGGATTCGGGCGTGGCGCCACCGTCGTTGCTGATCAGTCTGAACGGGAAACCGATAATCTTTCACCGGATTCGTGTGCGGTGAGAAGCATGGTTGGTAGATCGCCAGCCAGACCCTGAGCCAGGGAAAAGTCAGAGCGGCGTCGCTATGCACCGGCGCGCCTTTATTGGCGTGTAAACGCTGGGACGTTGCCGAAGGAGCAACAAAGAGTGCCGACCTTCAATCAATTAGTGCGCGATGGACGCAAGCGGCCGCGATACAAGACGGCGAGCCCGGCGTTGCAGGGATGTCCGCAAAAACGCGGGGTTTGCACGCGCGTGTACACCCAAACGCCGAAGAAGCCGAACTCGGCGCTCCGCAAAGTTGCCCGCGTGCGTTTGACCAATGGCATTGAAGTCACGACGTACATTCCCGGCGTCGGCCACAACCTGCAAGAGCACTCGATCGTGCTGATTCGTGGGGGCCGTGTGAAGGATCTGCCGGGTGTGCGCTATCACGTGGTTCGAGGCACACTCGATGCGGTAGGGGTCGCAGGTCGCAAGCAGAGCAGGTCGAAGTATGGCGCGAAGCGTCCCAAAGCGTAAGGGGTCGTTAGCCGCTCGTCGTTGGTCGGTGGCAAGACGAGACGCTTTCGACAAGAGTAGGAATTTAGGAGCTAGAAGCTGAATGCCAAGAAAAGGACATACGCCCAAGCGGACAGTGGACGCCGATCCGGTTTACGGTTCGGATCTGGTGACGAAGTTCGTCAACTCGATGATGTGGCAGGGCAAGAAGAGCACGGCAGAGGGCATCTTTTATGAGGCTTTGACCCGCCTGCAGGCAAAAGGCGGCGGAGACGAAGCTCTGAAGCTGTTCACCAAAGCCGTCGAAAACGCCAAGCCGCTGCTTGAGGTCAAGACCCGCCGCGTGGGTGGCGCGAACTATCAGGTGCCGGTCGAAGTTAACGCCGACCGCCGCACTTCGCTGGCGATTCGCTGGCTCATTGCCTACGCCCGCGGACGCGGGGAGAAAGGCATGATCGACAAGTTAAGCAATGAATTGCTGGATGCCGCGAACGGCAAAGGCGCAGCCATAAAGAAGAAGGAAGACGTTCACCGCATGGCGGAGGCTAATAAGGCTTTCGCGCACTATCGCTGGTAGGACGAAAAGGATTAGGGATACGGATTTGACCGGTTCAGTCGCCAACGAGCAAGAGCTACGAAAAGAAGAGAGAAAGAAAGCTGTGTCCAGAACAGTCCCATTAGAACGGTGCAGGAACATCGGCATTATGGCCCACATTGATGCCGGTAAGACCACTACGACCGAGCGCATCCTGTTCTACACGGGAAAGACGCACCGCATCGGAGAGGTCCACGAAGGCACAGCCACCATGGACTGGATGGAACAGGAGCAGGAACGCGGCATCACCATTACCTCCGCTGCCACCACCTGCACCTGGCGCGACATTCGCATCAACATTATCGACACGCCCGGTCACGTGGATTTCACAGCTGAAGTGGAACGCTCGCTGCGCGTGCTTGACGGTGCGGTGGCTGTATTTGACGCAGTGCATGGAGTGCAG
The DNA here is from genome assembly GCA_035604895.1 of Terriglobales bacterium. GTDB lineage: Bacteria > Acidobacteriota > Terriglobia > Terriglobales > Acidobacteriaceae > JABDBE01. The sequence continues at coordinate 25,069 of DATNHO010000194.1, read as the reverse complement.
CCGCAGTCGGAAAAAGTCTGGCGCCAGGCTGATAAATACGGCGTCCCCCGAATTTGCTTCATTAATAAGATCGATAAGATGGGCGCCGATTTCGAGCACGCCGTCGATACCCTCCGCAAACGCCTCAATGCCAAGCCCGTCGCGATTCAAATCCCCATCGGACAAGAAGACAAGTTCAGAGGCGTAGTCGATCTCATCGAAATGAAATCGATTATCTGGCAGGATGACACCATCGGGGCCGAGTACATCACTGGCGAGATTCCGGCCGAACTGCAGAAAAAGGCTGAAGCCGCTCACGCGCTTCTGGTTGAAACTGTTGCCGAAAATGACGATGCAATTCTGCACAAGTTCCTGGAGGGCGAGGCCATTTCGGCGGCTGAACTCCGCGCCTCGCTGCGCAAGTCCACGATCGCGCTGAAACTATTTCCCGTGGTGGTCGGCACCGCTTTCAAGAACAAAGGCGTGCAACCCTTGCTCGATGCTGTGGTCGATTATCTGCCTTCGCCGCTCGATGCTGGCGAAGTCCATGGAACGAATCCCGATAACGGCGAAGCGATCATGCGTCAACCCGCGGATAGCGAACCGTTTTCCGCGCTGGCTTTCAAAATTATGGCTGACCCCTTCGTCGGCCAACTAACTTTTATCCGAGTTTATTCTGGCCAACTGAAGTCGGGCGAAGGTGTGCTCAATGCTGGCCGTGGCCGTACTGAGCGCATTGGCCGCCTGTTGAAGATGCATGCCAACAAGCGCGAAGACATCAGCGAGATTCTGGCTGGCGATATCTGCGCAGCGGTTGGCTTGAAGAATGTAAGCACGGGCGACACCATCTGCGAAGAGAAGCATCCCATTGCACTGGAAAACATTACCTTCGCGGTCCCGGTGATTTCGGTTGCGGTCGAGCCCAAGACCAAGGCCGACCAGGAAAAAATGGGGATGGCGCTGGGGCGTCTCGCCCAGGAAGATCCAACCTTTAAAGTTCACACCGACCCTGACAGCGGCCAGACCATCATCAGCGGCATGGGCGAACTGCATCTCGAGATCATCGTTGATCGCATGATGCGTGAGTATAAAGTTGAAGCCAACGTTGGCAAGCCGCAGGTAGCCTACCGAGAAACCATCCGCAAGAAATCCGAGGCAGAAGGTAAATACATTCGTCAGACCGGCGGCAAAGGGCAATATGGCCACGCCAAGATCCGCCTCGAGCCGCAGGTGCCGGGTACTGGCTACGAATTTGTTAATGACACCACGGGCGGTTCCGTGCCCAAGGAATTTATTAAGCCGGTTGACCAGGGTATTCGGGAGGCCATGGAAGGCGGCATCCTGGCAGGTTATGAGATGGTCGATGTCAAGGCCATCCTTTACGATGGCAGCTACCACGACGTCGATTCGAACGAAATGGCCTTCAAGATTGCCGGTTCGATGGCATTCAAAGAAGCTGCGCGCAAAGCCTCGCCGGTGCTGCTCGAACCGGTGATGGCAGTCGAAGTAGTGACGCCCGAAGATTACGCGGGCGTGATCATGGGTGATTTGAGTTCGCGCCGCGGACGCATCGAAGGCATGGAGCATCGCGCGGGCTCGCAGGTTATCAAGGCAATTGTTCCGCTGGCGGAGATGTTCGGCTACGCGACTCACATGCGGTCGAGCACCCAAGGCCGCGCCGAGTACTCGATGCATTTTGCGCGCTATGAAGAAGTGCCGCGCTCGGTTTCGGAAGAGATCATTGGGCGTTCGCAAGGACCAAAGAGGTAACAGACGCGGGGGCAAGAGGACTCGCGGCATACGGAGCTAGGCAATGGCGAAAGAGAAATTTGATCGTAATAAGCCGCATTGCAACGTGGGGACGATTGGTCACATTGACCATGGCAAGACCACGCTGACGGCGGCCATCACCAAGGTTTTGCAGAAGCATAACCCGAAGATCGTGTTCCGGTCTTTTGATTCGATTGACAACGCGCCGGAAGAAAAGGCGCGCGGGATCACGATTGCCACGGCGCACGTCGAGTATGAAACCGCGAACCGGCACTACGCGCACGTGGATTGCCCGGGGCACGCGGATTACATCAAGAACATGATCACGGGTGCGGCCCAGATGGACGGCGCGATTCTGGTGGTTGCGGCGACCGACGGTCCGATGCCGCAGACACGCGAGCACGTGCTGCTGGCGCGGCAGGTGGGCGTGCCGTACATTGTGGTCGCGCTGAATAAGTGCGATGCGGTCGACGATCCGGAGTTGCTGGACTTGGTCGAACTGGAAGTGCGCGAGTTGCTGAAGAGCTACAAGTTTCCGGGCGACGATGTGCCGGTGGTGCGGCTGTCGGCGCTGGGCGCACTGAACGGCGAAGCGAAGTGGGAAGCGCAGGTCGACGCGTTGATGGAGGCGGTGGACAAGAGCATTCCGCAGCCGGCGCGCGAGTTGGACAAGCCGTTTCTGATGCCGATCGAAGATATCTTTTCGATCTCTGGGCGCGGCACGGTGGTGACGGGGAGGATCGAGCGCGGCAAGGTGAAGGTGGGCGAGGAAGTGGAGATTGTGGGCTTCCGCGACACGCGCAAGACGGTCGTGACGGGCGTCGAAATGTTCAAGAAGCAATTGGACGAAGGCCTGGCGGGAGACAACGCGGGGTTGTTGCTACGCGGCATTGGCAAGGATGATGTCGAGCGTGGCATGGTGTTGGCGAAGCCGGGATCGATTACGCCGCACACCAAGTTCAAGGCGGAAGTTTACATTCTGACCAAAGAAGAAGGCGGGCGGCACACGCCATTTTTCAAGGGATATCGTCCGCAGTTTTATTTGCGAACGACGGACGTGACGGGCGTAGCGGAATTGCCGGCGGCGACCGAGATGGTGATGCCGGGCGACAACGTGAGCCTGGTCATTGAGCTAATCACGCCGGTGGCGATGGAGAAAGGTTTGCGCTTTGCCATCCGCGAAGGCGGCCACACCGTGGGCGCCGGAACGATCAGCGAGATTGTGCAGTAGACATTTAGGAAAAATCTGCGGCCTGCACCTTGCCGCCAGTTCTTTCTTCCCGGACAGCCGGGAGGGGTTAGCGAGAGTTCACAGTGATTGGAAAAGAAAGAATTCGTATTCGGTTGAAGGCTTACGACTACCGCATCCTGGATCAGTCCACGGGTGAGATCGTCGAGACCGCGAAGCGCACGGGCGCGCAAATTGCGGGGCCGATTCCTTTGCCCACGATGAAAAACAAGTACTGCGTGCTGCGTTCCCCACACGTGGATAAAAAATCGCGTGAGCAGTTCGAGATCCGTACGCACAAGCGCTTGCTCGACATTCTCGAGCCGACACAGCAGACGGTCGACGCGCTGATGAAGCTCGACTTGCCCGCCGGTGTCGACGTCGAGATCAAGGCGTTTGGCAAAGAACATAAATAGCTTTCAGTCGTCAGCTCTCAGCTTTCAGTTTGAAGCGAGAAGCACCAGCCAATAGCCGAACGGCCACGCTGGGTTAGCGGAGAAAAAGAGATATGGCAAAACTAACTGGAATTCTCGGCAAGAAAGTCGGCATGACGCAGCTCTTCGACGACAAGGGCGACGTTCATCCCGCGACCGTGCTGCAGGCTGGGCCTTGCGTGATCACGCAGCATAAGACGCAGACCAAAGACGGCTACGTCGCAGCGCAGATCGGCCTGGTGGAGTTTGTGAAAGAGTCACGGCTGACCAAGCCGGCTCGCGGGCATTTGGGCAAGAACAATCTGCCGCCGGTCAAGTTCATGCGCGAGGTTCCAATTGAAGTCGAAGAGAAATCAGAGGCCAACGGCGATGGACTGGTGAAAGCTGGAGATCGGGTGCTGGTCGACATCTTCGACGGCGAAAAATTTGTGGACGTGGTAGGCATTAGCAAGGGGCGCGGCTTCTCCGGCGTCGTCCGGCGGCATCATTTTGCCGGCGGTCCTAAGTCGCATGGTTCGATGTTTCAGATTACAGGATCGATTGGTTCGTCTGCATTTCCGTCGCGCGTGTTTAAAGGCATGCGCATGTCGGGACACATGGGCGTTGATCGCGTCACGGTCCGCAACCTGCGCGTGCTTGGCATGGACAAAGAAGACAACCTGCTGGTGGTCGAAGGCAGCGTGCCTGGCCCCCGGGGCGGATACCTGGTGATCACGAAGGCAAAGAAACCGCCCAGAGAGCGTCGCGGATTTGCCGGATCGGCTACGGTGGATCCGTTGAAGGCAGCTAAACGCGCAGCCAAGAAGGGCTAACGGAATCAGGATCAGAGCGTTATTAGGACAGATCATGGCAAGCATTGACATTCACAATCTGAGCGGAGCCAAAGTCGGCAGTCTCGAACTGGCTGACGAGGTCTTCGGCGCGGTGAACGAGGATCTGTTGTGGGAGGCGGTGAAACATTACCGCGCCTCGCACCGGGCCGGGACGCACGCGACCAAGAACAAGAAACTGGTTTCCGGAGCCGGCAAGAAACTTTGGAAACAGAAGGGCACCGGACGGGCTCGCGTAGGTTCGATTCGTTCGCCGCTGTGGCGGCATGGTGGCACTGTGCATGGTCCGCAGCCGCACTCTTACGACTACGCTTTTCCGCGGAAGAAATTGCTGGGAGCGTTGCGGTCCGCGCTGGCTTCAAAATTCGCCGATGGCAAGCTGATCATCGTGAATGCGTTTGACGTGAAGGAACCGAAGTCCAAACAGTTCCGCGAGGCGCTGGATGCGCTCAAAGTGGATGGAACGGCGCTCTTGGTCGAGGTTCCTAAGCATGAGAATCGTAATCTGGCTTTGAGTTCGCGAAACCTTCATGGCGTCGAACTAGTGAGCGGCAACGAGGTTCATCCTTATCATCTGCTGCGCTACGACCGTGCGATTTTCTCGCAACCTGCGATTGAGAAGCTGCAGATTTCGCTGAAGAGTTCGATTTCGAAGCGGCAGCACAAGCCTGCAGAAGGCGAAGGGGCAGCGCGGAAGAAAGCGACGCGTTCTCCGCGGCGCCGGACGCGGCATGAAAAAGCGGCGGAGGTAGCCTGATGAAATCCGCATATCAGATTCTTCGACGTCCGGTCATCACGGAAAAGGGTTTAGCCATCAAGGAAAACCAGAACACGCTGGTGTTTCAAGTGGCGACGGCGGCGACCAAGACGGAAATTAAGGAAGCCGTGCAAGGTATTTTCAAAGTGAAAGTGCATTCGGTCCGCACCGCCACGTATCCGGGAAAAGAACGCCGGCGGGGAAAATTTGCCGGCTACCGTCCGGATTGGAAGAAGGCGTACGTGCGGCTGAAGGCGGGCGAGAAGATGCCGGAGTACGCGCAGAACTTGTAGCCGTTGGTCGTTCGTCGTTGGTCGTTGACCAACCCGAGTGACGGCAGCGGCAAACAAAGAGCTAGAAGCTTAAGAGCTGATTTATGCCAATCAAGACTTACAGACCGACGACCGAGACGCTGCGTTATCGCACCACCCTGGTCAACGACGATATTACGAGCACATCGCCGCACAAGCCGCTGCTTGAACCCAAGCCGCGGACTGGTGGTCGGCGCAATTCGGGCCAGACCACCATGCGATTCATTGGTGGCGGCCACAAGCGCAAGCTGCGCATTATCGATTTCAAGCGCGACAAGGTCGGCATTCCGGCGACGGTTGCTACGATCGAATATGATCCCAATCGCTCGGCGCGCATTGCTTTGTTGAGTTATGCCGACGGCGAAAAGCGTTACATCCTCCAGCCGGACGGGTTGAAGGTTGGGCAGAAAGTTTTGAGTGGCCCCGACGCCGATATTCTGGTGGGTAATGCTTTGCCGCTGCACAACATCCCTCCTGGGACCACGATTCACAACGTCGAATTGAAGCCGGGTAAAGGCGCGCAGATGGTGCGTTCGGCAGGTGGCGCAGCTCAGTTGGTCGCCAAGGAAGGCGAGTACGCGCTGGTCAAACTGCCTTCGGGCGAAATTCGAAAGGTTGCGCAAGGCTGCATGGCGACGATTGGCCAGGTGGGCAATCTCGATCACGAAAACGTTACGATCGGCAAAGCCGGTCGTTCACGATGGCTGGGGAAGCGACCGCACAATCGAGGCGTTTCAATGAACCCGGTGGATCACCCGCACGGCGGCGGTGAAGGCAAGACCTCCGGAGGCCGTCATCCGGTGACTCCGTGGGGCCAGCCGACCCGCGGATACAAAACGCGAAATAACAAGCGCACGGACGCATTTATCGTCAACCGGCGCGGCAAGAAATGACGCCGTTTTCTGGGCGTCCGAGCCCAGTGGCGTCATCCCGAGCGGAGCGAAGGATCTCCGGAACTGAGAGCTAAACTTTATGGCACGTTCAACAAAAAAAGGGCCGTTCGTAGATGGCTTCCTGCAATCGCGGGTGGAAGGCATGAACTCGCGCAACGAGAAGAAGGTGCTGCGCACCTGGTCGCGGCGCTCAACCATTGTCCCAGAAATGGTGGGCCACACTATCGCGGTGCACAACGGCAAGAAGTTTATCCCGGTCTACATTACCGAGAACCTGGTCGGCCACAAACTCGGCGAGTTTAGTTTCACCCGCCAGTTTAAGGGGCACTCGATGCGGGCGGCAACGGAAGTCGCAGCCAAGCCAGCGGGTATTCCCGGCGGTCCGGGCGCGCCCAGTCCCGCGGCGGGAGCGGCTCCGGCTGCCCCGGCGCCGAAGGCGTAAAGGAGACGCAGAATGGAATTTCGAGCTCAAGCACGCTTCATGCGCGTCTCGCCGCAGAAGGCTCGCCTGGTGCTGGATCTGATCAAGGGCCGCCGGGTCGAGGATGCGCTGAACACGCTGATCTTTACCAAGAAGCGGGTTGCGGCCACGGTTGAAAAGTTGCTCCGTTCGGCACTGGAAAATGCCAATTATCTGAGTTCGGAAAAAGGCATTGACGTCGACGTCGACAAGTTATATGTGAAGCGCGCCGTTGCGAACGATGGGCCGCGGATGAAGCGGATACGCCCGGCTCCGATGGGTCGCGCTTATCACTATGTGCGGCGCATCGCCCACATCGAGATCGAATTGGCGGAACGCGGCAAGGACGGCGAAGCGCTGGCAAATGTGGTTGGCGCCGAGAGAGTAAGCGCTACGTCATCGGGTGCCTCGAAGCCAAGAGCTAAAGGCAAAGCGAAAGCACCGGCAGGGAAGAGCAAAGCCAAAGTTGCGAAGAAGTTTGCGGGAGCACGCTAGGATTCGTCAGGGTGGTTAGGAGAGACGATGGGACAAAAAGTTCATCCGTATGGTTTTCGCCTCGGCTATACCAAGCCGTGGAAGTCGCGCTGGTTTGCCGAGCGGGACTATGACAAGCAGCTGCTCGAAGACGTCAAGCTGAAGAACGAGCTCAAGGACAAGCTCAAGTCCGCGGGCGTCAGCTCGATCGACATCGAACGTCCGGGCAACAAGCTGCGGGTCATCATCAAGACGGCGCGTCCCGGAATCATCATTGGACGCAAGGGCGCTGAGATCGACAAGCTCAAGGCGGATGTGCAGAAGCGGATGAATGGCCGCGAAATCTATATCGACATTCAGGAAGTGCACAAGCCCGAACTGGATGCGCAGCTGGTATCGGAATCGATCGCGCTGCAACTCGAAAAGCGTGTGGGTTTCCGCCGGGCGATGCGCAAGGCGGTGGATTCGGCATTGCGTTTCGGTTGCAAGGGGATCAAAGTCCGAGTTAGCGGCCGATTGAATGGAAATGAAATCGCGCGCTCGGAATGGTATCTGCAGGGCCGCCTGCCGCTGCACACTCTGCGCGCCGATATCGACTACGGCTTCACCGAAGCGCGGACTACGTACGGCGTAATCGGCGTGAAGTGCTGGGTGTACAAAGGCGAGATTCTACCGGCGGCGAAAAAGCGCGAGCCGCAGCAAGTCGGCGGAGCATTCTAAGCTGTAGAGACGTAGCTGGCTGTGTCTCCGGTACGCCGCGAGCAGAGACGTTGCAAGCAACGTCTGTAAAGAACGCTATCGTACCAAGAGAGATTGACTTATGTTGATGCCAAAGAAAGTAAAGTACCGCAAGCAGCAGCGCGGACGCATGACCGGCAAGGCCTGGCGCGGCAGCGAGCTGGCTTTCGGCGACTATGGATTGAAGGTGCTCGAGCCGGGTTGGATTACCGACCGGCAGATCGAGGCCAGCAGAGTAGCCATGACGCGTTTCGTCAAGCGTGGCGGAAAAATCTGGATCCGGCTATTCCCGGACAAGCCCGTCACCAAGAAGCCCGCCGAAACTCGTATGGGAAAAGGCAAGGGAGCGCCGGATCACTGGGTTGCGGTGGTTCGTCCCGGCAAGATTCTTTTTGAAATGGAAGGGGTCACGCCGCAGGACGCGTCGGAAGCGATGCGTCTGGCTTCGCACAAGCTGCCTTTGCGGACGCGGTTCGTAAAACGAGAATCGGCCGCCCACTAAAGAACTTAGGACTGACTTATGAAATCGGACAAAATCCGCAACTTGACTGACGAAGAGCTTCTTCACCAGGAGCGCGATCTCAACGATCAACTCTTCAAGCTGAAGTTTCAGCTCAACATGGGACAGACTGAGAGCTTGAAGAAGATTCGCGGTATGCGGCGCGACATCGCGCGGGTGAAAACCATTGGCCGTGAGCGTGTACTCGCCGCCACGGGCAAAACGGGGAGCAAGTGATGCCAGAGACAAACACACAGCAGAGCCAGCCAGCGGCTGCGGGGCGGCGTAAAGAAATCGTCGGCGAAGTGGTTTCCAACCGAATGAAGAAGACCATCGTGGTCGAAGTCGTGCGCAAGAAGTCGCATGCGTTTTATGGCCGCGTGGTTTCGAAGGCGAAGAAGTTCTACGCTCACGACGAAAAGAACGAGGCTCGCATCGGCGATGTGGTGCGATTGGAAGAGACTCGTCCGCTGTCCAAGTTGAAGCGCTGGCGCCTTAAGCAGATTGTTCGTAAGACCGCGCTGGTGCCGGAGATCGTGGCCGAAGTTAACGTAAGCGCCGTCAAGTAAGCCGGAGCCTGAGGGAGACTGAATTATGGCTGTGATGATGAGAACTTGGCTCGAGGTCGCCGACAACTCCGGCGCCCGCAAACTGCAGGTCATTCTGCCGCTGGGCGGCTCGACCGGACTGCGGGCCGGCCTGGGCGACGTGGTCACTGCCAGCGTCAAAGAGGCTTCCCCCGACGGTCAGGTGAAAAAGGGAACGGTGGTCAAAGCGGTGATTGTTCGGACTCACAAGGAATATGGCCGCCGTGATGGCACCTATATTCGCTTTGACGAGAATGCGGCGGTGCTGATCAACGAAGGTGGCGAGCCGGTGGGAACCCGCGTTTTCGGACCGGTGGCCCGCGAGCTTCGCGAGAAAAAGTTCTTGAAGATTGTGTCTCTGGCGCCAGAAGTACTGTAGAGACGTAGCGAGCTACGTCTCTGCCGCGAGTAAGTGGAAGGGTTTGAAATGAGAATTGTAAGCACCGAACATAAGCGAGTCGATATTCGGCGTAACGACACCGTAAAGGTGATCACGGGCCGCGACAAAGGCAAGGAAGGCCGCGTCCTGCGCGTGTTTCCGAACGATAACAAGATTCTGGTCGAGCACGTCATGATCGTCAAAAAGCACGTGCGTCCGAACCCACAGCGTAACGTGAAGGGCGGGATCGCAGAGCAGGAGAGCCGGATCGCACTGTCGAACGTGCAGTTGGTCTGCGGGACTTGCGGGCCGGTGCGCATCGGTCACGAAATGCGTGGCGACCGCAAGGTGCGCGTATGCAAAAAGTGCGGAACTACGCTGGACAAGTAGGTACAGAGCAAAATGGCGAAAGATAAAAAAGAAAAAAAAGGCGGACAGCAGGAAGAGCAGAAAGCTCCCGCGGTCGCGCGTCATAGCGCGAAAGAAACGCCGCGGCTGAAAGCGCGCTTTCAGAAGGAAGTCGCGCTCACGCTGATGAAGGAATTCGATCTCAAGAATCCCATGGCGGTGCCGCATCTGCATAAGATCGTGGTCAACATGGGCGTCGGCGAAGCCACGCAGAATGCCAAGATTCTCGATCCGGCGGTGAATGAACTGGGCCAGATTACCGGTCAGAAGCCGGTAGTGACGCGGGCCAAGAAATCCATCGCGGCCTTCAAAGTGCGCGAGGGCCAGGCAATCGGTGCGATGGTTACCTTGCGCGGTGACCGCATGTATGAATTCTTCGACCGGCTGGTGAATGTTGTGCTGCCCCGAGTTCGCGACTTCAAGGGAGTCTCGACAAAGTCATTCGATGGCCGCGGAAATTACACTCTGGGTTTGCACGATCAGTTGATTTTTCCCGAAATCGATTATGCCAAGGTGGACAAGCAGAAGGGTATGAACGTCACGATTGTGACCACCGCCCGCAGCGATGACCAATCGCGGGCATTGCTGCGTCATCTGGGCATGCCGTTCCGGGCGCAGTAAAGGTTTTTTGAGTCTCATGATTTCAGAGTTCGACGACAAAGGTTTTCTAAGGATCGCATGACTACAGCAAAACGAGTTAAAGACAAAAAGATCCAGGAGACGTTCCAGAAGGCGCGCGACAGCAAGGAAAAGCGGCCCAAGTTTTCCACGCGCCGGCACAACCGTTGTCAGATCTGTGGACGCCCACGCGCTTTTCTGCGCAAGTTCGGCCTCTGCCGTTTGTGTTTCCGGGGCTTGGCGTTGCGCGGTGAAATTCCAGGAGTTTCGAAGTCGTCCTGGTAGCGATATTGGAAGGGTACGGCTTTAGCCGTGCCGCAAAGAGTGCCTGACGATGTGGGCTTCAGCCTCTGAGGTTAGGCGGAATACGTCGCCGCAGGTTCTTCGGCGCAGGGCAAGAATGGCCGAAGCAAACGGGCGATTGAGGAGAAGGAACGCATGAGGTTGACCGATCCGGTCGCAGATATGCTGACGCGAATTCGCAATGCGATTAGCGCCCGGCACCAGAAGGTAGATATTCCTGCTTCCAAGCTGAAGCTGGAGATTGCCCGCATCCTGAAGGAAGAGGGCTATGTCTCCAATTTCAAGGCGACGGAAGAGGAAGGACACAAGATCCTGCGCATCTACCTGAAATACGCCAGCAACAACGAGGCGGTGATCTCGAATGTAAACCGCGTTTCCCGGCCGGGTTGTCGCGTGTATGTGCGGCGGACGGAGATCCCCCGTGTGCTCGGCGGGATGGGCATCAACATTCTCACCACCCCCCGCGGCGTAATGACGGGACGCCAGGCGCGCAAGCAGGGCCTGGGCGGTGAGTTGCTCTGCGAAGTCTGGTAGAGACGCAGCTGGCTGTGTCTCGAAACGTTGCAAGCGACGTTTCTACAGCGAAGGTTGAGAGCTGAACTTATGTCACGAATTGGAAAAAAACCGATCCCGCTTCCCAAGGGAGTTACGGTCAAGATTGAAGGCAACACCGTTGCCGTGCAGGGGCCGAAGGGCAAGTTGGACACGACGTTGCCTGCTGGAATTAAGGTCCAGCAGCAGGACGGAACTCTGTTGGCGGTGCGCGAAAATGATTCTCAAGCCGCGGTCCACGGTCTGGCTCGCGCCCTGGTGAATAACGCCGTCGAAGGCGTTACCAAGGGATGGACTCGGGACCTCGAAATCGTCGGCATCGGCTACCGCGCGGAAATGAAGGGCAAGAATACAGTCGTCTTCAGCCTGGGTTACTCCCATTTGATTGAGTATCCGTTGCCTGTCGGCATTGAAGCGACTGTGGATCCCAAGCAGACCAAGTTGAGCGTCACCGGGATTGATCGCCAGAAAGTCGGACAGGTCGCGGCCGAAATGCGAAGCCTGCGTCCGCCCGACCCGTATAAGAATAAGGGTGTGCGTTACGCGGGCGAGCGCTTGAAGAAGAAAGTGGGCAAGACCGGAGCGAAATAAACCGTCGTCGGTCGTTGGCCGTTCATCGTCGGCCAAACAGGCGGTTTGTGATTTTGACCAACGACCAACGACCAAGGACGAACGACCAAGGACATTTTTTATGCTCTCGCGAACATCGAAAAACATAAACCGTCGGCACGTGCACGAGCGCATCCGTAAGAAGATCCTCGGAACTTCGGAACGGCCGCGACTGAACGTGTACCGATCACTGAATCACATTTATGTGCAACTGATCGACGACCTCCAGGGCAATACGGTAGTCTTTGCCCATTCTGCAGAAGGCAAAAAGGGCGAACGGCGCACGGGCGGGAACGTCGCCTCGGCCAAGGAAGTCGGCAAGTTGATCGCGGAACGGGCGAAGGCCAAAGGAATCAGCAAGGTGGTGTTCGATCGCGGTGGTTACATTTATCACGGGCGAGTGAAGGCCTTGGCTGACGCAGCCCGCGAGGCCGGATTGCAATTCTAGATTTTGTGTGGAGCTAGGTCTCGGGCCGACCAGGTCTCAGACCCGGTTGGGTCGAGCGAAGCTCGGCGGAGAGAAGAAACGAGAATTAAAGAATGCCAACAGTCATTAAGAAGCTTGATGCGGGTTCCTACCAGCTGAAAGATCAGGTAGTGGCCATTAACCGAGTCACGAAAGTCGTCAAAGGCGGCAAGAATCTATCCTTTGCTGCTCTGGTGGTGGTCGGAGATCCCAGTTCCGCCGTCGTCGGATATGGCTCAGGGAAGGCTAAGGAAGTTCCCCAGGCTATCCGCAAGGGAATTGAGTCGGCGAAGAAGAACCTCATGAGAATCAACCTCACCCAAACCAGCATCCCGCATCTGGTGCTGGGGCGCTTCGGTTCGGGGATGGTTCTGCTGAAGCCCGCACCCGAAGGCACGGGCGTAATTGCCGGCGGTGCCGTGCGCGCCGTCATGACCTCGGCGGGCATTCAGAATGTGCTGACCAAATCGATTGGCACAACCAACCCGCACAATGTCATCAAGGCGACGTTTGATGCGCTGAAGAAACTGAAGAACCGTGCCGATGTGGCCGCCATGCGCGGCAAGACAGCGGAAGAGTTGTAGGAAGACGGAGTCTCGAAATGACGGCAAAGAAATCGAATGCGGGCGGCGGCAAAATCCACCTGAAGTGGGTGCGCTCCGCGATTTGCGCCCCGACAAAACAGAAGCTGGTGGTTAAAGGACTGGGTTTCACGCGATTGAACCAGGTGATCGAGCGTCCGGACAACTCTGCCATTCGCGGCATGGTGGCCAAGGTCCCGCATCTGGTCGAGATTGTGCACCTGTAATTTTCCGTAGAGATGCAGCTAGCTACGTCTCTACAACGAAGAGCAATTATGAATCTGTCGAATATTCGAGCACCGAAGAAGGCGAACTCCGGCAAGAAGCGCGTCGGCCGCGGCATGGGTTCCGGCATGGGCAAAACCTCCACCCGCGGACACAAGGGCCAGCGTTCGCGCAGCGGTTCGCGCATGATGCGTGGCTTTGAAGGCGGCCAGATGCCGCTGCATCGCCGCATGCCCAAGCGCGGTTTTACCAACATCTTCCGCAAAGAGTACAACATCGTAAATCTGGAAAAATTGACGGCGCTCGGTGAGACGACGATCACTCCCGAGGTGCTGCGCAAGGCTGGCGTCATCAGCACCAAACATCCGGTGAAGATTCTGGGCAACGGCGAGATCTCGATTGCGCTGACCGTGCACGCGCACAAATTTTCCAAATCGGCCCAGGAGAAAATCACCAAAGCGGGTGGCAAGTTCGAGGTCTTGCAGTAATGCTGGAGAAATTAGCCAACGTATTTCGCATTCCCGATCTGCGTAAGCGCATTGGTTTCACCCTGGGGCTGTTAGCGGTTTATCGCCTGGGCGGGCACATTCCCACCCCCGGAGTCAATGCCGACAAGCTGCAGCAGTTCTTCGAGCAGAACAAGGGCACGTTTCTGGGTTTTGTCGACCTGTTCTCCGGCGGCCAACTCCGCCGCCTGACCATTTTTGCGCTCGGCATCATGCCGTACATTACGGCATCAATTATCCTGCAACTTCTGACCGTGGTCTACGAGCCGCTGGCAAAACTGCAGAAGGAAGGCGAACTGGGACGCAAGAAGATTACCCAGTGGACGCGATATCTAACGGTGGTTCTGAGTGCGGTTCAATCGCTAGGCATCGCCATCAGCCTGGAAAAGTCAGGCGACTTCGTGGTCAAACCTGGAGTCGGCTTCACTCTGATGACCATGCTGACCCTGACCACTGGCAGTGCATTCATCATGTGGCTGGGCGAGCAAATCACGGAACGTGGCGTCGGAAACGGCATGTCGCTCTTGATCTTCGCGGGCATTGTCGTGGGACTTCCGCGCGGCGTCGCTGACCTGATCGACAAAGTCCGCACCAATGCCTGGGGCGCCTTTACCGCGCCGGCCATGATTCTGCTCGTGGGCGTCATGATTCTGGTAGTTGCGTTCATTGTGTACGTCGAGCGCAGCGAACGGCGCATTCCGGTGCAGTACGCTAAGCGCGTCGTCGGACGCAAAGTCATGGGAGGCCAATCCACACACCTGCCGTTGCGCGTTAATGCCGGCGGCGTGATGCCGGTGATTTTCGCTTCGTCCATTCTCACCATGCCCCAGACCATGGGATATGGCTTGCGCAACAACCGCTATTTTGGCGACCTGATCCATTGGCTGGGCTGGGGCGAACCCCTCTATACATTTCTGTATGCCGTGGGAATTATTTTCTTCGCCTACTTCTACGTGTCGATTGTTTTCAACCCCAACGAAGTTGCCGACAACATGCGGAAGTATGGCGGATTTATTCCGGGCATCCGGCCGGGCAAGCGGACCGCCGATCACATCAATGAAATTCTGACGCGAATTACGCTCGTCGGCGCGCTATACCTGATCATCATTTCTTTTATTCCGGAGTGGATGATCACGGGAATCCATCTCAACCATTTGTATGGACCGATCGGAGCATTTTTCGAGCGCCTGCCCACCTGGATGACTAATGGTCTGGGGGTAACGTTTTATTTCGGTGGCACATCGCTGCTGATTGTGGTTGGTGTTGCGATGGATACAGTGACGCAGATTGAAGCGCAGCTCATCATGCGGCACTATGACGGATTTACGCCACGCAGCGGCCGCATTCGCGGCCGCCGTAGTTGGACATAACGAAGGTTGAGGTTGCCGTACCGCCCGGTCGGCGGGTGGTTATGGAGCTGGCCGCGTGCGCCTGGAATCAGGGAACGTACTAGGGTCAGTTCGATGGAAACCTCGCAAAGCATCGGGCCAATTGTGTTGCTTGGGCCGCCGGGCGCCGGTAAAGGCACCCAGGCCAAGCGCATCGCTGAGCACTACGGCATCCCGCAGATTTCGACGGGAGACATTCTGCGGAGCAACGTGCAGAGTGGCACCGAGTTGGGCATGCAGGCGAAAGCCATTATGGCTCGCGGCGAACTGGTTCCCGACGACTTGGTCTGCGACATGGTGGCCAGTCGGCTCCATGAAGGGGATTGCGAACGGGGGTTCATCCTGGATGGATTCCCGCGTACCGCGAAACAGGCGGGCTGGCTGGATGCGTTCTTTGAGAACGAGCTCTTTGACAACTCACGCGGAGGCAAGTGCCTGCCGATTGTGGTCCGCATCGACGTGGACTATAATCAATTGGTGCGGCGCCTCACTGGGCGCCGGACCTGTCTCGCCAACGGACACATCTATAACGTTTATTTTCAGGCACCTCGCGTCGCCGATATTTGCGATGTTGACGGTTCCCCGCTGATAATCCGCAGCGATGATCGTGAGGAAGTGATCCAGGAGCGTCTGAAGGCGTACGACCTACAGACCCGGCCGGTGGCGGAATACTATGAGCAGAAGGGCCGCCTGGTTTCGGTGAATGGCGATCTGGAAGTCGGCGAAGTTACGGGACAGATGTTCTGGGTGATTGAGCATCGGGATGGCAATTGTCTGTAAATCGACGGCCGAAATAGAGAGGATGCGAACCAGCGGTCGCATCGTTCGCGAGGTACTCGATCACGTTCGCGCGCTGGTCCGGCCCGGGGCGACGACCATGGATCTGGAACGCGCCGCCGAGAAAAAGATTAAGGAACTGGGCGCGAAACCTGCATTCAAGGGTTATTACGATTATCCCTGTGTGCTCTGTACCTCGGTGAACGAAGAAATCGTGCACGGCATTCCGTCGGAAAAGCGGGTGCTCAAAGCTGGCGATATCGTTTCCATCGATTGCGGCGTAGTGCTCGACGGATATTACGGCGACGCTGCGATCACGGTTCCGGTCGACGATACGGTCAAGCCGGAAGTTCGCAAGCTGCTCGAGGTAACCGAAGCTTCGCTGTACAAGGGCATCGAGCAGGTGCGAGTTGGCAATGCGGTCGGCGACGTTGGCGCGGCCGTGCAGGAATTCGTCGAGGCCAACGGCTTCAGCGTGGTGCGCGAGTTCGTGGGACACGGGATCGGGACCAAGTTGCACGAAGAGCCGCAAGTTCCGAACTTCGGAGCCCGCGGACACGGCGCCCGGCTGCGCGAGGGCATGGTTCTCGCGATTGAACCGATGGTAAATTTTGGCAAGCCCGGAACCCGCGTGTTGGACGACAAGTGGACAGCAGTCACCGCCGACGGAAGCTGCAGCGCCCACTTCGAACATTGTGTAGCAGTGACCAAAGACGGCCCGATGATTTTGACGCAGTAAGAGCTTCTAGCTGCTGGTTCCTAGCCAAGAGCGCAGTAGCTTAGAAGCTAGTAGTGAATTTCTAAGGAGTCGATGAGCAAAGTTGAGGCGTTTAGCGGGCGTGAGCGAAGCGGGAGCCCGCTGCCGAAATCCTGAGCATCGCGAAGGAACTCGGAAAACAAAAAGTCAAGGAGTGCATGAGCAAAGAAGACGCGATTGAGGTGATGGCAACGGTTCTTGAGCCGCTGCCCAATGCCATGTTCAAAGTCGAACTCGAAAACAAGCACCAGGTGCTGGCGCACGTTTCGGGCAAGATGCGCAAGAATTTCATTCGAATTCTGCCGGGCGACAAGGTTGCTGTTGAGCTTTCGCCCTACGACCTGAATCGCGGACGCATTGTGTATCGCTATAAATAAATGAGTAGCGTCGGGCAAAGCTCGGCAGTCGGCTAACGACGAACGACCAAGGACTGATTTATGAAAGTACGAGCATCAGTAAAGAAAATTTGCGACAAATGCAAGGTCATTCACCGCAAGGGTGTGGTGCGAGTGATCTGCGAAACCACCAAACACAAGCAACGCCAGGGATAGGTAAAGGACAAACATGGCACGTATCGCAGGTATCGACTTACCGCGCGGGAAGCACATCAACATCGCGCTGACCTATATCTACGGAATCGGCAATCCACGCGCTGCCCGTATCCTCGACCAGGCTAAAGTAGAGCCCATGAAGAAGGTTCAAGACCTGGGCGAGGATGAGGTCAACCGCATTCGTCAGGTCATTGAGGCCGAGGGTCTGGTGGAAGGCGATCTGCGCAAGGAAGTTTCGATGAACATCAAGCGGCTCATCGAAATCGGCTCCTATCGCGGATACCGTCATCGCCGGAATCTGCCGGTCCGCGGACAACGCACGCACACCAACGCCCGCACCCGGAAGGGTCCGCGCAAAGGCACAGTCGCGGCCAAGAAGAAGACAGCCACGAAGACATAAAAGCTGTCGTTGGCCGTTAGTCGTTGGTCGCGCGCATGAAATGACCAACGACGAACGACGAACGACCAAGGACGATTCACTATGGCAAAACCAGTAGCAGCCGGCGGCCCCGCCGCCCCAGAGAAAAAAGGCAAGAAGAAGACGTTCAAGAAGAAGGAGCGCAAGCACGTCTCCCACGGCATTGCGCACATCCAGGCTTCGTTCAACAACACGATCGTGACCATCGCCGATCAAGCCGGGAATGTTCTGTCGTGGAAGAGTTCCGGCTCGCTCGGTTTTCGCGGATCGCGCAAAGGCACGCCATTCGCCGCGCAACAAGCCGCCTCGAACGCGGCGGTGATGGCGCGCGATCACGGCGTGCGCAGCGTCGAAGTGCGAGTCAGCGGCCCCGGTTCAGGCCGCGAGTCCGCAATCCGCGCGCTGGCTGCGTCTGGCATCGAAGTGCGTAACATCAAGGACGCCACGCCGATCCCGCACAACGGCTGTCGTCCGCCAAAGCGCCGAAGAGTTTGATCTTTAATCTGTAGAGACGTAGCTGGCTACGTCTCTACCAACAGCAAAACCGTCCGGGATGAAGGGTGAAGCCAAACCTGTAAACCGGTCATCTAAAGGAGAAGCAACTTGGCACGTTACACTGATCCCGTCTGTCGTCTCTGCCGCCGCGAGGGCATGAAGCTATTCCTCAAAGGCACCAAATGCTTCAGCGATAAGTGTCCCATCGAGAAGCGCAATTTTGCTCCTGGCCAGCACGGCAAGGACCGCAAGTCGAAAATTGTAGGATACGGCCTGCAACTTCGTGAAAAGCAAAAGACCAAGCGTATTTACTTCGCCCAGGAAGGCCAGTTCCGCAACTATTTCGAGAAGGCCGCGCGCGCCAAGGGCGTTACCGGCGAACTTCTTCTGCAGCAGCTTGAGCGCCGCCTCGACAACGTCGTCTACCGCTTAGGATTCGGCGTGTCTCGCCGCCAGGCTCGCCAACTCGTGCGCCACGGCCACGTTCAGGTGGATGGCCGCAAAGTCAACATCCCCTCGTACCAGGTAAGTGTTGGCGAGGAAATCGCCATCCGCGAAGGCAGCCTGAAGTTGGCAATTCTGGAGCCGGCGAAAGAATTCGCCAGCCACCAAAACGCGCCAACGTGGCTGGAGATTGATCGCGACCATTACAAGGGAAAAGTTTTGTCGTTACCGAAGCGTGAAGACATTCACCTGCCAGTAAATGAGCAGCTGATTGTCGAACTGTATAGTAAGTAAAGCGTAGTCGTTGGTCGTCAGTCCTTAGTCGTTAGCGAGACCAACAGCGACTAAGAAGCGACGTCGTCCTGAAACTGGGGTTGACGTCATCCTGAGCGAAGCGAAGGATCTCGCGAATTGTGCGTTAGTCGTACGTCGCTGGCGACAAGCCTAGGACGAACGACCAACGACGAACGACGAACGACCAACGACGGTTTTTCTGGTCCACATTTCGAGCCAGATCAGCCTGTCCCGGCGCCCGACCTGAACGCAACACGGACCAGTTCAGGGAGTCAGGACTGAGCCAAGCGGCCGAAGGAGAATAACGAATGCTTTGGAAAGGTTTTCAAAAACCGAAACGTCTGGCGGTCGATACATCGACCCTCACCGATAAGTATGGCATCTTCTGGGCCCAGCCTTTTGAACGTGGCTTCGGCACCACTATCGGCAACGCCCTCCGGCGCGTTCTGCTGTCTTCTATCGAAGGAGCCGCCGTCACCGCGGTGAAGATCGAAGGCGTGCTGCACGAATTCCAGTCGATCCCCGGCGTAGTCGAGGACGCTACCGACATTATCCTGAACCTGAAGCAAATTCCCTTCAAGCTCAGCGGCGACGCGCCCAAAGCCATCTACCTGCGCGCCGATCAGCCGGGAGTTGTCACTTCGGGCATGATCGAAGCGGACGCCGACGTCGAGGTGCTCGACAAAGACGTTTACGTTGCCACCGTCAGCGAAGGCGGCAAGCTCGACATGGAAATGCGCCTCAAGCGCGGTCGCGGCTACACCTCCGCCGACAAGAATTTCGATGAAGACCTCGGCATCGGTTTCATTCCCATCGACTCCGTACACTCCCCGGTGCGCAAGTGCAATTACACCGTGGAAGCCGCGCGTCTCGGGCAGATCACCGACTACGACAAACTCACCCTCGAAGTGTGGACCAACGGCTCCATCACGCCGGCTGATTCTATCGGCCTGGCGGCGAAGCTGCTGAAGGACCACATGAACATCTTCATCAACTTTGAAGAAGACATCGAGACTTCGACGTCGTCGGAAGAACGCAAGCCCGAAATCAAGAACGAGAACCTCAACCGTTCCGTGGAAGAACTCGAGCTTTCCGTGCGCAGCTACAACTGCCTGAAGAACGCGAACATTCAGTCGATTGGCGAACTGGTACAGAAAACCGAAGCCGAAATGCTCAAGACCAAAAACTTCGGCCGCAAGTCGCTGAACGAAATCAAAGAAATTCTAGGCACCATGGGATTGAGTCTGGGAATGAAGATCGACGAGCAAGGCAACGCCGTACCCGGCCCGACCTCGAACCAGATTCTACCCGCGTCAGCCTACGGCAACGACAACGATTTGTAGAAAGCTTCGTGGGGACGGGTCTCTGACCCGTCCCTCCAAAATTTTGTCACTCCGAGCGGAGCGAGGAATCTGCGTTCCTCCGCCGGAACAAAGGATTCAGCCATGCGCCACAAAGTAGCAGGATGGAAGCTGGGACGTAACACCGCGCACCGTCGCTCGTTGCTGCGGAACCTGGTCACTTCGCTCATCCTCGAAGAGCGAGTCGAGACCACCGTCCCCAAAGCCAAAGCCATGCGCCCGCAAGTCGAGAAAATGATCACCCTCGGCAAGCGCGGAGATCTCGCCGCGCGCCGTCAAGCCCTGGCTTACCTCATGACCAGCGCCGCTGTCGACAAACTGTTTGACACCATCGGACCGCGCTTCGGCGATCGCAACGGCGGCTACCTGCGTATCATCCGCACCGGATGGCGCAAAGGCGACGGCGCCGACAATGCCTTCATCGAACTTCTGGGCAGCGAGAAACTGCTCGATGAAAAGCGCGAGAAGCGCAACGAAGCCCGCTCCAAACGCGCCGCTGAAACCAAGCGAGCAATGGAAGAGGCTGAAGCGCAGCAAGGTGTCGAACATCCAGTCGCAGGCGCCGAAGGCGAAGACAAAATCAAATAGATTGGAACAGGTGCGAGCGGAATTCGCCGGGAAGTTTCAGTGAACCCGCCGTCGGCCGTCAGTGAACCGGTCGATAGATGAGGCCGATCACGATACCGGTGGCCACCCATTCCACGAAGTAAGCGACCGCTTGTTCAACCGTCAGCCTCAGTCCGATGTTGAGGTTGACGTAGTTGTGTACGACAAAAGCGCCAATCGCAAAAACACCGATCAACCCTCCGAAAATGGCACCCAATCGCGCCCCTTCAGCGATGCTTGAAGCGCCCGAGCCGAGCATCGCGTAAATTACCGTGAGCGCCAGTATCGACAGAAACATGGCCACCATTCCAGACGGCATGTGGCTCATCTGTCCCTGCTGGGTGCGGTAGACCACGGGATACTTGAGGAACTCATCCTTAAGCGACGGTATTAAGGCAAACGAGAGACCTCCGAGGACAAAGTACGTCACGAAGCCGCCAAGGGCTGCAAGCGCGATCCGTGCCAGGTTCATTCGCAAATCCTTTCCAAGATCAGACGGCGTACCGAATGGTTTCACAAAATGCTCGTCTCGCCGCTGCGGCAGATCTCTTATGAAACACGCTCCAGAGCCTGGCTTGCCAGCAATGAATCGAGCTTATCGAACGATTCCTTAGTGCCCTGCGAAACTGTCTCGCAAATGCTCTGCCCTGGAAATCCAGCTTGCGTTAAAACCATCTTCGTCTGCGCGCCTTGTTCGAAGAATTCGACGACCACTCGCGTAGTGGTGGGGCCAAAATCAGCGTGGTACGCGATCTTTGCTGGTTCGACTATCTCGTCATATTGACCCTTGTACGAAAACTCGCCCGCCCCAGTAATCTGCATGACGCAAACGAAGAACCCGCCAACACGAAAATCCATCGTGCAGTCGACCTTGGTGGTATCCTTGCACCCCCACCATTGCTGCAGTCGGTCGACTTCTTTCCAGTACGCAAACACCAGATCTCGCGGAGCATCAAACAAGCGTGAGATCTGCAATCGATTGTCGCCAACCTTCACTTCGGATTTCATCGTGTCTTCTCCTTTTGTTGCGCCGTCTTGAGCAACTCGTCGAGAGTGTCGAACCCGGACTCCCAGCCTGCCGCGCACTGTGCGATCCAGTTTTGCGCCGCTTCCAGACCGGCGGCGTGTGAGCGGATCAGATGCTCGCGTCCATGGCGCTGGCGCTTGATCAGTCGGGCGCTCTCCAGTACGCGAAGATGCCTCGAGATCGCGGGCAGAGAGATGTGAAAGGGCTTGGCCAAAGCCGTCACCCGAATCTCACCCTGCCCTGAAAGACGTTGCACAATCCGCCGACGCGTGGGGTCCGCCAACGCTGCAAAAACCGCGGTAACCTTCTCTTCTTTGTTAACCACCGGGTTAAATATATCGATGGTCGCCTTTGAAAGTCAAGAAAATAGTTGTCCTGCAGGTTAAATATTACGAGTGCCAGCTCGGCCAGCTGGGGCCGTCGGCTGTGACTGGAGCAAGGCGACCCCTTGTAATGCCGCGAAGTGGAGTAGGCCTTTTCCAATCGTACATGTCCTTGTGCGGGTCACCGCCGTAACCTACCACCCGTTCCTCATCGCGTTACACTTGCATGAGAGTATGGGATTCTCCCGCGTACAAATCGCGATCGCCGTGGGTGCCGGCGTGCTCGTTCTAATGATCTTTTTTGGCTACCTGATGTGGCTGAATGGTCAGGGCCCGGTGCTGTCGGTTTCCGAAGATCGTGATCCTCTTTCCGGCACTCCAAATTCCATCTCGCTGAACCCCTTACGCGATCGTTCCACCGAGCGTCTGGCGGCGAAATATCTCGATGCCTTGCGCGACGGACACTGCCAGGAACAACTGGCCGAATGGGAAAAGGATTATCGCAAGAAATACGCAGCTTTCATCTGCGCCTCCGAGGCCCAACACCCGCTGATTTCCTGGAAGATAGTGGATTGGGAGGACGCACCACCGCTCCGCATTCTGCACTATCGTGGCAAACGCTTGAACGCTCCCGGCCAGCCGGGAACCTACAAGGAACTGTTCTCGGTCACGCTGGAAGACAAAAGCGGCGAGTGGGTAGTCACGAAGTACGATGCGATGTACTGACTACGAACGTTGAATGTTCATCGGGTGCTCGGCTTTGCCTTCCAGAGAAACGGCCCTCGCTCGAACCGAGAAGCGTTAGTCGCCGGCAGTACTCATCCGCTGGGATTTCCAGCTCAAGAAAATAAATATCAGGACTTGCGCCGTCAATGCCGCGGAACTATCCAACATGACATCGCTGATTGCACCCGTGCGTGAAGGGATGAAGGTCTGATGCCACTCGTCCAGGCTGGCCACCAGCGCAGACATGAAGAAAGCAATCGTAGCCCACCGCAGCGCCCATCGCGGAGCCCAAGGCAAACGCAGCGTCGCCCGCCAAGCACGAAACAGAAAAAAACTCAGCGTAAAGTAGCCAACAAAATGACCGCATTTCCTGATGTAGTGATGCCAAACCGCGAAGCGGGCCAGATCCAGTCCGATGAGGAAGTGAAGAATAGGATACAGAAATCGGCCCGTGTGTTCAGCCGAAAATGTATCCGTGGACTCGATCGCGATCAGCGTCATCCACAAAACGGCGGCAATCCAGGTCTTGACTAACTGATTTCGATCGGGGGTCAAGCGCGAGCTTCCCTCACGGGTTGTAAGAACATGGGTTGGAAGAACATCGATCCTTTCAAAGCGCAGATCAACCCGCGGATCAGACTAAAAACCTACTCCACCGCATAGTTCGGAGCCTCTCTCGTAATGAGCACATCATGCACATGGCTCTCGCGTAGGCCTGCCCCACTGATGCGCACGAAGCGCGTCTTCTGCAGCAATTCCGGAATGCTTCCACACCCGCAATAACCCATCCCCGACCGCAACCCACCCACCATCTGGTGGATGCTGCTCGCAACCGAGCCGCGGTAGGGGACTCGGCCTTCGATGCCTTCGGGGACTAATTTTCCCAGGCGGTTTGAATCTTCGCCCATCATTGGCATGGCGGTCGACGAGTCGTCGGTGTTTTGGAAATAGCGTTCGCTTGAGCCCTGGGCCATGGCGCCTAGTGAGCCCATGCCGCGGTAGGATTTGAAAGTTCGTCCTTGATAGAGAATCAGTTCGCCGGGGCTTTCATCGGTTCCGGCGAAGAGTGAACCGATCATTACTGCGGCTGCGCCTGCTGCTAATGCTTTCGTGATGTCGCCTGAATACTTTATTCCGCCGTCGGCGATTATCGGGACGCCGGAGTCTTTAGTGGCGCGATAGGCTTCGGCGATGGCTGTGATTTGGGGCACGCCAGCTCCGGTTACCACGCGTGTGGTGCAGATCGAGCCGGGGCCGATGCCAACCTTGATTGCGTCCGCGCCCGCCCGTGCCAGTTCGCATGCGCCATCGAAGGTTGCGACGTTTCCTACGATCAAGTCAACCTCAGGGAGCTTGGATTTCACTGCTTTTATCGCATCGAGCACGCGGGTGGAGTGGCCGTGGGCGCTGTCGATGGCAAGCAGATCCACTTTGTATTTTGCCAGTTCCTGAGCGCGTTCGAGGAAGTCTCCGGTGGCTCCGATGGCTGCGGCGGCGCGCAGACGGCCGTGCGAGTCTTTTGCGGCGTGAGGATACTTCAGTTTCTTCTGGATGTCTTTTACGGTGATCAGGCCCTTGAGGTTGTATTTGTCGTCGACCACCAGAAGTTTTTCCACGCGATGTTCATGGAGAATCTTTTCCGCTTCTTCGAGCGTTGTGCCGACCGCAACCGTGATCAGGTTTTCCTTGGTCATGACCTTGCTGATGGGAATATCGAAGCGGGTTTCGAAGCGCAGGTCGCGATTCGTAAGAATGCCGACCAGCTTTCCGTTCTTGGTGATGGGCACGCCGGAAATCTTGTACTGGCGCATGACATCGAGCGCCTCGGAAACTTTGGCGTCGGGCGACATCGTGACCGGATCGACGATCATGCCACTCTCGGAGCGCTTCACTTTGTCCACTTCGTTGGCTTGCTGGTCGACGGTCAGGTTGCGATGAATGATCCCGATGCCGCCCTGCTGGGCCACGGCGATGGCCATGTGCGATTCGGTGACCGTGTCCATGGCCGCGCTGATGATCGGAATATTCAGCCGGATATTGCGGGTGAGCTGCGTCTGCGTGTTGGTCTGGGTCGGAATGACATCGGAGCGGGCAGGCAACAGCAACACGTCGTCGAAAGTAAGCGCCTCAGGAACGGGAAAATGAATCATATGGTGTCTCGGGAAACGGGTAGCTTCTATTTTAGAGACGGGGGGCGAAGGAGGCAAATGGGCGGGAGGTACATCCGGTCGTGATGAGCCGGGGCCGACGGGACCTTCTCCGTTACTTTCGCCAGGAAACGTCCCGTCTGGCCCC
>DATNHO010000193.1:0-7660 GCA_035604895.1 Terriglobales bacterium | reverse complement strand
CAACAGTTTCCTCAACGCCTTCTGGTCCTTGCTTGTGACTTCGATACGCAGGGCTGGACGGGCCATACCCTAAGTATGCGCCAAAACATTTCTGATTGGAATTGTTTTATTAGAATCTTTTCAGGCGGTCAAAGACCTAGTGTCAGAGCGATTAGCACGAGGCGTGTTTTCATGCTTCCTCTTCGAGTGATCAGGAACAATTCCCGTTGGCTGTCCTGCTACGAGGTAGATCCCCGGAAATCCCCATTCCGGCACCCACTGTCGGACCAGTCTACGCTTGCTATGAACCTGACGGCAAGCTTGGCTTTGGCTGCATGGTCCGCCACTCGCACCCGGACGGAAAGTCGCCGACGCGTACTTCTGCTTCGAGCCAGCGGATTCCCGCGGGTGTTCGTATTTGGCGCGCCCGTTATGAAGTATTGTCGGCGTCTATTCTGTCGCGAGCCGTGCCCTTTGCCGGCCGCGGTGAAGGATTTGCTCCGGGCTCAGACCTGAGACGTCCTCGCGCTCCGGCTCATCGGCGTTGCGCACCCGGCCGTCCGGCACGTCAGACTCGGCAACGCGCTGCCGTCCAGCCTCAGTTCGCGCGCGCAAGTATCAAGCTGCATTTGGCCGGCTCCGATGCGGTTTTGAGCCGCTCGCTCGACATCTCTGATCTTAGTGTTCGGACACTGCCTCCGCGAGCCTTTCTAGGATCAAATAGCGTCGACTGACCTCTTGTAAACGGCAGTAGTCGCTTCCGCCAATATACATACCCGGATCAACCTTGTCGAAGAGAGAACACAACAGCTCGCGCGATTTTAGCCAAGTCGATTGCGACTCTGCTACGACGGCCCGAACGTCTGGAGGGCTGCTGGCGTTCAAGTTCTTGAGCGAATCCCGAAGAAACTCACTCCAGACGGCAAGTTCACGCCCCGCACACGCCTTTGCGTCGTCGATGTCTGAATCTGGCGTATAGCAAGAATCAAAAACGATTCCGATGCATGTCTTTCCGTCCTTGTCGTGGGCCAAACATTGAGTGATTGCCGCCCTATCCTTAGCGATGACCTTTGGCGCTCCGAAGGCAGGAGTGAATAGAGGACAGATCGCAAATATCCAGAAATATCGTGCCATGCTCATCTGCTGCCCCTTCTGCTATTGAAGTTCTGGGCGGACGCGAGATTCGCAAAGGCCAGGGATGCATATACTGTGATTGGGACGATGCTTAGCGGTTTCATACCAGTCTCCTTTCCCGGAGTTGCCTTGTTCTATTCCGAATTCTGGCGAGTATACACCCGGCTGCTATGCTTTGATCCTCAGGGAGTCGGGTGCCTTCGCATCACATCCGAGAACGATTCACCAGCATGACGCTTCCGCGGTGCTGTCAACCTTCACGACGCCAGTCGGCTACGGGAACGTTCGCGAAGCCGGCTCACTGTTAACGAGCCAAAAATGCCGAAAACAAGGAGCCCAAACACCGCGTACCAAAATGCGGTTTCAAGAAGAGGGTCCAGATCAGCCTCTCGATCGGTTTCGAGCACGATCGGCGGCGTGCCCAGCTTGATCCCATGTTTCTTGAATAGAAAAGCGGCCGGCACCGGCAGGCCGTCACGGATCAATACGCCCGGTTGTCCGATCGTGACGGGCCCGCTGTGCTGCAAGTAGTCACTGTGCATCGGGTGCAGAAAATAGACGACAGGGTCACCTTGGCGCCAGTGGGGCGGTAACACGGGAATGTAAGCTTCCCAATGGGAGGACCTAACAAAATCGTTATATCGCATTTCCAAGGACGGAACCGCCACGCCGGTTAGCTTGACGTGGGTCGTGCGCGGCGGAATCCCGTCCGCGAGGTTCAACGGCTCATACGTGACGACCTCATTGGATTTTCGGTACCAGACCACTGCGATGCGCGCGGCGATCACCATCGACACCACGCCACTGACCAGAAAAAAGACCACAATTATTTTCTGCACCCGCTGAACATCCGCCTGTCCGGTTCTGTTGCCGGCCGCGGGCGCCTCGCTCATCGTAGCCGGAGGGAGCCTCAGCCGACTTATCACCCATTCGGTCGCCCCGTATGCGGCTAGGAAGATTCCCCATGTCACGACGAACACCGGAATTATTACCAACATGCTGTAAACTGCGTAGGGGCCGTTGCCCTGTAGCGTTAGTTCGAACTCAACGAACCAGCGGTAAAGCCCCGTGCCGGTAGTCCAGGCATAGAAAGGGTAGGCAACCGCACAGCAGGTGCAGATCAATATGACGACTTCCTTAGCGGTCTGGCGACTCATCGTCGTATGCAGTCCTCAAAAAGCCCACCTGCTCAGCTTGATAGTGTCCAGGCGGGCCGCCATTGACAAGCCCGAGGCGCCCCGCCAGCTCATCGTCACGATCGTCATTCCCGGAAGCGTGACGCAGAACTGGTGATCCAACGCAAGGCGATGAACAGGCGTTCAATCCTCCGAACCACGGCGTGCTGCGGCCCAATTTGGAGCTTGGGCCGAGGATCCGCATCACGCGAGTCCTGACAGTGCTGAACGCTGAAAGCTTGATCTTCATAGCCCTTGAAAAATGGGATGGCCGGCCCATTATACGCGCATCACCAACGGGCCAGCCAACTCGCGTCGCCGCGGAGAAGTCCGATCCACCAAAGCAGCTGGTGCCGCCATTGACGCCGTTCCATCGCGTGTGATTGAAGATGTGCGACCTCGCTCACGGGTCGGTTCGTTGAAACATACGGGCTACGGGCTAGAGGTAGATCTGACCACGCCGGCCAGTCGAGTCATGGCTGGCGTCCTGCCGGGAACCTCCACGCAGACGATCGTCGAGTCCGTGCGGCACCACGCTGGGCATAGGACTACCGAATAGGCGGCGCAGACTGGTGCTACCGGTCAGAACGCCATTGAGAGCAAACCAGGGACCAACACTTTGACGACGGGAATTCCGAATCGGGAGTTGGTTAAGTCGACGCGGTATATCCGGCTGTAACCGGCGGCGCAGAGGCCCTTCAGAACGGTTTCGAAATCCTGACACAGATCGCGGCTGCTATGATCCGCGATTTCGTTCCAGGGAAGATCGCCGTGCCGTCCCTCGAAGAAAGCACGCAAGCGCCGATGGGTCTCGTCGAACTTGTAAGAATCACGTTTCAGGTCCTCCCGCGAGCCATGAATGAAGGTCAGGCGCGACTGTGCCGCTTCGGTGACAGCCCTTAATGCAGCCACTGTCGGACTCAGGTGACTGCCGTGCCCAATATTCACGCACGAGCAAGCAAACAGGCTCAGAGGATCAACCAGCACAGCGCAAAATGTGGAGACGGGCACCAAGCTTTCGACCCTAATCAATATAAGGCTGACTTCAGCCCTTCGCAGGCGGTCGCGCAACAAGGTGAGAGGACCTGATGGCAGGGTATCAAGGTCGACCGCGCGGGATTCGCCGCACGGGAGGATTAATCCACCCCTCGTCAGCCGAGCCATCGCATCCCGCTCGATCACCTCATAAAGCGCGTGCAACGTTGCCTCGACGAGATGATTGCCGGACGCCAACCCGTTAGAGTCCCAATTCACCAGCATAGGCTCTACCAGAAAAGTCGCGCAGGCGGGGAGCCACACCGGATAGCCCTGTGGAAGTTGCTCCCCGCGGACCCAGTCGACAACTCGCTGGTCAGTCAGGTGCAATTCGGTCCGACACAGAGGCAGCTCGGGTGCCCGCACGAAAGCCTGCCCTTCACGGCATAACTCGGCAGCGCTCGCGTTCCGAAACGGTGCCTCCGGGAATTCGAAGTGCCAATCCTCTATGGCCTCCATCATTGCGGAAACCTTGGCGCTTAGAGGGCTCAAACCCTTCCCGTTTGCGATCTGGATCAAGCGTGCGGAAGGCCGCACTGCGCACCATGTCGGTATGCCAAGACGGTCGAGACCGGTGATGTCTGCCACGCGAGTGATGCCCATGGCAGGTAGCAGGGGTATAATCCGCTGCAGCGTATCTTCGGGAGTTGCCGAACGGTGCGTGCCGTCACTGTAGACAACCGGAATGCCCGCGCTCATGCCACTTCCTGCGGCCAAAACCCTGCCACACGCCCGAGAAGCCACAGAGTCTCGATCATCTCGGTCCCGAAGGACCACGTATAGCCGAAATGGTTTGGCGACGCCTCGATAACCCAGTCGACCAAGGCTTCCCCCTGCAAACCGGCACGCTCGATGCCATTGTCGCTGGCCCAGGCACGGACGATAGTGCGGGCTGCAGTTTCCGGATCCGTTGTGCCATTGGCGGCTAAGAAAGCCCGGACGGCTGCGTCAGCAAGAGCCCTCTTTGCCAATAATCCGTTCAGGCGGGGTACCGGGACTCCCGCGGCGGCTGGGAAACAGGCTCGTTGGCGCGCGAGATCCGCACTGGTTGGCACTATGTCGTGCTCGTGACCCCATAGGGCCACAAAGAATATGACTGAAAGTTCGCGGCGAAGGGCCTCCTCTTCTGATTCCGACATGCCAGCACGGCGAGCGATTTTAGCGGTGTTTAGCTTTCCCTCAGGAATCAGCCCTTCGGCGACAAGGCGTTCTCTTCGCCACCGTCTTTCCATGTCTGCTTCGCCCTTTGGAGGGCGGCGCTTGAACATATTGGTAGCAACGGCGGTCAAGGCGACAACCGCATCCTCACGCTTCTGGTCGATCCGCCCTTGAGGAAGGAACTGCGCGAGACGGTGCCGCCGCTCGGCCGGCCACTCCGCAGCGGGGCTCCTTTCGATCAGCGCCGCGAACGAGCGTTCGGGAAAATATAATCCCTGGATAAACTCGATCAACTGATCGCGTTCTTCAGGAGCGATAACGTCCGGCGTGGCGGCTTGCAATGTGGCGCGAATGTTCACCAACGGTTCGGACAGCGCCGGGTATCCAAGTTCTGGCGGACCATATCCGAGTGCTACTTCGTCATCCGCGACAATGGCGCCGTCCCGATACCACTCGAAAATTTTGCCGTGTCCAATCATGCCGAAGCTGTGCAACTCCGCAGCTCGTATGGCACCCATGCTGGAGGCTCCGTGGACCACGGTCCCCTCAGCCAAGGCGTCGGCAATCTCGCGCTGCCAGACCGACGGGCTGCCATGGAACTCTCCATCAATCAAAACCAGGGTTGTGTATCCTTCGGCGACTGCTCGATAGATGTCGCCACGCCGCGCCGGAGGTCGGACGGAGGCTGGCAGCAGAGCTGCGGCTTCAGCCTGTGGCAAGGTCGGTCCCAGAAAGACCAACGGTGGCTTTTCAGCCGGGGTGACACACACCGGATCGACACTGCTCTGCTGCGGCATCAGCGTTCACTCCTAATTAATGTTAATGGTGCCGCGACACTTGGGCGAACCGCACCGGCAGGAAACTTTCGGGGCCGCACGGGGAAAGTGGTAATCCACAGTCAGCTCCTCGCCCGCTTCGATGGGCCGTAAGCTCTGGTACAGCACACGGCCTGCGACGATTCGCGATTTCAGGTTTGGATCGCAACTATGATTGACGAACTCAGCTCCACTGCCGCCGACCACTCCATCGACGTTCCAAAACTTGTCGACGGTAAAAACATAAGTCCTGCTTGCACCCTTGATCCGGCGATACGCTTCAACGGGATTGACGCGCTCGCCTGTATATTCAATTACCTTACGCCGTGCCGGAATCCTCTCAGCTGCGAATACGCCCACATGGTGAATGCAGGACGGACCGATTCTTAGTCGAAAACGGGAATAACGCGGGTCGATCCTCGGCTGGTGCTTCCGTTTAGCGGACCGGTAAAACCCAGGGTCGGGATGTTTCAGCAGCCAGGCTTCTTTGCCCAGTCCCGCCGCATAAAGCCAGCGTGAGCCGGTCTCAAGCGGCTCAATGCGGAGCGTCGCCACATCCCTGCCCGACGCTTCCCGAATCTGTGCTCGCTGGGCCTTGTTGAGCTTGATTACCACCGGAGCCTGCTCCCTCATCCGACGCCCTCACAACATCAAGCAACGACCCTTGTGGATCATAGTACCGCCGAGTTGCATCACTTGGCCCGGGGGTAAGCGTATCCCCATCGTGGCTGTCCTGTCTGTTAACTGGCCCAAGCCAAGCCGACCTCCCAACTACGATTTGAGTCTGTTCATTTCGGCGTAGTGGAGAACTCAACCCATAGTCGACTTTTTTGACGCTCCCCCAGCTATTTTCTCGAGGTCTTCCTGGGTAATCTGACCCGTCGAGGCAATTTCGATGTTCAGCTCTGAGACGTCCTTCCCGGTTGTTTCCCTGATCTGCCTCTTCTGGTCGTTAGTCAACTTGAGTGTGAGATTCTTGTTTGCCATCTTCTGCTCCTTTTTTGTCGGCGAAGTCTTGAGTCTCCTCCTCGGTCACAACCCAATGTCCACCGAGGTGATGTCAATCACTCCCATGCCGCCGCTCCCGAGCTTTGCCACGATGCGGTCATGGGAGATGGTCGTGCCAATCATTTGGCCCTGTTTGCTTCCAATGAAGCATAGTCCACTTGAGCCGCCAGTGCAACCTGAACGCTACCCTCTGATCAACTCCGGAAGCATAGCTGTTGCGAACAGCCCATATCATGAGCAATCAGGCTGGCGGTCCATCCAAGAAGCTTCGCCTTTAGGGGTGGCGCTCCGGGAACGAAGCATTATCGAACGGACTATTTGACGCTGGCCTGAAACGCGCTGCTTTTAATAACCGTCGGCGCCGTCGATGACGTGGCCGGTTCTGCTCGTCGATGGCGCGAGCCTTTGATTTCGCTCAGCGTGGACCGATGCCGGAGTTTGTAACCAGCACCATGACTCCTCCGGCATCCCGGAGTGCACTAGCCAGGTCCCACTGATGCAGGAGGTTGGTGATTTCTGCGGGCGCATGGTCGTCCAGGAACTCCTGAGAGACCCGTGCTCGGTAGAGTACACTTCCGCGTTCCACTGTAAAGATCTGTCCCCGAGAATCAAAGTGATATTCATCCTCTACGGCGTGGCCCAGGAACCCGTTTCGCAGGTATCGCCGAATAGGACCAAGTTTCTCTTCGCTGTTGGAGTTCATTTTTCGGGCTCCGTGTTCAGCCTGGGTACTTCCCGGTAATGTAGCTGTGCAACTGGTGGATGGTGTCGGCCTGCGCGGAGATGATCCAGTTCACGAGATCTCCGATCGAAACAATGCCCACCACCTTTTCATCTTCTACCACCGGCAGGTGACGCACTCGGTTGGCGGTCATGATCCTCATGCACTTCTCCACGGTCTCCTGCGGAGTCACATACATCACCGGACTGGTCATGATTTCGCTGACCGGCGTGTCCTTTGAAGATCTCCCTTTGAGAATGACTTTACGGGCGTAATCGCGCTCAGAGAGGATGCCGACCAGCTTTGCGTCCTCGATCACCAGCAGCGCTCCGACCTCCTTTTCGCCCATCATGGCTATCGCGTCATAGACAGATGAGCTCGGCGGCACTGACCAGACGTTGCCCCCTTTGTGTGTCAAAACCGCGCGGATCTGGTCACGAAGTTCCATCGGCCAGCGAATTTCTCCCGGAGAGTGTACCACGGATCGATTAGCCGGATCTGTCGCAAACAGCGTGGAGAGACCACGGGTTAAACCGGCGAGACCACGGATCAGGCGGCAATGCCGAGGATCCGCTGGATGAATTGGACCTGACCGACAACATCCCCCTTGAGAAGCCATCGGATTTGTCCCTTTC
>DATNHO010000192.1:0-16720 GCA_035604895.1 Terriglobales bacterium | reverse complement strand
ATATGAATTTGCTGTATTCGCAACGGGGCGAGCACAGCCCGGTTGAGCGGACTGCTTCCGATGTGCGAGCGAGCCGGCTGGTGCAGATCAAGCTGGAGTTATCGAAGATGCGCAACCGTCCTGATGACACCGGAGTGTGGTGGGGAAAATCGCGCAAGCACATCGCTTAGCGGCGCCGGACCGGCGCGGGCCAGGTTGGGTTTCACTCCGCCACCAGCTTGGCCATCGTGTATGATTACCTCGCTTTGCACCTCACTTTCACAACTATCCGCATAGTCTTGTTCTGCCTCGCGGTTACGTTTTGGATCCTCTACTTTCATGAGGTCCTGTTCCGCTCGGGGAGGATTCGGGCGAGTGGACTGAAAAAGGGATTGGCCGACGTGCTCCTGGTCCTGTCCATCGCGATTGTTACCTTCCTGGTTTTCACCCTGGCAAACGGCATTCATTCGGGTCCGCACCGCGCGCGATAGTTCCCTGCGCGGCCACGGCTTGCTATGCCCAGAGACAATGCGGTCGTGCGGCTGGTTGTCCGCGATTTTGCGTTGTTGATACCTGTGTACCGTGGTACCATATTGGATGGCTCACGAAAAAGAACCTGCTTCATTTCTTGAAGTCGAGCGCGTGCAGACCGGCGTGCGTGTTGAAAAACGGCTGCTAAAAGTGCTCAAGGCAGTTGCCGAGTTGAAAGACATGTCCCTTGGTGACTTGTTGGAAGGTGTGGTATTGCACGCCTTCGAGGGAAAGGCACCGTTTTCCGCGGAGACACTCAAGGAGATCGAACAGTTCAAGAAAATTTACGGGATGACGTTGAAGGCGTCCGACAGCCATCAACTGAAGGAGCGGCGGCGATGAAGATGGCTCTGCTGATTCTTCTTGCGGCCGCGGCGCTGGGGGTGGTGGCGTTCCTTTATCACCATCACTACGGCGCCGCATCGGGCGGACCTGTTGCGCACGTTCGCAATGAGTTTGAGTTCACCGTCCACGCGCCTTACCGGGTTGCAGCGCCGCTGTTTGGACCGGAGGGCGAGCGCGGATGGGCCGGCAGGCAGTGGAATCCGCAGTTTTTGTATCCACAGCCTGCGCTGGACAGTCAGGGAGCGGTATTTACCATCCGCCATGGCCACCATCACGCTTATTGGATTAACACTTCGTTTGACACCGAGGCGCGGCATTTTCAGTACGTGTATTTCATTCCCGATACGATGGTCGTGCTCATCGATGTACACTTCACCGAGCTTGACCCGGGGAATACAAAGGTGAACGTGGCGTATGAGCGGACAGCGCTGAATCCTGCCGCGAACCAACACGTGCAGGAAATGGGCAACTCCGATCGCGAGGGCGGAAAAGAGTGGGGTACAGCGATCAAAGATTATCTGGCCAGGCAGACGGCGAAATAGATGGGCTATTCCGCGGGGAATCGACGAATAAAGTTTAGCGCCCCACGATAACCGTTCGCGCGCGGCTACCCCGGAAGGCGCTGCCGCCGCCTCAAGCCTTGGACGAGCTTGAGGCGGCGAACGGTGGAGAATCTACTGCTTGGTGGTCGCTTTGAAGCCAACGGTAGCGCCGCTGGTGCTGTCGGTGTACCGTCCTACGACTTCCAGCTTGTCATTGAGTCCATCGGCGCGACTAACATTCGGGCCGTTGGGATCCTCGACATCGTAGTATTTGCCGCCGTGCAGCAGCCAGCCATGTTCGTTGCTCGCGGAATCGTAATATGTGCCGTCGATGTCGCCCTGATTGTTCAAGGTGTGAACGATGGTCCCGAGTCCGCCTTTTGCGCTCGGGTTATTAATGTTCTTGAAGGTCTTTCCGGTTAAGAGGAAAGAATCGTAGTCTCCGGCCGAATTCGTAGCGTACACCGTAATCTGGCCTTTATTGTTGATTGCCCAGGCCACGGTATTGGTCTCACCGTTTACGTCAATGCTCGTATACTTTGTGCCGATCTTTGAAAAACCGTGTGAGAGACCGGCGCTGTCGAGGTACAACCCCACAACGTCCCCGTTGTCGTTGATCCCGTTAACCTCGGTCCCGCTGGCTCCCGGAAAATTGATGTCGACGAATTTTCCCGTTGTCTTACTCCAGGTGAAACCGATGTCCAAACCGCTGCTGCTGCTGGTGCACCAACCAGCAACGGTACAACTGTTATTGACGCCGAAGGCGGCGATGCCGCCCGTCCCCGTAATCGTCTCACACTTGTTGTAGTCGAAAGTGGTAGTGGGCGCTCCGTGGAGCATGCCGTGCTGAACCCCATTAGAATCGACGTAGTCTCCCGCGATGGTTCCGAAGTTGTTTACGGCGTAGGTGTCTGTCTCGGTTGCGGTTTTGTTGGCGTGAACGTCCGTGAAGGTGAAGGTTAACGGTGGCGCCGCTGCGATGCCAACCGCGACGAAGGTTAGAGTCAGCAATGTACCAAGAATGAACCGTCTCATCAGCTCCTCCTTAGAAGTTGTGGTCGCTACCCCCCTTGGTCAACTCGATATTGTGAAACCATAAAACGTGGTCGAACCGCGCTGCCGCGGCCCCAAGCCCGATTGCCGAGCTTGAGGCGGCGGAACGCGAAGGTACTACTTGTAGGTCGCTTTGAAACCAGTACCGCCGAACGTGCCGGACCCGTAACGTCCTACGAGCTCAGACTTGGCGTTGAGACCGTCGGCGCGAGAAACGCCGCCTGGATCCACGACATCGTAGTACTTGCCCTTGTGAAGGAGCCAGCCCATCTCGGTACCCGCAGAATTATAGTAGGTGCCGACGATGTCGCCATTATTGGCGGGGGTGTGGACGATAGTGCCCTGGGCGCTGCCCTTGCCCTCGTTGGGATTGTTGATGTTCTTAAACTTCGTCCCGGTTAAGAGGTAAGAATCAAAAGCGCCGGCGGAGTTCGTGGCGTAAACGGTGATCTGACCTTTATTGTCGACGCCCCAAGCCACGGTATTAGTGTCGCCCTTCACGTTAATGGCCGTATACTTTGAGCCGATCTTTGAAAAACCATGCGTGAGGCCGGCGGTGTCCAGGTACAAGCCCACAATTTCTCCCTTGTCGTTAATTCCGCTGGCCTGAGTTCCATCGGATTTCGGGTAGCTGATTGTGGTGAATTTGCCCTTAGAGTATGAAAATGCGATGTCAAGACCGGTCTTGGCGCTGGTGCACCAGCCGACTGCTGTGCCCGCAGAGTTGATTCCGAAAAACGAAATGCCACCGGTCCCGGAGATTGCTTCACAGGCTTTGTTGTTGACCGTAGTCAACTTAGTCCCGGTCAGCAGCATCCCATGCTGGACGTCGGCGGAGTCCACATAGTCTCCCGCGATGGTTCCAGCGTCGTTGACCGCGTAGGTATCGGTTTCCACAGCTGTCGCATTCGCGTGAACGTCAGTGTACGTAAAGGTGAGGGTCGGGGCCGCCGCCATACTTACGGCGACGAAGGTTAGCACTAGCAATACTCCAAGCATGGATCTTTTCACTGGTTTCTCCTCCTAAGAGAAAGGTTTTGTAGCTCGTTCCTGGCTCCGCCGCGAACCAGCACAGGAAATAAATGCGCGGAGCACCGTGCAGCGTCAAGGAGATGTGCTTTCTCCCGGACGCCCCTGCGTCGATCTAGCTGGCAACTTCAAGAAAATGGCACCGCAATCGGATGGAGCCCCCTCAAACCAATTTTCGGGCACCGGCCACAGCTTGCGTCAGGACTGTTGCATACCGCGACAGTGGCCCAGAATCGCGAAGCCGCTGAGGCCGGTTATTATCGTCTGGACAGGGTTGGTGGTCAAGATGAAAGGTTTTGCACTTCTAGACCAAGTTGCGGCTGGGTGCTCCAGTCACCCAGTCGGCGCGCAGTCTGCGTCCCATGCTGATCATACCTTCTTCAGCGGTACGCGCAAATCTTTTCCTGTCATTTCTTTTGGTTGGTCGATTCCCAGCAGACCTAGGATGGTCGGCGAAAGATCGCGCAGTGAGCCTCCGGGCTTGAGGGTGAACTTCCTGCTGTTTTCTGCGACCACGATGAAAGGCACGGGATTGGTGGTGTGGGCAGTATGTGGGCCGCCGGTTACAGGGTCGATCATCATTTCCGCGTTACCGTGGTCGGCGGTGATAAGCATGACGCCTCCTTTGGCGCGCAGGGCAGGCTCGATGCGACCAAGACAGCGGTCTACGGTTTCTACAGCTTTTACTGTAGGTTCGATTTTGCCGGAGTGTCCGACCATGTCGGCATTAGCGAAGTTTACGATTATGACGTCGAAGGTTCCCTCTTCGATCGCCTTCACCACAGCGTCGGCAATGCCGGCTGCGCTCATCTCGGGTTTCAGGTCGTAGGTGGCAACCTTCGGCGAGGGCACCAGAACGCGCTCTTCGCCGGGGAAAGGTTGCTCCACGCCTCCATTGAAGAAATAGGTGACGTGGGCGTATTTCTCCGTCTCGGCGACCCGCAGGTTGCGGAGATTCATTTGCCCCATCACGTTGGCGAGGATGTTGTTCATCGACTCTGGCGGGATGACGACCGGCAGGCTGAACTGTTTGTCGTACCGAGTCATACAGACGTAGTGCAGGTTCTTGGGCACGCGATCGCGGGGAATGGTTGCGTCGAGATCGTCAGCTCCAGGGAGGTCGCGTCCAGCCTTTTCGTTGAGTCCGCTATTGCGAGTAAGCGCGCGGGTAATCTGGCGCACGCGGTCGGCGCGGAAATTGAAACAGATGCAGGAGTCGTCGTCGCGAATAGTGGCGACCGGTTCGCGTTGGTTATCGACGCAGACGAAGGGGACGATGAATTCGTCGGTGACTCCTTTGTTGTAGGACTCCCTCACGCCTTGCACAGCGTCGGCGTATTTGCTGCCTTCGCCGTTGCCGTAGACCATAGCGTTAAACGCCTTGGCGATGCGCTCCCAGCGGCGGTCGCGGTCCATGGCATAGTAGCGGCCGTTCACGCTTGCGATCTTGCCGGTGCTGTATTCACGCATTTTCTGCTGCAGTTGTTCCAGGTAGCCGGCTCCGTTGGTGGGTAATGTGTCGCGGCCATCCATGAAGGCGTGGACGAACACGCGGTCAACTCCGTTTTGTTTAGCCATGCGCAGCAGCGCGTAAAGGTGAGTTTGGTAAGAATGTACGCCGCCGTCGGAGAGCAAGCCGAAGAGGTGAAGGCGGCGCTCGCCGGTGCGGGCGTTCTTCATGGCCGCGAGCAATACCGGATCGGAGAAAAACTCTCCGTTCTGGATCATCAGCTCGATGCGCGTGCTGTCCATGTGCACGATCCGGCCAGCGCCGATGTTAAGGTGGCCCACCTCGCTGTTACCCATCTGACCCTCGGGCAGCCCGACGTACGGCCCGCTGGTTTGTAGCAAGGTGTTGGGATACTCGCGCAGGAGGCGGTCGTAGGTCGGCTTACGGGCGAGCGCGATAGCGTTGGCTTTAGTTTCGGCGCGGTAGCCCCAGCCATCAAGAATGATGAGAACGAGTGGTTTGGGACGCAAGTCAGCTCCTAGCCCTTGGCTTCTAGCTTTTGGCTAAACCGGAAATGCCGCCACGGATTTACGCGGATAGACACGGATCTGAGTTCTTTTTAAGAAATCAAACACGGAACATATTAATTCTTTTGCTGGGACGGTGGAGTTTCTGGCGCGGCTTTCGGTTTCTGCTGATCCTCTTTTACGATCTGTTCGGCCCGTTTCATCATGGCGTCCATCTGCGTTTGCATGCGCGCGTACGACGCCTGCATTGACTCGGAGGTCAGGGCAGGCATCTCGTGCATCATCTTCTGGCCCGTCGCAGATGAGTAGAAGGTACTCATGGCATCGATGTCGGTCTTGGAAAAGTGCCTCTGGTAGATCGGGATCATATCGTCGAGCAGCGCATCCATGGGAATGTTTTTCATGGTGTCCGCAATCAGTCGGTCGGCCTGGGCGATTTTCTCAGCAGACGTTTGCGGGTAGCGCCTTTTCAGGGTCTCGTGGATCATGGTGCTCTGCTGTTTCATCATGGCATCCATGACTTGATGCATCTGCTGATGAATCTGCATGACCTCGAACAGCCTCTGGACGTCTTCCTTCGCGGCGGGTGCGTCGCCCGGGCCAGGCGTCGCCGCGGGTTGCTGGGCGAAGGCTACGGATGCTGCGAGTAACACAATGACGAAAACACAGCGATGTTTCATAAAGCTCCCTTTAACACTAAAAGCGGCCACGGATTGCACAGATTAGTGCGGATCAAAAGATATTAAGCCATCGATGTGGGTATCAAGAAGGGTAAATTCGTCCTTGGCCGAACCGAGGATTCGATTCTTCGGTCGTCGGGTTAATGGAACGTTCTTCGCCACCGGCGTCCTCCGCCTTGGCGCTAATGACTCCGTCTTGACACTAGTTCCCCTTCGTTTCTTTCACCAACTCGGCGATTTTCTGATCCAGCTCTTGGGACCTCGTGGCGAACGCTCGCCGCCCAATTTCTCCTCCAGCCTGCATAGCCTCTGACGTGATAGCCGGCATCTCCTTAAGTACTTTCTGGCCCGTTGGCGATGAGTAGAAGGCCGTGATCGCGGCCAAGTCTGCCTTGGTTAAGTGCTTCTGATAAATGGGGACGAGGGCATCCATCATTTCACCGATGGGCAACGGCTTGAAGATGCCATCGAATAACTGGTCAACCTTGGCCAACTGTTCAGGGGTAGCGTTAGGAACTTTGGACTTAAATCCCTGTTCCGCGCCTAACCGCATCTGCTTCTCCATTCCTTCCAAAACTTGGGCCATTTGCGTTTTCGTGTGCATCATGTCTAGAAACTGCAAGATGTCAGCCTTGTCCGGAGCAACGGAGTCGTCAGTCGGTTGTTGCGCCGAACTGAAGACGGGAACGGCCAACACGAAACACAAGGTCAGTGAAAGAACCAGCTTTTTCATCTCATCTCCCTTCCTCTGTGCGATTGTGATCAGTCATGGTAGTTCAGAGCCTTGATTCCCAAGAATTTCGCCGAACTCCCTAGCTCTTCTTCGATCCTCAGTAACTGGTTGTACTTTGCGATGCGATCTGTCCGGGAAGCCGAGCCGGTTTTGATCTGGCCTGCTCCCGTCGCAACCGCCAGGTCGGCGATGAATGTGTCTTCGGTTTCGCCGGAGCGGTGCGAGATTACCGAGGTGTATCCATTGCGGCGGCCGAGGTCGATGGCGTCGAGGG
Organism: Terriglobales bacterium; assembly: GCA_035604895.1. Taxonomy (GTDB): domain Bacteria; phylum Acidobacteriota; class Terriglobia; order Terriglobales; family Acidobacteriaceae; genus JABDBE01. The sequence continues at coordinate 9,577 of DATNHO010000192.1, read as the reverse complement.
TTTCGCTGACTGTGCCGATCTGGTTTAGCTTGATCAGAATTGAATTGGCAATTCCCTTCTCGATGCCTTCGCCGAGGATTTTAATATTGGTGACAAAAATGTCGTCGCCGACCAGTTGAATCTTTCCGCCCAGCTCTTTGGTGAGGTTCTGCCAGCCGTCCCAGTCTTCCTCGGACAATCCATCTTCAAGAGAAACGATGGGATAGTCCTTCACCCACTTGGCCCAGAAGCGAATCATCTCGTCGGAACTCTTCTCTGATTTGTCAGACTTCTTGAAAATGTACTTGCCATCTTTGTAGAACTCGCTCGCGGCGGGATCGAGCGCGATGGCGATGTCCTTGCCAGGCTTGTAGCCGGCTTGCTCGATGGCTTCGAGCACGAGCTCGATGGCTTCGACATTCGATTTCACCGAAGGTGCGAATCCGCCTTCATCGCCGACGGCGGTGTTGTAACCGCGCTTTTTGAGGACGCCTTTCAGAGTATGAAAAACTTCGACGCCCCAGCGTAGCGCTTCGGAAAACGATTCGGCTCCGACAGGCATCACCATGAATTCCTGGAAGTCGACGTTGTTGTCTGCGTGGGCGCCGCCGTTGAGGATATTCATCATGGGCACGGGCAGCGTGTTGGCGGGGCCGCCCAGGTAGCGATAGAGAGGCAGCGCAAAGAACGATGCGGCGGCCCGGGCCGCTGCCATGGAAACCGCGAGGATCGCATTTGCGCCGAGGCGGCTTTTATTAGGCGTGCCATCGAGCTCGATCATCTTCTGATCCAGGGCGCGCTGGTCGGCGGCGTCGAAGTCAACCAACGTGTCGGCGATCTCGCCATTCACGTTGCCGACGGCTTTCAGCACCCCTTTGCCCAGATAGCGCTGCTTGTCGCCATCGCGAAGCTCGACGGCTTCGTGTTCGCCGGTGGAGGCGCCACTGGGCACTATGGCGCGTCCGTGAGATCCGCTGCCCAAGATGACTTCAGCTTCGACCGTTGGATTGCCGCGCGAGTCGAGAACCTCGCGGGCGTGGATATCGGCGATATTCGTTACGGGCATGAGTGCGTCCTTTTGTCGGTTCAGCGAGATTGCCGATTATAAATCACCGGCAGCAACGGGCGGTGACGGCCAACCCGCTTCATTCTTGGGGCGTCATTGCGGCTCTCTAGTGAGCCGAGCGCATCAGGGCTGCGCCAATCAGGATGGTGAGTCCGCAAATGATATTTACCGCAGACCAGAAGGCGCGTTTAGCCTGCATTCCGCGAAGCGCATTGGCTGGCAGAGCGAGTAGAAAGGTTATGGAGAACAAGCCAACAGCTCCCGTCATCTTGATCACAAAGTAGAGGAGATAGAGTTGCTGATGGCCGATGTGAGGATACGTTTTCAACCACTGAATGACACCGGTGACCGCGACGACAGTGACGCCCGTCCACTTGATATAGGCGAACCTCCGGATTGCTTGGTTAAGGAAGACTCCACGCTCGGGTTCAGGCAGCACCTGTAACGAAGGCAGAAGCACCATGCGGGCATAGAACAAGCCTCCCAGCGAGGTGCAGGTAGCGGCGATATGCAGAACACGATTGATGAGCAAGAGATTCATAGTGCTGGAACAACTGTGACTAAGCGTGAGCTTCCCGCTTCGCCAGGCTTCGTCCCCGCAAGAACGTGCTCAAGTAAGTAAGAAACCCGGCAACGGCGCCCAGCAGCAAGTAATGTCCGCGAAACTCGCCAGCGAACTGACGAAACAGGAGGCTGCTGACCATACCCAGCAGTGAGCCCACGCCAAGAATTAGCAGCAACATCAGCTTGGATCCCTTCCAGCGATCTGGGGAAAAGTGACTGGAGCCGGCGGCGAAGACTCCGCTAAACGCGCCCACCACGAAAACGTAAACCGCAAGCCCGGGCGATCGAGGTAAAAAGGCGATCAGGTAAGCCAACGCTCCAAATGCGAAGGGTTCGAGCCAGTGGGCATCGCGACCATATTGAGGGCTTTCTCCCTGTTGTTGAGCGTTGACCTCGATCTCGCGGTCGTCCCGATAGAAGTAAGAGAGGAAAGCTCCCACGGCCAATCCTATGTAGGCACCATTGGCCAGCCACATGAACGGGCGATCGCGGAGCAACAGAGAGAATTGTTCTCCGATCCAAATCAGCATTGCGCCCGTTAACCCACCCCACAGAACGCCGATCCACAAGCCGCGATCCATGCGAAGAAAAAAGAAAGCGGACCTCAAAATCAAAACTTGCATGATCGCCATCACGATGGCAATTCGAAGCAGCGGCCAAGGCGGGCCGCTGTAGCCGGCGGCGAGTGGGACGATCAGAGAGAAGCTGATCCAACCTACCAGGCTGGTGACAAAACTGGACGGCCACGAACTTCGTCGTCCTAGCGCGCTGCGCGTCATGTTTCGATTCTCCTCCTCCGCAGAAACGCGCGCTCGATCTTGCCCAGATCATATGCATTGCGAAATTGTCTGCCAGTACCTTGGTTGATTCTGATGGCCGCTTCTCATATTGCTTCATCCATCTTCGTGCTCTAGAGTCGCAGGAGGGATGCTTGGCAGCACTGACACTCTAAGAGTGGGCTCCGTGGCGCCAGATTTCGAGCTAAGCGCCGCGAACCGGGAGGAAAGATATTCGCTGTCTGACCTGCGAAGGCGGGGCCCGGTGGTCGTTGAGTTTTTGCGTGGGACCTGGTGACCGAACTGCGTGAAACGCATGGCCCAGTTTGAGCCAATGAGAAGTGAACTCGAACGGGCGGGGGCACAGCTAGTGTTCATTGCTGCCGAGAAACGCGACGGGATATTTAAGCCGGTTAAGTTTCTGAAGAAGCATCCGGTGTCATTTCCGTTTTTGCTCGATGAAGATCGCACCGTGACCAAGGCCTATGGGCTATATAACCGGTTGGCAAAGGACGCGATCAACATCGCACATCCGGCCACGCTGGTCGTCGATGGTGGAGGAATGGTGCGGTCGATCTATCGCGGGGACAGCCAAATGGATCGAGCGCCGATAGAACCGGTGATGGAACTGGTCAAGAGATTGTCGATTTCCGGTTAACGTGTGATGGAAACACAAGGATCAAGGTTTAAAACTTCAGACTGATTGAGGAGGCTACATGAAGAAGGTTGGATTGCTTGGCTTGGTGTTACTGGCGGTGTGCGCAGTGGCGCAGAACAATATCTCGCTGCCTGCGGGCACGTCGGTGAAAGTGAAATTGGACAATGCGCTGACGACTTTCTCCAGCAAGAGTGGGGACCCCTTTTCCGCACGAGTGACCGAAGCGGTGCTGCTCGATGGCAAAACCGTGCTTCCGATTGGCGCGACCGTCGAAGGACGCGTCACCCAGGCGACCGAGCCACGGCGGATTGCGGGCAAGCCAACGATTGCCATCTTCCCCGAAACTGTAGTCTTGCCCAGCGGCGAGCGCTACCTGCTCAATGCCACGCTCGTGGATACGAGCCTGCGCAACGGCACCGACGTCAACGATGAAGGACAGTTCAAGGGCAAGGGCCACGACGGCAAAGACATGACCGAAATCGGCATGGGCACCGGCGGCGGCATGCTGGTGGGCGGGCTGATCGGTGGCGGCAAGGGGGTTTTGATTGGCGGGGCCGTCGGCGCGACTGCGACCGTGGCGCACTGGCTGGGCAAGAAGAATTCGGCGATGCTGCCTGCGGGGACTGAGTTAGTGATGGAATTGAGCCGTCCGCTGGCGATGACCGCGGCCACGGGCGGACAATAGCGAACCAAGCTTCAGTTCTCTGCTCTCAACTAGCCGGAGGCGCTCGCTTCCGGCTTTTCTTCCGATGGCGTTTCACATCTCTTCAAGAATTGCGCGAGCTTGGTCTGGCTTTCCTGAGACATTTCCACGAATTTGATACCGTTCCCAAACTGCGGGTGATGAGTTACGACAATCCCCTTGGTAGCCAAGCGCTCGTCCTCGACCCAGAGAACGAGATCCAGCTTGGTACCGACTGAAAGCGTGAAGCTCATCTCCACGTAGCATCCGCTGAGGCTGAGGTCGGCAGTTTCGGCGTGGCTGGCTACGGTTACACCTTCGGATTTGAATTCAAACGGAATCGACAGTTTGGCACGTGGATACCTCCTGCGGTCCTGCTGGGACATCTCATGAGGCTGCTCGGTCATGACTTCGTCTCCTTTCCAAACCAGTAAGCCTCGGACTGCATATGGTGCCCGTTGTCGGCAAGAAAGAAAAGGCTAATCGTAATTGGGTCAGAACGCCAGTGCTGTCAGGTCGGCTTCAGTTAGCAGACGCAATCCGATCCATCCTTCGAGCGGAAGCGCGTCGACAGGCAGACGATTTTGCCACAGGCTGAAGCGCAAGCGCAGCAGGGTCGTCACCGGATTTCCAGCCGCGATGGCGGATGAAGCGACCGGCTTTGCCAACAGCCATGCCAGAGGAAGTTTGAATTCGAAGTTTCGCAGCAGCGCTATTTTCACTTCCTCCGAAGGCTGCCCGGATGTGGCAACAGGCTTTTCCTCGTCCGCAGAACTCACTCTCCATGATGGACTTTTCCCTGCTTCGACTCGCACATCCAATCGCAGCGCACGCCGCGGCCGCTGCGCGTCGGCGGCCCAGGATTCAAGATTGACCACCAAATCAAAATCCGTTTCAGGCGGTTTGCCCACGAAATCCAGCCGGCCGTAGACGTTGGTCTCATCGATTCCCGCGTAGACAGAATCCACGAGAAACTGCTTGCCGTGCATGGCGCCGGCGCGGTGATCGGCGGTATAAACCGCGGCACCCATCCACTCGAAGTAGCGCACCTTGTCGCCGGTGACGTGGGGACGGATATAGGAGGTCTGGGGCGTGAACTCGGGCCGCGTCTCGCCGCCGCTGATGGGCTGGGCAAGATAGTCGGGCGCGGTCGCGCCCAGCGCCTGATACACGTTGGACAAATGCTTGCGATAGAGTTCGTCGAATTCGCGGTCGTTGGCCGAATGATGTTCCGGGCCGTACCACCAGTTCCAATCGCTGCCTTCGGCGATGAACAGTTCTTCGAGAGCTAATTTGCGCTGCGGCTCGCTCGCCTTCGGCGCGGCCTCGGCGTAGAAGTTGCGCGCGCGATAGAGATAATCCCACGAGCGATTATCCTCGGACGCGCCGATCCACACGTTAAAGTTGGCATTGATCCATGAACCGGGAACGAGCGATGTGAGTTTGCCGAAATCATGATGCCGGGCAATGGCCTCGGAAACCGTTACCGCTTCGATCCCCGGCTCGTTTTGTAGTCTGTCATAGAATCGGCGCAGGAATTCGCGTCCCGACCGAGGATAATATTCCCAGGCGTTTTCGCCATCAAGAATGACCGATACGACCGCATCTCGGTCTTGACTGAGAATCGGTTGCGCGGCTTGTTTAATGTTGTGGATGAGATGATTAGCGGCGTCCTGCGCGGGCATCCCCGAGTACACGAACCCGACGAGGTCCGAAATGGTGTGATCGCGGAACACCAGGTGCATCTGCGCCGAACTGTTTTCGAAGCGATGGACGGTATAAAGCTTCTCGGCGATCTGTGGGGAAAGACGACCCTCGCCGTCGCGCCCAAAGTTGATTCCCAGGCTGCGGCCCAGAACACCTTCGTCCGTTGCCATCCATTTCACACCCAGGCTGTGCGCGATGGTCAAAACTTCTTCCGATACGCTTCCCTCTGAAGGCCACACGCCCACCGGCCGAACCCCGAAGACTTGTTGATGCAGATCCAGACCACGTTGGAGTTGTTCGCGGGCGTCTTCTGGATGGAGAAAACGGTTCTGGGGCAACGGCAGACCCGGTGTCGAAATGGCGCCCATATTGGTGTCGCAAACCAGCGGCAGGATGGGATGGTAGAACGGCGAAGTTGAGATCTCGATTCTTCCCTGCTGCGCTGCTACAGCATGCGCGGGAAGAACTTTGGCCAGCAAGGCACGCTGGTGAGAGATTACAAACACCTGATCCTCCAGAGAGTATCCTCGCCCCTTCTTGATCAAGTCTGCAACGTTCGGGTCTTCGAGAAAGAATTCGTCGAACCATGCGATTTGCGAGAGCACTTGCAAATCGGTGAAGTCTTGCGGTTGAAAATATTTCTCGGCTCGCTCCGGAGAATCACCGGTACCGCGGAAACGCTCCCACAACTCCTGGTAACGCGGATAGCGGCCAATCATGTTGACAGGATTCGCCTGAAAAAGGTATTGCAACGCGAAGCGGCTTTCGATGGCCGTCAGATCTTTCGCCGGTGTCGCCGCAACCTTCAGAAATAGATCATGAGCCGTTCCGGCAACGTAATCCTGAATCTGCGTGATCAGTGATGGAACGAGGTTGAACGTCTGATGAACGTTGGGAAATTCGTCCAGCAGTTTGACCATGCCGTAATAATCCTTCAGCGCATGCAGACGGACCCAGGGAAGACGGTACTCCCCTGTGACCAGATCTTTGTAGAACGGTTGATGCTGGTGCCACAGTACGATGACGCGCAGAACTGACATGAGCAGGACGCGTTTTCAGTCTAGCATGTGCCCTTGCTTTATCAGTTGTTCCCGAAATCGTACCGGGGTAAGACCAGAAAGGTTATCGGCTCGCAGCAAAAAACTTCTGATTGGTTTCTGCCAGCTTCGTTCCCTGTAAATCACCATTGCGAACCGCTTTCACCAACCACTGGCTATAAGGAATCGCCGTCTTGCTGTCGTGAAGGGCCCGTTTGTAGTCGACGTAAATTGCAACCGCCAGAACGTGAATCCCATCATCCTGAGCCTTCCAGTATTCCTGCGAATTGCGTTCGACTCCAAACTGCTCGCACACGATTTCTTCCAGAGCCTGCACCGAATCCTCTTCCACATAACCGGGCACGAAGTTGTATCCGAAGGATTTGTTGTGATTCTCGACTTTGTCGCGGATGAGAGCATCCCGGCCCAGTTGCTCAATGGCCGACGCGACTGCAGGATCGTTCTTGTCGTATGGAGGATGCATCATCTCGTGAACCGCGTTGTGCAGCACGATTCGGAACGGATAAGACACGTGGGTAATGAACCGCGTCCCCGTAATTTTGATTCCGTGCGGTTCGGAATAGGCCAGCAGGTATATGGTGATGCGATTGGATGGCAGCGGTTTTCCCAGCTTGTCCTCGATCGCCGGAATCACATTGTATCCCGGCATGGTTTGATTCAATTCCGCTATGCGCTTTTCGATCCGGGGACGCGCATTTGTCTCCCAATACTGCGGAAACCCAACCCGTTGCAACGCCTTCAGCGAATCCTCTAAGTGCGGTCTGGCTTTTTCATAGGCGGCCCATCCTTCCGGACTCCAATAGGTTGTCTCCATCAGAGCACTTCGCATGTGGGCGCTGTCTTGCGTCGTCTGGATCATTTGTTCAAGAGTTTCGTCCTGGGTGACCGAAAAATACAACGCCAGCTTTGCAGAAATGATGCTGCCCTCGCCATCCTTGATGATTGCTTTCAACTGTTGAAAGCTTGCTCGCTCTGCCGGAGTGAAGAGCGGATTGAAGTGATCGAATTCAGCCTGATAGTAGTGCAGATAATAAGGGTCGCCGCTCAGCGCGTTCATCAGGCAAAGGGTGTCGTACTTAAGCGAAGGCTTCAAATCCCAGTCTGTGGTTGTGTGCCTGTCGCCAGCCTGCGACTCAGCCCCGAGCAACTGACCAGAACAGAGCATTCCGAATACAAGTAAACAGAAGATCAATCGAAAATTGCGCATGTACACTTTTACCAAATTCCCAAGAAAGAAACTCCGCCTTGCCCGGCTGGGAGCTGTCACCCCGTACCCCTTGCCGGATTGATCGAAAAAACGCCCGTTCCGGTACACTGGGAGGAGTTACTCATGATGACGAAATCGACTCCAACGCTCGCGCCAGGTTCCCGCTCAGAAGCCGGTCTTCTGACCGACCAGGATATTTATCTTTTCAATGAAGGCCGTAATTACCGCGCCTACGAAAAGCTGGGATCCCATCTCACTTCCGTCGACGGCCAACCGGGCACCAGTTTCAGCGTGTGGGCTCCGAATGCGCGCGAGGTCACGGTCATCGGCAGCTTCAACGAGTGGAATCCCAAGTTGCATCCGCTGCGCGCTCGTGGAAGTTCGGGCATCTGGGAGGGATTCGTCCCCGGAGTGACCAAGGGTTCCATTTACAAGTTTCATATCGTGTCGCAGCACAACGCATTTGCGGTCGACAAAGCCGATCCGTTCGGCTTGTTGCACGAGAAACCTCCACGCACCGCTTCCGTGGTCTGGGATCTGGAATATGAATGGGCGGATCATGACTGGCTGCAAAAACGCCAAAGCAAGAATTCCCTGCAGGCACCGATCGCCATCTACGAAGTCCATCTTGGTTCATGGATGCGGGTTCCGCAGGAACACAATCGTCCGCTGACTTATCGTGAGATCGCACCTCGTCTGGCCGACTACGTTCAGCGCATGCACTTCACTCATGTCCAGATGTTGCCTGTGATGGAGCACCCGTTCTACGGTTCCTGGGGATATCAAACCACAGGATATTTCGCGCCGACCGCGCGCTATGGCACGCCGCAGGACTTCATGTATCTGGTGGACCACCTGCATCAGCGTGGAATTGGCGTGATTCTGGATTGGGTGCCCTCGCACTTCCCTACCGATGAGCATGGGCTGGCTTACTTTGACGGAACCCATCTGTTCGAGCACTCCGACTCCAGGCAAGGCTTTCATCCCGACTGGAAAACGCTCATCTTCAATTACGGACGCAACGAAGTCCGCAGCTTTCTGCTTTCGAGCGCCATGTTCTGGTTGGACAAGTATCACGCCGATGGTCTGCGCGTAGACGCGGTCGCCTCCATGCTCTACTTGGATTATTCCCGCAAAGAAGGCGAGTGGCTTCCCAATCGCTACGGCGGACGCGAAAATCTGGAAGCCATCGACTTCCTGCGTCAGATGAATCAGGAAGTTTACAAGGAGTATCCCGGAATTCAGACCATTGCGGAAGAGTCGACGGCGTGGCCCATGGTTTCGCGGCCGATCTACCTCGGAGGCCTGGGCTTCGGCTTGAAGTGGGATATGGGCTGGATGCACGACACTCTGGAGTACTTCGCGCACGATCCCATCCATCGCAAATATCATCACAACCAGCTCACGTTTCGCATGCTGTACGGCTTCACCGAGAATTTCGTCCTCCCGCTTTCGCACGATGAAGTGGTCCACGGCAAGGGATCGCTCATGCAGAAAATGCCCGGAGACGAATGGCAGAAGTTTGCCAACCTGCGCTTGCTGTTTGGCTACATGTACGCGCAGCCGGGCAAGAAGCTTCTGTTCATGGGAGACGAGTTCGGGCAAATGCAGGAGTGGGCTCATGACGGCGGTTTGGAATGGCAGGCTTTGCAGTATTCCTTTCACAGCGGATTGCAGAATTGGGTCGAACAGTTGAATCGCCTGTACGCCCATGAGCCTGCCCTGCACGAACTCGACAGCGACCCTCAAGGCTTCGAGTGGATCGACTGCAATGACAGTGTTGCGAGCACGCTGGCGTTCGTGCGCAAGGGAAAGTCGCCGCAACAGCAGATCGTAGTGGCATGCAACTTTACACCCGTCCCCAGAATCGGTTATCGCCT
>DATNHO010000191.1:0-29287 GCA_035604895.1 Terriglobales bacterium | reverse complement strand
GGGACCTTGAGCCGTCCCTTTTCGTCGACGCGAGTTGGGTGATTGCCGCGAAACATGTGTTCTGCCCTTTGCCGGGCCGGAAAGTCTGTGCGCAATAACTGCCACAGCTACGAGGGAGGTAAAAGCGGTCAAAATGCTGGTCGATTGCGGTTCGTTAGGGCTGTTTTTGGGGGTGTCAGCTTCAAGTTCCACTGGCGCCTCTCAGTTTTCCAGTCTTGCCCACGACCTCTACTGCTCCGACCACTTTGTACCACTTTCACCCACATCCTACGCCTAAACTGTTTGTTGTCAACAACAAACTTAATGGTCGATGCAGCTCGACTTGAGGGCTATCCGAAAGCGCTATAAATTGTGGCTAACTGATTCGGTGACCACAAGGGGCGGGGTTTACAGTCTGGGCTCCACTTTTCTTGCTTCTCCTATTGTTCGCCCTTGACTTTTTGCGATTTTGAGCGCACCTGTGGAAAACGGCGCTCGACGTCGAAAAAAATCCAGGTTTTCTAACGCAAACCGAGTTGAGAGACCGGCGCACCTACCAGATTATTTTCGCGCCCAATTGAATGTGCCGCGAGCCGCCGGTACCGAGCACGGGGTTGGAAGCAAAGCCCAGGTCGGGAGTAAAGATCGCTGTGCCCACTGAAGAATGCACAGAAAGGTCGTTGTTCAGCGTGAACACGTCGAAATTGGGGTGGTTCAAGAGATTGAAAAATTCGCCGCGAACTTGCAGCTTGACTCGCTCGCTGAACTTCCAGATCTTGGCGATCGAAAAGTCCCACTCGCGGAAGGATGGACCGCGAAAGATGTTTCGTCCCATGTTGCCGAAAGTGAGGGGGGCAGGCGGAGTGAGCACAGTTTTTCCTTCGACGTAGCACCCGCCGGCGGTGCTCGGAAAGCTGGTGAGATTTTCGAAGTTTGGATTCCCATTGAGTTGGTTAGCGGCAGCCTGCCCGCCCGCGGCCATTGCGGCATTCACGCACTGCTGGGCTTGCGGGGTGGCACCGCTGATGACGTTCTGATTGGCATCGGTGTTGAACGCCGTCGGCTTGATGTAATTCAGGGGAGTAGTCGGCGACCAGTGGACGTTGCCCGGAGGGCCAGAAATGTTCCAGCGGTCCTCGAATTCACCGGTGAGGCTGATATCGTCGCCGAAGTCGTAAAGCGTGTAGGGTTCGCTTCCCTCGAGCGTGACGATGCTTGCCACCTGCCAGCCCTGGAGCATCTGCAAAGGAGATTTTCTCGAGGGCAAATCGTAAGCCAGAGAGAAAGTTAAACGGTGACGGATGTCGAAATCAGCGTTCCCGCGCTCGGCCGCGTAGTCCAGATTGTTCTGCGGAGTATTGGACGGCGTGTTGCTGGTTGCGGTGTCAATGGCGTGGGCGTAGGTGTATCCGGCCAGAAAATAAAGCCCGTGGGAATAGCGCTTCGTGAAGGTAACTTGCAGGGAATGGTAGATCGAGTTCCCCTGATTGCCGAGTTGATCGAGCAATCCGATATATGGAAAGCATGGTCCACCCAGGCCTAAACCACCCTGAGCCACAGAACAGTTTGCATTCAGGGGGCGGCCGGCGGATTCGCAGTGATCGCAGTTGTTGGGGCCTTCCAGGGGCGAATTCGGGTTCACCTGGTTGATATCCAGAACGCTGTAGAGGTCCACTCCGTGATTTCCCACATAAGCCACTTGCAAAAGCGCGTTCGGGGAAAGCGCCTGCTGAATATTGAAGTTCCAGTTCTCCACGTAAGGAGTTCTGAAGTTTGGAGCGACGGCAAAGACGCTGCACTGGCTTGAGAGACTACAACCCTCAGTGGCCGAGGAAGGAAACACCGGTCCCGGCCCCGTGCCCCAGTTGATCTGGCTAGTGTCAGTCGAAACGACCAGGAAGGAAGCGATCGAACCATTACCGGGAGTGACGCCGAGCGCTGCCGTGGTGGGATTCAGATTCAGCCCACCCCCGCTGAACATGAAAGTGCGAATCGAGGGCTGCTCAAAGATGATCCCCCCGCCGCCGCGCAACAGAGTTTTGCCGGTACCAAACATATCCCACGCGAAGCCCAACCGGGGAGAGATGTTGTTGTACTTGGTCGGATAAGGTGAACTGATGCCTCGGCCGACCTGGACCACGCCTTCTGTCGGCACGTAGTTGGCAAGAAGATCGCGTGAGTCTTTGATGGGAAAAGTTACGTCGTAGCGCAGGCCGAGGTTGAGGGTCAGGCGCGGCGTGACGCGATATCCGTCCTGCACGAAAAGGCCGAACGACTTCATGCTCACGTTGCGCTGGGGATCGCCGTAGAGGCGCTCCCAGCGGTCGGGCGTTCCGGCGACAAAATCTGTGAGATCGCCGAAGTCGACCCGACCGCGGGCCTCGGTGGCGCGGAAATAATCGACATCGCCGTACATGAATTGCCCACCGAAGCGCAGAGTATTCTTGCCAGCGGTGTAGGAGACGGTATCCGACCAGTTCTGGGTCTTGCTGGGCGTGGTCTCCAAAGGCCAGCCGGAGTTGCCGCCCATGTAGTCGAACTCATCCGTGCCCGGATTAATGCGGGGAAAGCCAAATAGCGTAGGGTCGGTGACGCCGGTATTGATTCCGTAGCTTTGGGGATTGACGTTGTGATCCAGCGGGAAAATCGCTTCGCTGAAGCTGTCAAAGCTGTAGCGCGCCTCGTTGACCCAGGTCGAATTAGGAGTCCAGACCCAGTTCACGCCGAAAACCTGAGTCGTGGGGCTGGTCGTGGAGAGCCATTGGGGGCGAATGGGAATGGTGTCTTCCTCGACCAGGTTGCTGTTGCTGTAGAAATATCTGGCGCTGAGCACGTGATGATCGTTGAGGTGGTAGTCGGTTTTGAAGACCAGGTTGTCTCCGCGGTTGGTGTTGTTGAAGTCGAAATCAATCGCAGCGGGGTCAGACTGCTTAAGAGCGAAACCGGGATTGGGCAAGAACAACTTCGACAACGCCATGCTCAGAGGATTGGGCGTGCACGGTCCGTTGATGCCCTGCGTGCAATACGCAATCGCATCCGGGAGGCTGTAAGTCGCGGACAGCGGATTGCCCTGGGAATCCGCAATTCCGCCTAGTTGATTTGCCAGCGACACGGTCACCGGGCTGTCGTAGACACCGGGATTGCCCACCTTGTCGCGAATGCCTTCGTAGTTCACGAAATAAAACCATTTGTTCTTCTTGATGGGGCCGCCCATCGAGACTCCGAACTCGTGCATGATCAGCGCAGCCACGGGCTGCGGCGCAGGATCGAAAAAGTTTCGGGCGTCAAACGCGCTATTACGACCGAAATAGTAGGCGCTTCCGTGCAGGTCATTGGTACCGGACTTCAGCCCGAGGTTCATCACGACGCCGGGTTTGTCTCCATATTCTGCCGATGGACTCTCCTGGGTATTGAATTCCTGAATGGCGTCGAGAGGAAGAAAGCTGGCCGGGGTGCCTTGGATTCCAGCCTCGTTCACCACTGATTCGCCATAATAGACGTCGTTGTCCGTGGCGCCGTCGATGAAGAAATTATTCTCGTCGGGACGGTTTCCGTTAGAAGTGATCGATTGAAAACCTCCACCGGGCGTACGCTGCACGCCCGGATGCAAGGGCAACAGATTTTGAAAGTCACGGCCCTGCAGCGGCAACTCGTTGATCGCCTTATTCTCCAGCACGCCATTCAAAGTGCTGTCCGTGGTATCGACCAGCGTCGCTGCCCCGCTCACTTCGACGGTCTCGCTGATGGCTCCGGGCTGAAGCCGGAAATCCACTCGGTCGTCTCTTGCTACCTGCACGGATACGGAAGAATTTTCCGCTCTCTTGAATCCGGAGGCTTCCGCCGACACCTTGTATGTCCCGGCCTCGAGGTTTGACGCCACGTAATCACCCGCGTTGTTGCTGACGAGGTTTTGGGTCACGTTGGTCGCAGTGTTCGTAACTGCTATTTTGGCGCCCACGATCACGGCGCCGGAAGCATCCGTGACCGTTCCAAGAATTCGGCCTTCGTAGGATTGGGCCAGCAGGATAGAAAAAGTGCCGAGAACTGCGATCACGACACCAATGCGGAAGAATTTCATCGGGTTCCTCACAACCTCGGACCAACATTCAGTCTGAAATCGCTATATCGCGTTGTCGATCGGTCGAATTTCAGGTGCTGCTCTATGAATTGGTTTGTGGGACACAGTCGGCGGAGGGCAACGATCACAGCCCGGATTCGAGCTTGCCGGAATCGACAAGGCTGGCAATCTGTTCGAGATTGCCGTCCATCGCGGCAGAGGGGAAGAAGTTGTTGGGCATCGCCTGCAATCCTGGGCGGCGTCAGCTCAGTCGGCGGCCAGTTTGTCAAAGATAGTGACCGAAGTCAACCACGAACTTCGCTGCGCGCGTTTTGGCAAACCGATTAGGGAATCTAGTAAACCGCAGCGTCGGGTTGGGTTGAATGAATTATTCCCTGGTCGACCGAAAGCGAGTAGGACACGCCGCCGGTTCCGGTCCAAGATGCAAGATCGAAATGTGCGCCGCTGGGAGCTCTATAAACCGACACATGGCGAAAACTGAGCGGGACATCCTTCCTGCAAATGTCTGGCGCGCGAGTGGGACGCAGGAAGTAAGCGCCGCGGCCTGATCCAATCACCACCGACTTCCCATCCGCACCCACCAGCACCGCTGACTTCTCATCAATCGCGACCTCGCGTGGCTCCCGCGACCACCCGTCCTGCATAATGCGCGCCAGAAAAACAAGTGTCCGGCCCATGCGGTCGCGCTTGGCGAAGTGGCTGTCGGTGATCGTATTCTCCAGCCGCGGAATCTTCAGAAAGTCCCGCACGACGGTGACCTGATTATGGTAAGGATTGGGTAGCGCTTCGTTCGAGTGCAGCTCGCTGTCACCTGGGTCGTTCAACGCTCCGTAGGCAAACTCCCCCTGCACCGCAAGTCCAGCGCTCGTCCCGCCGATCGGCTTCCCACCGGCGATGTGCTGGTTGATCGCTTCCTGCACCGGGCTTCCGCGCCAGAAGTGGATGTAATTGGCTTGATCGCCCCCGGCAATAAAAATGACTTCAGCATGGCGGATGATGTCGGCAACGGCAGGATCGTTTGCCGCGTCGCGATCCGGAATGATGAGGGTGGCCACGGAATTCAGTTTGCACAGGCCGTTGACATAGGAATTGTAGTCATCGTCTCCGTGAGCACGGAGAATCAGGAAGTCTCCGCCATCGGCCTTGCCGCACAACCAGCGAAAAGCTTCGTCGAGATCAGTGCCGCCGCCCATCATGGCAATTCCGGCCACGGGCCTGGTTTGCGCGTCGTTCTTTTGTCCAATACGGATGTACTTGTAAGATGCGGCCGGGCTTGCCCCGCCAAATGAGGTTAGGATCAGCGCAACCCAAAAGACGCGGAGAACTTTGCCAAGCATGGCCGTGAACAATATATCGCAAATGTTGCGATTTCCCCTCGGTATGTCGCGAGCGCTTAGAATGATCTACCGCAATCAGGTGTGAGCTTGAAAAACTGCTGGACTAAGCATGCTCTGGTGGTACACTCCCGGCGTTGTCTCCTATCTGCGTTTGAGAATCCACTAACTGGAGGTGGCACATGAATCTGAACCGCAGTCGGATTTGGTTGGGAGGCTTGGCCGGAGGCGTGGTCTGGTTGATTTGGAGTTTCCTGGTCGGGCGTTTGATCATTGGGGACGCGCGCTACGTGGCAGCGCAGAATGCCGGCCTGTTTCTGAAGGAATCACGTTACCCGTTTTTTCTGGGCCAGTGGATTGTAATTCTCTTCGTGCTGGCCATCATCGTTGCGCATTTGTACGCCTGGACACGCCAGACACTGGGCGCAGGTCCGGGGACTGCGGTGAAGATTGGATTCCTCGTGGGATTTGCCGCAGGCTTCCCGGATAATTTCGGGCAAGCTTGCTGGTCATCCGTGGACCGCGTGTTCCCGTTGGGCTGGATGCTGGATATGTGGGTAGGGGCAATTTTGGCGACGTTAGTCGCAGGATGGCTCTACACGGATTGAGTTGGAGTTGGTGTGGAGGCGGGCAACTTGCTGGGCCTATTTCATCGGCTCCACGACCACCGCCGTTCCGTACGCCAGCACTTCGGTGACGCCTTGCATGATCTCGGTTGCGTCATAGCGAGCGCCTACGACCGCATTCCCACCTAGTTCGGCGGCGTGCCGCAGCATCAGGTCAAAAGACTCGGAGCGAGTCTTCTCGCAGAGATTGGTCAGCAGCGTGATATTGCCGCCCAGGATGGTTTGCAGCCCCGCTCCAATCGTGCCGAAGATTGAGCGCGACCGAACCACAATGCCGCGCACTACTCCCAGGCTGCGAACCACGCGAAATCCGTCCAACTCGAATTGCGTAGTCACCATGCTGTGAGCGACCATCCGCCCCGGCGCACTGTAGCTCATGCCCATTGCGTTATCCTTTCTTCCTGACGGCACCTCTCCCGAGATACGCTATTCCAATTCTGCCGTAATCACAAATCCCTGTGCTGCCACGTCGTATTCGACATGAAGTACATTCGGTTTGCAACAGACCTGGCAGTCTTCTATATAGGACTGCCGGCGGCCGGCCGACTCATCGACCGTGGTCTGATTGCGTTCGCCGCAACCCGCGCATTGGAATCCAGCTTCCACGTCACCATTCTAGGGCGGAAGCCCGCCTGAGCTCGATGCACGTTGTGAGCAAATCTTTCCGGCTCTATTACTGGGAAATTCATTGAGCGCAATGCATCCACCACTTTTCACAAACTGTTCACACTCCGGTCACCCGTCCTTCACGCAATTCTCGTTAAGCTGTTGGCCTCCATGCACAACCCGACAGGTTGTCTAACTCTTCTAGGAGGAAATGTATGTCAAAAGTCACGAAGTTAAGGGCCATCGCTCTCTCAGCGGTTTTTCTATTACCAGTGTCTTCGCCATTTCTCAATGCCGCATCGCAGGCGAATGTGCCTGGAAAACAATACAAACACGTCCTGCTGATCAGTATCGATGGCATGCATTCGGTCGATTTCACGAACTGTGCCAACGGCGTGTCGAATTCAGGCAACCAGCCTTATTGCCCCACTCTGGTGGCGCTTGCCAAGTCCGGAGTCATCTACGTGCAGGCGCTCACGCCCCGGCCGTCCGACTCATTCCCCGGCCTGACCGCACAAATTACCGGCGGCACGCCGCGTTCGGCCGGAATTTTCTACGACGTCAGCTATGACCGCGCGCTTTCGCCCCCGTATGAGACCACACCTTATGGCATCGTTGGCGGACCGAAGCTCTGCCCATCGGTGATTGGAACGCAAGTCGGTTTCGACGAAGAAATCGACTACGACTATAAAAAGCTGGACGCAGGCCGTGCCGACGGCAATGAGGGCCGGAACGGCATCAACT
The DNA here is from genome assembly GCA_035604895.1 of Terriglobales bacterium. Classification (GTDB taxonomy): domain Bacteria; phylum Acidobacteriota; class Terriglobia; order Terriglobales; family Acidobacteriaceae; genus JABDBE01. The sequence continues at coordinate 21,920 of DATNHO010000191.1, read as the reverse complement.
GGAAGTATCTGCCGCGCGACTCGAAGAATAAATGCGCACCAGTTTATCCGCACAGCTTCCTCCGCGTGAATACTATCTTCAATGTGGTCCACAACGCAGGCGGCTATACCGCATGGTCGGACAAGCACCCCTCTTACGATTTCACCAATGGTCCGACCGGCGATGGCGTGACCGATTTGTGGTCTCCAGAAATCAACTCCATTCCCGTGAACTTGCCGCAGGTTCAAGGCTGCAACCCTTTGCCCGATCCGAAGGATGCGACCAACACCAACGCATGGACCGACAGCTTCCAGAATATCCAGTGCTATGACACCCTGAAGGTTCAGGCAATTATCAACGAGATTGACGGCAAGACGCACGACGGTAAGACTTCAGCTCCGGTCCCCGCCCTGTTCGGAATGAATTTCCAGGCGGTCAGCGTAGGTGAAAAATTGGTAGAAGCCAATCCTCCGACGAATCCCAACTTCAGTCAGACCGGCGGATATTCGGATCCGTTGGGAACTCCGAGCGCGTCTCTCCAGCAGGAAATCGAATACGTTGACGCTTCCATTGGCAGCATGGTCAGTGAACTATCGCGAAAAGGACTGCTGTCGTCCACGTTAATTATCGTGTCCGCCAAGCACGGCCAGTCGCCAATCGATCCCAATCGCGTCCTTCGCATTCCAGCGGATGATCCGAGCGACGAACCACCATCTCAGGTTCTCTCTCCGGGCGGCGTGGGAACTGGTTTCCCGGTTGTGCAGGCCGACGAAGATGACGTTTCGCTGCTTTGGCTTGCCGATCAAACTCAGACCACTGCCGACGTCGCAATTCTCGCTGCCAATGAAAGCATCTACGGACAAGGCGAGATCTTTGCCGGCCCGGCATTGGATGGGATATTTAACGATCCCTTGTCAGACTCACGCACGCCTGACATCGTTGTAGCGCCTAACGTGGGCGTCATTTACACGGGCGGGAAGGCCAAAATCGCCGAACACGGTGGGTTTGCCAACGATGACCGCAACGTGATGCTGCTGGTTTCGAATCCAGCTCTGCAGCAGTTCACGTTCAATGGACAGGTGGAAACCCGCCAAATTGCCCCGACGATTCTGAAGGCGCTGGGGTTGAATCCAAACCAACTGCAAGCGGTACAACAGGAAGGAACCACAGAACTGCCGCAACTTCCCTTCTAGCCTTAAAACGATAAGCAGTCGGCTGTCGATCGCGGTTTGCGGGGAGCGAAAGCTCCCCGTAATTATTGGACGCCACGAAGACGAACTTGCACAGTGCAAACAACGCCCTGCGCACTCTTCGGGCTGCGGTGATCCTTGGTTTGCGCGCAAGGTTCGGATAGCGACATCTGTTTAACATCCAATATTGTTGAGCGCATGCACAAGACAATCGAGCCAACCATTCTCTATTTTGGAACACCTGTGGCACTTATCAGCAGCTTGAACTCCGACGGTTCGCCGAACCTGGCGCCCATGTCGTCGGCGTGGTGGCTGGGCTGGAGCTGTATGCTCGGCTTGGGACAGATGGGCCAGACCTCCGACAATCTCATCCGCACGCGTGAGTGCGTTATTAATCTGCCGTCGGATGACCTGGTCGCGCAGGTCGATCGTCTTGCTCTGACCACCGGCAAGGATCCCGTTCCCCAGAAGAAACGTGAGTGGGGTTATCGCTACGAGCCGAACAAGTTTGAGATCGCCGGGTTCACTTCAGTGAAATCGGAATCGGTGGCGCCGCCGCGCGTGCGCGAGTGCCCAGTGCAAATGGAGGGTATCGTTCACGACTACCGGTCCTTCGGAAAGAACGTCAGCGCTAACGTGTTCGAGGTGCATATCGCGAAGCTGCACGTCGACGAAAAGCTGCTGGTAGGCGACGGTCCGCGTCCCCATATCGACCCGGTATGCTGGCGTCCGCTGATCATGAGCTTCTGCCGCTTCTTTGGAGTAGGCAGCGAAGTGCATCCGTCGCGTCTAGCGGAGTCGGATTTCATGAAATTCGTGACCCAAGCAGCAACACCCCAACCAGCGAATCTTTCTCGAGCGAAGGAGTAGAACGAATACGGCGCCGGCGACGGACATTTTCCTGCTGTCTTCAGCCAACAAGGTGGAAGGAACCAATATAATGGCCAACTTACACATCTCCCGGAGGCCGAATGATTTCCAGACGCCGTTTTGTGCAACTAAGCACAGTCGCGGGTGCTGCGCTGGGCGCCGGTTCGCTCTCGCGAGCTGATGCCGAAGAAAATCGCTCTCCGCTGCCGCCGTCCATCGAAAGCCTGAAGTCGATGAAGGACCGGGCGAAGCCCATCACGCTACAGGAGCGAAGTGAGCGTCAGGACAAGGCGCGCCGTCTGCTCGAATCCAATCGCATCGATGCACTTCTGATTATGGCAGGAACTTCGCTCAATTACTTCACCGGCATCGACTGGTGGGGCGGCGAACGGTTGTTTGCCATGGTGCTGCCGGCCAAAGGCGCCGCGTTCTACGTCTGCCCCGCCTTTGAGGAAGGACGCGCCCGTGAGCAAATCGCAGCCGCCCCGGGAAGTGAGCAGGCGGACATCCGTACCTGGCAAGAGGATGACAACCCGTATCAACGCTTAGCGCAAGGTTTAAAGGATCGCGGGATTTCCACCGGAACGCTGGGCATGGAAGAAACCGTTCTTTTCCTTTTCAGCAACGCAATTGCCACGGCCGCACCGCAAGCAAGAATCGTCAGTGGCACGCCAGTAAGCGCGGGATGCCGGATGGTGAAGAGCAATCATGAAATCGAATTGATGCGGCTCGCAAACAAAGTGACGCTGACTGCGTACGAGGCCGTTTACCGTGCTCTAAAAGAAGGTATGACGCAGAGTGATGTCTCAGACTTGATTACTGCTGCGTACATGCGACTGGGCTTTCCCGGAGAAGCCAGCGTACAAGTTGGCGAATTTTCCGCTTTCCCACACGGTTCCACGACACCACAAATAATTCGTGAAGGCTCGATCGTGACGGTGGACGATGGCTGCACGGTCGAAGATTACCAGTCCGACATCACGCGCACGTTCGTCCTGGGCAAGGCGTCCGACAAGATGAAAAAAGTCTTCGACATTGTGCACCAGGCGCAAACCGCAGCGTTGAAAACAGCCCAGCCGGGTCTGGAATGCCAGGCTGTCGACGCGGCGGCGCGCAAAGTCATCACCGACGCAGGATACGGACCGGATTACAAATACTTCACTCACCGCCTGGGACACGGCATCGGCATGGACGGCCACGAATGGCCTTATCTGGTAAGGGGCAACACCACTCCCATGGCTGCGAATATGACGTTCAGCGATGAACCGGGAATCTACATTCGTGGCGAGTTCGGCATTCGTCTGGAGGACGACATGCACATCACGGAAAACGGTGCCGAGTTGTTTACTCCGCAGAGTCGATCGCTGGAAGATCCATTCGGGAGCGCGTAATCCAGCCACCAGTAGAAAGGTTGCTTGCAACGTTGCAGCAGCGGAAGTGCCGACAGCGTTTAGCCGCGGCCTACGCCAACGTATTCGAATCCCAGAGCGCGGAGGCGAACGGAGTCGAGCAGGTTTTTCGTATCCACGATCAGCGGGCGGCGAAGCATTTGTTTGATGCGGCTGAAGTCGAGGCCGCGAAACTCCGGCCAGCCGGTGCCGACTACCAAGGCGTCCACACCCTCGGCCGCGGCATAAGGAGACTCGCAGTAGAACACGCTCCCGTTCAGTTCGAGGCGCGCGTCCGGGAGGGCAACGGGATCGTAGGCTCGCACCCTGGCGCCTTGAGCAATCAGATTCTTGGCCAGCCGGACGGACGAAGAACCGGCGACGGAATTAGTGTTGGGTTTAAAAGCTAAGCCTAGAATTCCCACATCTTTATTCTGCACCGATTGCACGCACTTCGAGATCTTTTCGATTACTTGATCGGCCAAGCCGTGATTCACTTCCCGGGCCGCGCTCAGGACCTTGAGCGACACTCCGTTGCGCTGGGCCAGGTCGGCCAGCGAATCCATATCTGACTCGGCGAACAGACCGCCCATTCCGGCTCCAGGTTGCAGGCAGCGAGGCGCGATTTTCTTGTCCAGACCCAGCGCCAGCGAAAGGCTGACCGCGTCTGCGTTCACGTGTTCACATAAACTCGCCAATTCGTTGATGAAAGAAATCTTCGTGGCGACAAAAGCGGTCGCGGATTCTCGCACCAGTTCCGCGGTCTCGTGATTGGTCACAATCACCGGAACTCCGCGCATCACCAGCGAATGGAAGATCTGTTTGAGAGCCAGCACGGCGTCGTTTGAATCAGTTCCCAGAATGATGCGGTCCGGCCAATTGAAATCCTCAATCGCGCAGCCCGGGGTAAAGAACATGGGCTGCGAAACGATGCTGGCCCGCAAGCCGGCCTCGGCGATGCGTTTCTCGATCGCGGACGCGGTCCCGACCGGAACCGGGGTCACGATCGTAAGGATCGGAGGTTTGGGAGCGGCGCGCGCGATGCGAATGGCCAGATCGGTAAGATGTTGCGGGCTGTCCTCGGCCAGAAAGATGACCTGCGCCTTGCGGGCGAAGGATTCGATGTCGGTCGAGTACGCCAGCCGCCCGGAGCGCACGTTACGCTTGATGACTTCGGTAAGGTTCTTTTCGTGAAACGGGACGCTCCCCTGGGCCATGGCGACCATTTGGGAGCTATCCGGATGGCAACAGCTGACGGGGGTGCCGAAGTCCGCCAGACAAGCGGAAACGACTGTACCTAAGTACCCTGCTCCGTAGACCCCAATCTGCATGAAACCTCCGGGAACGTACTGTGAACTCGCTGGGGGAAGGGCGCCTGAACTGGCTTACACAACGAGTCCAACCTCTTGTTTACGCTCGCACTCTACACTTAGCAACGCACGGGAGGGATTTGTACTTGAGGACATGACCTACCGGAGGAAGTGGGAATTTGGACAATCGGAAGGTCACGTGTGGGTCGTTTCTAACGTCTGACCAGGGACCGGCCCAGAGGTATTCCGGCCAGATCCACCCAGCGATTCTGCTCCTCTTCGCGCACAAATGTCAGCTCACTGAGCCGGATTTGGCGGCTGCCTGCGAATAGCGCCCAGCGGTCGCGGGCGAAGATATAGGCTTTTTGCGCCAGCTCCTCAGTGCTGATTTTCACGATGGTGAGGTGTGGCATATAAGGCCATTCCTCGGCGCAGGCGAGCGCTTGCGTGTTCAGTCGATCATGCAGCTCGCGCATGCGGTGGGCGGCGTGGGCCACGCGGATGAAAACCGTCGGAGTTACGGGGATAAAGGTTTCGACGTCCCCCAGGGTGACTTCGAACGGCTCCGCATGGCTACAAACCTCTTCGAGAGTCTCCAGAGCCGCGAGTTCATCTCCCTGCAACCAGCGAGGAGGAAGAATGGTCACGTGCGCAGGCAAATGGGGCAGATCGGGATGCAGTTCCTGCCGGAGGTTCTCGACAAATTCCCCGACGGCATTCCTCACGTAGGCCACCAGGGCATAACGGGGCTTTTGCATGTCAACCCGAAATTATACCTCTGGAGGCGCGGACGTGGGTTACAACGGATGGAAAGCGGTCGGATATAATCGAGGAAGTCGGGGCGTAGCGCAGCCTGGTAGCGCACCTGCCTTGGGCGCAGGGGGTCGTAGGTTCAAATCCTATCGCCCCGACCAATGAAATCGGCCCTTATCTGCGGAGTCTTGCCGGATTTCACTGATTGCCGTTAACGCTCGCTGCGAACTTCCTGGTGGGCGTTGGAGGCGAGTTCCTTCATTTCATCGCCTATCTGCCGGCGTTTTTTCCGGCGCTTCCTGGCCTCCTCTTTGGCGGCGTTGGTCTTAGCGCCAGCTCGATAATCGTCGTCAAGGTCCTTCAGCACTGAAATCTGCTGTAGGAGTTGCAGCATCTTGTCTGAAGACACGCTCACCGGCTTCCTCCGCCAGAGCCTGGCTTGCGTTTGCCCCACAGCGCGGCTAGAGCCCGAGCCGCGATCGACACGGCTTCCTGCTGAGTGACCGGCTTCCCTCGCTCTACGATGGGACGGCGTTTCTTGGAAGCTTTGCTGGCTCCGAGACGATTCAGCGCGAGTTCATAGTTCTGAAGATCCTTCGAGTCCATAAATGACACAATCGCCATCGATTCCTCCGAAACTTTCCACAATCTACATTCGGAATCGAATGTTGGAAATCGGGCAAACCCCGAGAATCGATGCGAAATAGTTGTAGTGTTTGAAACCCTCAGCCCAGGATTCGCTCGAAATCGGGGAGGATTCCATCAAGAAAGGGAGCCGAACCGAGTCTGATCTTCAATTCCAGCTTTATTTCTTCAGCAGGCTGGTGTGGCTGGCCACGCACTCCCACTTCCCATCTTCGAAGATCCAGGTATCAGTGAAGCGTCCGAGATGATCGTAGGGCTTGCCGTTGTAAGAACCTTTCGTGTGATAGACGCCGGTCACGATCCCGGCGTTGTGATACAGATTCACTTTCAGGTCCTGAATCGCGACCAAGTCAGGCTTGAACTTCGGGTCTTTAATGTCGGCAAGGAACTTGCCCCGCTCGCTGACGTCGCCATCCCACTCCGTGTCCGTGAAAGTGTCGGCGATCATGCCCTCGAGCGCGCGCTGGTCGCGATTCACCTGGGCGTCGTTCCAAAGGTGCTCGAGAACAACCAGTTTGGTCGCTTGGGGGTCATTCTTATCGCCAATCGTCTGTCCGAAGGCGGCCAATGTGAACAGAAAAAAGCACAAGATTGACTTGACGGTTGTTGAGTTGAGCATGGTTATTAAGGTGCCGCAAGGGCACGCAGCAGAACGCGTGCGCTGGCAACAACATAACAATCCGCAGAGGTGCCCGCCAATTAAAAGCGTCCCCGGAGATTACGAATGTCATCTGCGATCCCAGGGTTGAGGGCGTGGCTTGATCCTGTCGGGCGTTTGCCGGGATCGACGGCGGGGTTTCGCGGGCTACGTAGGTAGCTTCGGGAACTTTGGAGGTTGAATCAGTTCCCAGTTGATAGTTCCCGGTTCTCAGTTCGTGCTGGAGCCGGGTTTTAAGCCCGGCCCAGGCGCGCTCGCGGTTCTTACTTGAGAATGATTTCTTGCAGTTGTTCAAAACTAACGAGCTCACGAATTTCGGCGCGTTTTTCTGCGAGTTGCTGGGCGGGTTGTTTGCCGCCGAGGATCTTGTCGCGAACCATCTCGGCTTTGGCAGCCAGGCCATCCAGGGCGGCGTGGTTCTTGTATTCAATGGCGAGACAGACGTCCCAATCTTCGGGGTTGCTCTTGGTTTCTTTGAGGAAGAACTTGTAATCCATGATGGTTCCATCCTGTTTCTGCTGATCGAGGACGGGCTTGCTGGATTTGCGCAGGCTGGTGAGATAAGCGTCCATCTGAGTGGGCTTTACGCGGACCAGTGACACCCGCCAGACCGGGCCTTCGGTGTAGTGTTCCTGAGCGAGAACTGCAGGGGCGAGCAACAACAGAAATGCTGCGAGACGGAAAATCGTTTTCATAGATCTCCTTAAGGTGGTTTGGTTTTGGGGAAACGGCAGGAGAATCATACTCTTTGTTGGGTGTTTTTGTATGGGAGGGAGCTTGTGAGAGCTAGCCGACTTTGCTCGGCTGGACAGCCGGGGGCGGCTGTCCCTTACGTTATTCCTGCCGGCGAGAATTTCGCGGGCGGGGGCGTCCGCGCCACACGGGTGCTTTATGGGGCTTCGATCAGTTCCATTTTCCCGTCGCGAGTGCGGTGTAAAACCATTACCTTGCCTTTCGGATCGCGGAAGACGAAGACGTCGCGATCGCGGAAGTGGGCTTCTTTGATGGCTTCCTCGAGGGTCATGGGGCGCATTGCCACGGCATCCTCGGATCGAACAAGATGAACTTCGGTGGTGCGGGCTACAGCGGGAAACTTGTGCACGACCACGTCAATCGAGGTTTGTTCGGACAGGCCAACGGCGACTCCCAATGCTTCCTGTGGGGCTTCCCCGTTCCACTTCTTGGGGCTGGGAGTCTTGTGATTGCGGCGTTTCTTGGTGCGCCAGCGAGTCTTGTATTTGACGGCTTGCTTCTCGAGGTGGTCGAGAGCTTCGCTGACGGCAGAGGGCATGTCGCCAGCTTGAGCTAGTCCGACGATCGGTCCGTTGCGCGGGCTGATGGTGATCTCGGCTTTGTGGCGACGTTTCTCGACCGCGAGGACAACTTTGGTCTCGAACTTGTCGGCTAGAATCTTGCGGATTTTCGCCAAACCGGATTCAACATCCTTGCGGATGGCGGGAGTGACTTCGTAATGCCTGCCGGTGTATTCCACGTTCATGAGCGCCCCCTCGTTGGGTTTCGATCTCTTGGACAGCCTGGGCACTGCATATTAGGAACTGGTTGAGAAACCTTTGCCCTCAGGGGCCAAAGCCCGCGTCTTTTGCCGGTCGGCCCGACTGAAGTCATACCTTTTCCCGAGAAACTTTCGCGATAGACCTTCCAAATCATCATTTCTTCACTCTGCGCTGATGGGTGCTGGGGATGCGCATATCTTCCCGGTATTTTGCGACCGTGCGGCGAGTGACCTGAATGCCCTGCGATTGCAGGATGCGGGTGATCTGCTCGTCGGTGAGCGGCCTGGCAGGATCTTCTTCTTCGATAAGCTTTTTGACGCGGCGTTTCAGGATCAGCAACGATGTATTACCGCCCTGCGGTCCGTTTACGCTTTCGCTGAAGAAGTAACGCAGTTCAAAGACGCCTTGTGGCGTGTGCGCATATTTGCTGGACACAGCGCGGCTGACGGTGGAAGGATGCACACCGATTTCTTCGGCTACTTCCTTGATCATCATTGGCTTCAGCTGGTCGATGCCTTTTTCGAGGAAATCCTGCTGGCGGGCCAGGATGCTGTAGCAAACTTTGACGATGGTCTGCTTTCGCTGCTCGATATTCTTGATTAGCTGGATCGCGCTCTTATAGCGCTCCTTGACGTAGTTGCGCGTGTCCTTGTCGTTGGTTTCTTTGGTAAGGAGGCGCTTGTAGGCAGGGTTGAGGCGGAGTTGGGGAACGTCTTCGTCGTTCATGACCACCAGCCATTCGTCCCCGTGCTTCACGAAAGCAACGTCGGGCTCGATGAGGCGGGGTTGCGTTTTGTTGTAACGCAGTCCAGGGCGCGGGTCGAGAGTGCGGATGTAATCGAGCGCCTGCTGGACCGCTTCTACCGGGCGAGCCAGTGCACGGGCGATTTCCTTGTATTGCTTGTTCTGCACCGCGCGCAGATGCTGATCTACGATGGCGACCGCATCGGCCAAGGTCTGGCTCGTGGATTCTCCGTTGCCGTTCTTGTGCAGCTCGTGTTGCTGTTGGTGATAGCGAAGTTGATAGAGCAGGCACTCACGCAGGTCGCGGCAGCCGATGCCGGGCGGATCCAGTTGCCGGATCACTTCTATGGCCTCGTGAAGATCGGCGAGACTGAAACTGGTCGGGAAGAACGGATGTGGCGCTGGGATCGGGACAGGTTCTGGCGCAGGCGCGGTTGCCGCTGCGGCTCCGCTGATCGCATTCTCAAAGCTTTGTGATGGCTCGCGCCATGCGGAGGTCTCGGGAAAATCTTCGGCCACAGCGTCTTCGGAGGAATCGACGCCCGGTAGGGCAAGCTTGCTCGAATCGGACTCGGTCGAAACAGATTCGGCCGACGCGGAGTTTGCCGATTCAAGTTCTGAAGTCTCGGGTTCGGGTAGTTCAGAAGAACTCTGCTCGAGCGCGCTAAGGCCGAGGGCTTCAGCTTCTTTGAAAAGGTTTTCGGCTACTGCGGCATCTGACTCGGGCGGTGCGGGCGGAGCCACTCCCAGAAGTTCTTCGTCGCTGGCGATCAGATAGCCGTCTTCGTTGAGGTTGCCGATGATGAGTTCGACAGCTTCCTGCACCTCGGGACGCATGGAGATGGAGCCGAGTTGCCAAACCAAGTGGTCGGTCAGGCTCCCGGGCTTGGACAGGAAATTCTCGAATGAGGGGCGCTCGATGTCCTCCATTTCGCGGGAGCTGCGATAGCCGGGATCGAGATAGTCCTGGAAAAACGAGCCGAAGTCGATTTCTTCGAAGGGATCTTTCTTTTCGGCATCAGCAGCCGCTGTGGGGCTTTCCTCGATGGGAGCGCGGTCGCGTTCCTCTTCGCGTCGATTCACATCGTCGATCAGGGGTACGGAATCTTCCAGCTCTTCGAGGACTGGGTTCTCCACCATCTCAGCCGTGATCATGTCCCTCAGCTCAAGCTTATTGAGCGCGAGGACGCTGACCATCTGGACGAGGCCTGGGGTCAGGATCTGTCTCTGTGAAACTTTGAGGCTTAGTTTGTGTTGCAGCAGAACCATAAATTCAGTCGCTGGTCTTTGCTCGTTGATCGTGCGTCGTGATCATTCTTTCTGAACTTCGTTACAACGAGATTAAAACCCAAAGGCACTAACCACAAAGGGCACGAAGGTTCACAAGGGAGAACCTTGGATGCCGGTCTATACCAGCGAGAAGCTCTGGCCCAAATACACTCGTCGGACTTCAGGATCACCACCTAACTGCTCCGGCGTGCCCTGGCGGAAAATACGTCCGTCGTTGATGATGTAAGCGCGATCGGTGACCGATAGTGTTTCGCGCACGTTGTGATCGGTGATCAGGATGCCGATGCCGCTGGCTTTCAGATCGCTGATAATCTTTTGCAGGTCGAGCACGGCGATGGGATCAATCCCGGAAAAAGGCTCGTCCAGCAGAATGAATGTCGGGTTAATGCAAAGGGCCCGGGCGATTTCTACGCGGCGGCGCTCGCCACCGGAGAGAGCGTATCCCCGATTCTGACGGATGTGCTCCAAACCCAATTGGTCGATCAGCTTCTCCATCTTCTCCCGGCGTTCGTGCCAGGAGATGGACTGGGCCTCAAGGACAGCAAGGATGTTCTCCTCGACGGTGAGTTTGCGGAAAACCGAAGCTTCCTGCGGGAGGTAGCTGATGCCGTACTGGCGTGCCCTCAGATACATAGGGACATCAGTGATGTCGTCGTCGTCGATCAGGACCCGGCCGGTGTCAGGGGGGATCAGGCCTACGATGGCATAGAAGGTTGTGGTCTTACCGGCGCCGTTAGGTCCAAGTAAACCAACGACTTCGCCCTGTTCGACGCGCAGGCTGACCCCGTTTACAACCCGGCGGCTGCGATAAGATTTGCCGATTTCGTCGGTGGCTAGTGTACGCATTTATCGTGCCACTCGCGTTTGGGTGACGGTGGGGGATAAATTGTTGCCTTCAACCAAGACCCTATCATCGTGCCTAAAGAAAGTCAACGAAACGCCGGTAATCTTGCCACGTTCGGCATCAAAAATGCTAGGCGGTCCGCCGACGAGGACGAATTTGTCGTCCGAGGCCGTGTAAGTAAGGAGATCGCCGGCGGCATGACGGTCGGGTTGGGTGATTACAACTTGATCGGTCGCGACGATTTTGTCCAGTTTTCCGGCAGCAGACAGAGGTTGGTTGTCAGAGCCGCGAGCTTGGAGAAACGCGTCCATCTTCTTGGCGGTGATCGTGATGTCGGATCCCTTGGCAGCGACGTCGCCTTCGAAATGAGCCCTCCGCTCGCTGTCGGCGTAAGTAAGGCGAGTCGAGGTAATGGCAATCAGGGTCGGTGTTCCGGCTGCCATGTTTTTTCCTGATGGACCGGGTTGAGTCCTGTCGGCTTGGACCAGCACCGTCGAGACGGTTTTTGATGCGGCCGACCCCGTAGCGACCATCGAACGATGGTCGCGGTCGAATTCAATTGACTGGGCGTCCACTACATTTGCATCCTGCCAGAGGCGCGCATCTCCGGTGTAGAGGGCGATTGCTGAATTGCCGTGGACGCTCATGGAGCGAGCCGTAACATGAATGGGGCTGGACGACGACAGGAGCGCGCCGCCCGGCTGCGGCTTCAGATCGCTGTAGGTAGTTTTGATGTTGCCTTCGGCGAGAGCGTCTCCGGTGTCGCGATTCAGACGCATGGAGTTTGCCGTCGTGGTCATGCCGCCGTCGGCGACGCGCGGTGAGCCCGTAAGTATTAATACTTGGTCGGCCGGCGTGTAACGCGCGTGATCTCCCCAGGCTTTGCGCTCTCCGTCGACGTAGGTAACGCTTCCCTCTTGCACCACGGATTGAATTCCGCTGCCAGACTGGAATGCAGCATCGACAACTCGACTGGTGCTGACGCGGTCGGGTTGTCCCGGATTCTGGCTGACAATGCGGGCATCGGGTGCGCCGTGAACCGAAGTGAATTGTCCGGAATCGTCAAAGTGGGCGTCGAACTTTGCGGCTGTGACCAGAGTTTGCGGCCCGCCGCCGCTGGTCGGGCGGATGGCGATCTGGGCCGCCCCGGAGGTCTCGGCTCGATCGATGCGGGTTCCTTTGGTTGTGAGGGAAGGTTTTGCCGCGAAGAAGTCGATGCCCGATGCGGTCAGTTCCAGATCCTGTGCGCTGGCCGAGTCGCTCGCCGGGCTCTGATGTTGCAATAATTTCACATGGTCTTCGGCGTGTACCTTGGCCAGAAGATTCTTTCCGGTGAATTCGAGGATCACCCGGCCAGCATTGCCTTGCATGGGCCACTCTTGAGGCGATTGATCAGAACCGCTCGGAGGTTCGCTCGGCTTCGACGGGCGACGACGCCCGTCTTTCATTGACTCTGCGCTTGAGACCTGGGTTCGGACGTTTCCGGAGAAAACCGCGGTCCGCAGGGTGTCATGCTGCTTGGCCATGGTCAGTTCAAGTTGCTCGGATCGGGCTTCTGCCGGCTGCTCCCCCTCAGCCTTGACCAGCACGTTTCCGCGCGCTAGAACGCGATCCAGCGTATTGTCAGGACGCAGAAACAGTGTGGACTCGTCGGCGTCGCATTGACGCGCGCCACTCTGAAGATGAGGATGGTCGAGCACAACCTGGTGCGGGTCCTTGGTGATGGTCGCACGCACCGCCGTTATAGTTGCGGCCGTCGCACCGCTAAGTACGACATTGAACTGCGACAGCAATGTGAGCGTGTTGGTCTTGGCCATGTAGTTCACACCCACGGCCGATCCGGTGCCTTGAGGAAGAGTGAAGTCGACCCTCTCTTTGGTGTGGGCGTCGCCGGTTTTCTGGTTGAAAATCAGTCCGCTGGTCTTAAGGTGGATGGGATTCTTAAGCTCCTGTGGCGGAGCCTGGTCGGGATGCTCCAGGCCTTGCGGGTTTGATTGCAGATCAATCTGCACCTCGCCTTTGGCGATGACATCTCCGGACTGCTGGTCGTATTCGAAGTCGGCGCCGCGGATCTGATCGAAGCGGCTGGAATCGCTTCCGTAGAGAGTGATTTGCACGTCGTGCAGGTTCGCGAGTCCGCCCTTCTTGAATTGAACTGCCTTGCTGGCCTGGATGGTGAATAGAGTGCGTCCCTGCTCAGACTTCGAGACGGTGAAACCTGTGGCGCTTTGCTTGATTTCCAGGCCGATCTTCTCTGGAACCTGCTTCAGAGCGTTTAGCACCCGGTGACGCGCGTAGAAATATGTCCCGGCCACCAGCAACGCGGCGACGATGATCGCGCCAGCGAACCAGCGCCGCAGGCGGGATAGATATGCGGGCATCTGAAGTTAGTGTACTTCAGACGTCAGGGCACGGCTCAGCGCAGCTCTGCGCCCGAAGCCTGTAGCCTGAAGCCCGCCCTAGAAGTTTTCGTCGAGGGTGATCTGCTGCACGATCTGGTCCAGTTGGTTCCTGGCCTGGGTCTGTTTCTCCTGCAGATCTGATATGTCCTTGTTCAACGCGTTTAGGCGATCTTCCTGTGTATCGAGTTGGTGGGCGTAGCGCTGCAGCAGCGCCTTTTCTTCGGCGCTGCCCTTCAATGCTTTCATGTTCTCGCGAATCCGCGCCTGATCTTTGGTGATGGCGTCGACTTCGTGCTGTCGCGCTTTGATCTGCGTTCCCAGGCTGTCCACTTTATTTTTCTGGTCGAGAACGCGGCGGAAGGCGTCTTGCATGGCCGGCGTGATTTGTCTTTGCTGGGTGATCAGCGCGATCTGTTTTTCGTCGAGATTGGTCAAAGCAAATTCGCTGCTCTCAGGATGATATTCCGCGATCTGGAGATTCGATGTCTGTCCGGATGGAACTGCCACCCGGAAGCGCAGATACGATGCAGAGGTTTCCTCGGGCTTCGGTCCCTCGGACAATTTCCAGTTTTCCCGCGCGGGATGTTCGATGACCACGTCGCGAGGAAATGTGTCGGCATTGTGCAAGGTATATTTGCGACTGTCGTTTTGCTCGCGGGTCAGATACATCAGGCCTTTGACAATGTGAATGCGCGTGATGGGCTTTTCGCTCGACTCTTGCTCCATCGTGACTCGCAGAGCGGGGTCGGCTGCATAGGAGATGAGACGGCGCTCAGCCGGGTGAACGGTCTCAATCAATCCTTCTCCCGCGAAGGTATCGTTCTCCAGAATATTGAAGGTTCCGGAGTCGAGAGTGAGGCCACTGCTGTTGGTGATCCAAAGAGCGCGGCGAATCTCGCGACTATTCTCGTTCCAGATCGTAACCTTCTCGGCTGCAATGGGAGATTGCAGGATCGGCACCAGCGCAGACTGATTCTTGCCAATCGTGATCTTCTGCTTCAGGTTGTATTCGAAATAATCGCCGAGATCTTTGGCCTCGGCTTCCGCTTGCTGTTTGGCGACGGCATCGAAGGGGGACTGGGCAACCCATTGTTTGAGATTCCCGTTCGATGCTTGAGCGCGCAACACTCCGCCGCCCACTCCTCCTCCGTGTATGGCTGCTGGGTTGCTTTCTACTGTCAACGACGATTCGGCGTTAGCATCGTACGTCTGTGCCACTGCAGGTGCAGGAGCGCTCATCGACGCCTCCTGAGTCTGCGGAGTCAGCATCGCCGCCTGCGGCAGTGGGACCACCGGCCGACGCGTGTAGAGCGGGCGAGAAATATCCTGGATAAACGACTGCGGTGCGCCTGCGATCAGCGAGAGTTGGACGTCTCTCCAATCCTCGCCAACCGTGTTGTCCACAATGGCCCACCCTTGCAGCAGCGGCTTATCGTTCGGCTTTTCCGGCAGGATAATTCGGTATGTGCTCTTCCACACGGGAACTTCGCTGATGTAGCTTACGAAAATGTCACGATCCCCTGTGCCGCTCGCGGAGATAGTCATGCGGCGCAGGTCACGGGCCCGCGAAGATCCGATCAAGTTCAGGTATTTTCCTACCTCGTCGCTCAGGTCGTGTTCGACCAGACGGACCGACGTACTCGGGCTGAGATCGAAACTCCGCATGTCGCCCGCGTCAGATATGACCGAGAATGCAGTCACCTCGTAGGCCTCTCCCTTGTCGGTGAATCGTTTTTCTTTTTCAACGCTCAGCAACCGGCCGGTAGTGTTGTCGGAGCCGTTGTGCACCTCGACCCGCGCGCCGCGCAGGGCCGCGAGGAAGTCAACCTGCGTGAGCTGCTCACCAAAGGGCAGACGCAGAGCTTTGAGCCGTTCATCGAGAGGCGCGATGGAGTTGTAGCGAACGCCGGTGATGCGGCCATCGCCCAGGTCCACAGCGGTCAACGATTTCAAAACATCGTTGAGCTGGCTGGTAGTGAAGTCGATAGCAAGGTCCTGATTGCCGTGGACGCGGGTCGAATGCTCGAAATAGCCGACGCCATTCTTGTAGAGTACGACGCGCTTTACCGGCAAACGCCCGCCCGCGTCAGCTTCGATGGCTGTCTGCGATTCCTCCGGGGTGGGCTGTTCGGGTTTTTTCTCGGCGAAGACGGAAACGAGAAATGAAATGGAGACTAACGTGACCAGAATGGACTTGCGCATCGACACCTCCCACTCTTGGCGGGAGTGTAGCAGTGGATCGGGGCAAGGCGGCAGTGACAAGTCAGGCGCGTTTTGAGAGGACCGATCTGCGGTTATCTGAAAACTGGTTTCAACTCAAAGCCCGTCGTCGGTTGTCTGTTCTAAGTTCTCGGTCTCGCAAGGGCGACGGCTGGGGTCAAAGATCTGTCTCTATGCTGGGGAATTTTGAAATCGCGCAGCGAGAGTTCCAATCCGCCGAAGTCGGGGTGGTCATTGTGATCGAGGGTGAAAGCGATATCCAGAGCGGCGCCCGTGACTAGCTCCGCTTGCTGAACCCGTTCGGCCATCCGCCAGCCGAGGGCGTTGTAAACAACTTGCTTTCGTTGGCCACTCTGGGCATAGAGACGCGGCAGGACAGTTGAGTCACTGAAGTCTTCGCTCTTCAAGCATAGTTTCAGTTTCACGTGCTTTTCTTTCATCACCCGAGGCGGCGCCAGCAAAGACAAATTGCGCGCGGCAAAAACGGGTTCGGGATTGCCCATCCCGAAGGGTTCGAGTCGCCGCAAAGCCTGAAACAGGTCGTTAGTAATCTGATCAAAAGAGAGTTCGGCGTCGATGTCGAGAGTGGGTTCGAAGTCGGCGAGCGTCAGGCGGGCGCGAGCGTACGCATCAAGATGGGCACATAGTTCGGGCAAGTTTGCGGCCGGCATGGAGAAGCCAACGGCGTGCGCGTGTCCGCCGAAGCGAGTGAACAATGGAGCGCAGGACTCAAGCGCGTTCAGCAGGTGAAATGCTCGAATGGAGCGGCCCGAGCCGTGGGCTTCGTCGCCATCGCGGGAAATCACCAGCGTCGGACGGCAATAACGCTCGACCACGCGCGTTGCCGTGATACCGATAACTCCGCGATGCCAGCCATCGCCGTCAATCACCAGGCAGAAGGCATCGAGCAGCGCGGGTTCTTGCTGCAATCGCAAATCGATGGCTTCGAGAATCCTGCGTTCTTCGGCTTGGCGGTCGGCATTGAGCTGATCGAGCTTGTTGGCGATTTCGCGGGCGCGGACGGCGTCTTTCACGCTAAACAGTTCGATCACGTCGCGGGCAACATCCATGCGGCCGGCGGCGTTGATCCGAGGTGCGATGCGGAACCCAACTTCGCCGGAGGTAAGCGGCCGTCCACCGACTTGCGCGACTTCCAGCAGCGCCTTCAGTCCCGGATTTACCGCCGACCGCAATCCTTCTAAGCCAAGCTTGGCGAATACGCGGTTCTCGCCGGTTAACGGCACAGCGTCGGCGATGGTAGCAATGGCTACCACTTTCATGAACGATTTCAGCAGCGGAGGTTGATCGCGGTGAGCCAGTCGGCGCTCCATCAAGGCTTGCGCCAACTTGAATGCAACGCCAGCGCCGCATAACGTTTTGCACGGATAGCCGCAGCCCGGTTGATTGGGATTCAGAACCGCGAGCGCGCGTGGCATGCCGTCGGGGCCCGGCAAGTGATGGTCGGTGACGATGAGATCCACTCCGAGGCGATGCGCGGTCTCGGCTGCGGCAAAGGCGCGAATACCCGTATCCACGCTGATAATGAGATGGATGCCGGAGGCAGCAGCGCGCTCGATCACGTCACCACGAAGATCGTAGCCTTCCTTGATGCGGTGGGGTACGTGGAAGTCGGCCGAGCCCCCGCATAGTTCGATAGCGGTTTTGAGGATGACGATCGCAGTCGTGCCATCGACATCGTAGTCGCCGTAGATCAGAATGCCTTCCTTGCGCTCGATGGCCGCGTCAAGGCGGTCGACGGCGGCCTTCATACCCAACATCAAATACGGTGAGTGCAGATGCGCGATGGAGGGCGAGAGGAAGCGTTCTGCAGCTTCCGAATCGTTGATTCCGCGCATGACGAGAAGACGGGCAAGAGTCGAAGCGCGCTCTGGATTCTTGAATGCAAAGCTAGGATTTGAAAACAGTTTTCCTGCGAGGAGTTCGATTTGGTTGACGTCTGTCTCTTTGGGGATCCATTTCATGGATGAGAAGTCATTGTAGCGCCGCCGTCCCGGCGGCTGTCGTGTGATTGTCCGCTCGCGCGCGCGGGCAGGATGCCCCGCGCGACAGCCGGCAACATGCCGGCGCTACCAAAAGACCTTGCTCGCTTGGACGGGTCGAAGACCCATCCCTACACGTCAATAAGGTTTGTCGTCGTCCTGGTCGGGTTCGTCGATGGAGAGGCCGGCGAAATCGTCGGCCATTTCGAGAATGTTCTGGTAACGCTCGTACCACGGGGTGGCAGCTTCGTAGACCATCATGACGCCCTGCTGCGCGAATCCTAGTTGCACAAACCCGGTTTTGCCGACGTAGGTACGCAGCCAGCGCGCGTCCTCCAACTCTTCGTCGCTGGTAAATTCGGCCATGCTCAAGCGCTCAATCATGGCATCGAGTTCCTCGCGCTCCAACCGCCACGAATCCATGGTAAGGAAAGGCGCAGCTGCGGCTTTGGCGAGTTCGACGAAATCTTTCCAGCTGTCAGGATTGTCTTCGGATTTCCAGGTAACGCTCTGCACTTGCTCGTAGTCAACGAAGCCGGGGAAACGCAGCATGCCGTGGCCCTCGATGAAGGCGACCATGTCATCTTTGAGGCTGCTGAGATCGTCTGGGACAGATGGCATAGGGGCTCTGGGTAAATTCATTGTATCCCTGAACGCGGGCAAATGGGGATCGGTCGTTGGCCGTTCGTGGTTGGCCCGTTGGCTCGTGCGCGTGGCGATATTCGTTGGTGGTTTGTCAGAAAGCGAACGACCAGGGACCTACGACCAACGACGATCTTCCGCTGTGCTACACTAACAGTTTCACAACGAACGTCCGATCCGCACCATGCTTCTTTCCAAAGAATATGTGGGCTATTTGGCCCGCGAAGTCACGAAAAAACTGATTGCAGGCAAGTTCATCGAGACCAAAGCTGTGGCCGCGGTCACCGAGAAAGTGCACGCGGCGATCCTGGATGAATTCTCGCTTGAGGATCGCATCAACGACGAGGTTCGCGTGATCCTGGAAGCCTATTCCGCCGAGATGCAGAAGACCGGCGCCAACTACCAGGAAATGTTCCGCAAAGTGAAAAACGAACTGGTGCGCAAGTACAAGGCGGTGTTGTGAGGGTAAGCCGCGACAAAGTAAACAAGGTGGCGCACGTGGTCACGGATGCGCTCGCGGAAATGGATGATCTGGATTTTATCGAGGACCGGAACACGATCCGCCTGGAAGTGCGCAAGATTATGGAAGACGTGCTGAACCAGGAAGAGAAGATCGATCAGGCGGCGCGGCACAAGATCGAGAATCAGAAGCGCACCATCCTGGAGGGCAGCCAGGAATGGGACATTCTGTATCGCAAATACTACAACGAAGAAGTGAAGAAATTGGGAATGTAAGCCGGCGGCTGAAAACTCCACCTGCCTCGGCCCCGACGTGCAAGCACACCCGTTCTCGATCGGCAAGAAACAAACCCCGCGCTGCGACGCGGGGCTTAATCCAACCGTGAACAAATCTAGGCGGCCACCTGACGGGCGAGGAGATGCTGAACCCGTCTGCGATATACCTCGGCGCGCTGGGCAATTTCCTTGTGCGTATGGCTTACGACCCATTGCAGGCGTGGCGTACGACGGCGTTCGCGGCGGCTGCCAACGTTGCCCCGGCTCAGGGTCTCTGCAGGTTTTTTCTCCGCGGTTTGCTGCTGCCATCCGCTGCCTGAGTTCACGTCGAACACTCCGATGTAGCCGCCGGTAAGCAAGTCCAGCGGCTTCTGGATTTGTTTGGTCTGGTCGAACTGGGTTGAACCTGGCGTTCGGAAACCTTCGAACCAGGCGGGGAAGACGAAATCCGAGACCAGCACCTTGCCGATCTGATAGGCAAACTGATCACCTTCACAGGCATCGCACACTTCATAAGCGTACAGAATCCCCGTACTCTGGTCGTTCTGCACAAAAACGGTCAAGTTGATGTTGGGGTCGGCCAGCATCTCGAGCAATTCGTGGCTGGCGGTGACCGACCATTGCGTGCCGTATTTCAGATCGGTGCCGGCGAATGCCTTGCCGATCGGAAGTCCGTCGGGCGTGAGATCGTGATAGCCGAGAGCACCGGCCTGATCGGTGTCATCGAGAATGGTTAGCCACCAAGTGTTGGCCGGAGGCGTGCTCCCGGTGGTAACGAAGTTGAGCTGCGCATTAACTCCCCAAGCGGGGAAAAAGTCGCTGGTGACTTGCTTTTGCAGGGCGTCCACGACGGGGCGAACATCATCGTCCGCCACCACCGTGCTCGCGTTGATTACTGAGATTTGAATCGGAGCTAACTGAGGCATGGGCTTTCTCCTTTGCTGGAACAGGTTCGGAGAACGCGCAAGTGACGTTGCGTGACTCTATGTCTGGGATAATCTTCTCCGAGCCAGCAGTGCAAGGACTTCCAGCACAAAATGATCATCCCGTTCCCACTATGGGCAAAGATGCCACCCCGATTCCGATACCAAGGATCCACTCTCGCCCAAATTATTCATGAGGATTGCTGGGCGCTCTGAAAGGGCAGGCTGAAAGCCGAGCCCTTCCAAGGCCGCTTCATGAATAATGCAGGCTAGCGAGCGGCTGCCTTCTCCGTACCCACATGCAGTGTTATCCGCGAGGGCTTCGAAAAAAATGCGGATTTCGGCCCTCGGTAGCGGTACCATTATCACGGCTACGAGTGATGCCGGTCACGGCGAAAATCAGGGCGCGGGCCTTAAATAGAGCGTTAGGCAACTCTGATGTGTGCAATGTTCCAAACAGTAAATTCTGAAAGCCTTTCTTACAATTGGAGGAAAATCCCATGAGCGTAATGACACCGCCCGGAATCAAGAATGCGGGCGACTACATTGAAGACGTAATGACTACCGTAAAAGCGAAGAACACGGCCGAGCCTGAGTTCCACCAGGCAGTGCAGGAAGTGTTCGATTCTCTAAGGCTGGTGCTGCAGAAGCATCCGGAGTATAGATCGTCGAAGATTCTGGAGCGCATCACCGAACCCGAGCGCGTCATCATGTTCCGCGTGCCCTGGTTTGATGATCAGGGAAACATTCAGATCAACCGCGGATTCCGCATCGAGATGAACAGCGCGATCGGTCCTTACAAGGGCGGGCTGCGTTTCCATCCGTCGGTCAACCTCGGCATTTTGAAGTTCCTGGCCTTTGAGCAGGTGTTCAAGAACTCGTTGACTACGCTGCCCATGGGCGGCGGCAAAGGCGGATCGGATTTCGATCCTAAAGGCAAGAGTGACAACGAAGTCATGCGCTTCTGCCAGAGCTTCATGACCGAATTGCAGCGGCACATCGGTCCGGACACGGATGTTCCCGCCGGCGACATTGGCGTTGGTGGACGCGAAATCGGCTTCCTGTTTGGCCAATACAAGCGCCTGCGGAACGAGTTCACCGGTGTGCTGACCGGCAAGGGCCTGAACTGGGGCGGTTCGTTGATTCGGCCCGAAGCCACTGGATACGGCTGCGTGTATTTCGCCGCCGAAATGCTGAAGAGCAAGAAAGACACGCTCGAAGGCAAGCTCTGCCTGGTTTCAGGCAGCGGCAATGTTTCGCAGTACACGGTTGAGAAGTTGCTTGATCTGGGAGCGAAGCCACTCACGTTCTCCGATTCGGACGGCGTAGTTTACGATCCGGATGGGATCAATCGCGAGAAGCTGGCTTGGGTCATGGAGCTGAAGAACGTCCGCCGCGGACGCATTCGCGAATACGGCGAGAAGTTCAAGAAGGCGATCTTCATGCCCACCGACATCAAGCTGGAACACAATCCGATCTGGAACATCAAGGCCGATTGCGCATTCCCGAGCGCCACGCAGAATGAGATCAAGGCGAAAGATGCCGCGAATCTTATCAAGAACGGCTGCAAGCTAGTAGCCGAGGGCGCAAACATGCCCAGCACGCTCGAAGCCACCAAGATGTTCCTCGAAGCCGGGATTCTCTACGGGCCGGCGAAGGCTGCCAATGCCGGCGGTGTAGCAACGTCAGGCCTTGAAATGGCCCAGAACAGCCAAAGGTT
Source organism: Terriglobales bacterium (assembly GCA_035604895.1). Lineage (GTDB taxonomy): Bacteria > Acidobacteriota > Terriglobia > Terriglobales > Acidobacteriaceae > JABDBE01. The sequence goes on along the minus strand of DATNHO010000191.1, from coordinate 93 downwards.
GAGCTGGACCCGAGAAGAAGTAGACGACAAGCTGCACAAAATCATGATCGCCATTCACAAGAACTGCTTCGAGACGGCCGAGAAATACGGCAC
>DATNHO010000190.1:0-3802 GCA_035604895.1 Terriglobales bacterium | reverse complement strand
AGCGTGTACATTCGAGTGCTGTCGGCGCCGTAGCGAGCCACCATTTCATCCGGCGAGACGACGTTGCCCAGGCTCTTGGACATTTTCGCTCCGCCCTTGATGATCATGCCTTGGGTAAACAATCGCACAATAGGCTCGTCGTTTTTTACCAGTCCCATGTCACGCATGAACTTGGTCCAGAAGCGCGAGTAGATGAGGTGCAGAATTGCGTGCTCGACGCCGCCGATGTACTGATCGATGGGAAACCAGTACGCAGCGGTCTTGGAATCGAAGGGAGCGCGGTCGTTGTGCGCGTCGGTGTAGCGATAGAAGTACCAGGACGAATCGACGAAGGTGTCCATGGTATCGGTTTCGCGGCGGGCTGGGCCGCCGCATTTCGGACAGGTTGCGTTCACAAATTCCGGCACCCGGCCTAAGGGTGAGCCACCCGTCAAGGTGATGTCGACGTTTTCGGGCAAGATCACCGGCAAATCTTTTTCCGGGACGGGCACGATTCCGTCCTTCTCGCAGTAAAGCATGGGGATGGGCGTGCCCCAGTAACGCTGGCGAGAAATGCCCCAATCTTTGAGGCGATAGGTGACTGTAGCTTTTCCGAAATTGTTCTTCTGCGCATGCGCGGACATTTGCTTGATTGCTTCTTCGCAATCGAGAGTGTTGAACGGGCCTGAGTTGACCAACGTGCCGTCCAACGTGGTGAACGGAAGCTTCGGCTCCACGCTGGTTTCTTCCGGGTCCACGGAGCGGGGCACGATCACGATCCGCATTTTGAGGTTATATTTCTTAGCGAACTCGTAATCTCGCTCATCGTGCGCAGGCACGCTCATGATCGCGCCGGTGCCGTAGTCTATGAGGATGTAGTTTGCCACCCAGATGGGGATTCGCTCTCCGCTGAAGGGGTTCACGGCGAAGTGGTGCGTATTGACACCGTGCTTTTCGATGGCGCCGATGTCACCCACCTCTTTAGCCTTGCGCTGTTCCGCAATTAACTGTTCTACCTGCGCGCGCAGGGGATCGTTGTTCTTGGCGAGACGAGTAACCAGCGGATGCTGGGGCGCCAACTGGACGGACGTTGCTCCGTAGATAGTGTCGACGCGGGTTGTGAAGACAGTGATGGTCGAGTCTGGCGAATTGGTTGCGCCGTCGAGCTTGAAATCGACGAGCGTGCCTTCGCTGCGACCGATCCAGTTGCGCTGCATGGTCCGGACTTTTTCCGGCCAGTCTTCGAGTTTGTCGAGGTCGCGAAGCAATTCCTCGGTGTAGTGCGTGATGCGCAAGAACCATTGTTCGAGTTCGCGCTGTTCTACCAGCGTGTCCTCGTGGCGCCAGCAGCAGCCGTTCACAACCTGTTCGTTGGCGAGAACGGTGGCGCACTTCGTGCACCAATTCACTCGGCTGTTCTTGCGATAGGCCAAGCCTTTTTCGTAGAGCTTCAGGAAAAACCACTGATTCCATCGGTAATATTCGGGCAAGCAAGTTGTGACTTCACGCGACCAGTCGTAGGCGAAGCCGATGCGCTTCATCTGCGCCTTCATATTGGCGATGTTGCGGAGGGTCCACTCGCGCGGCGGCGTGTTGTTGGAGATGGCGGCATTTTCCGCCGGGAGGCCGAACGAATCCCAGCCCATGGGATGGAGGACGTTGTAACCGTTCATCCACATATAGCGGGCGAGGGCGTCGCCGATGGCGTAATTGCGCACGTGTCCCATGTGCAGCGCGCCTGAGGGATAGGGCAGCATTTCAAGACAGTAATATTTCGGCTTGGTGGAATTAGGCTCGGCGGCGTACAGAGACGCGTCCTGCTGCCAGCGCTCGAACCATTTGGCCTCGATGCGCTGGGCGTCATAACGGTCTTCGTGGACCATGGTCGTTTTTTCTTCCTGCGGCATAGGGAGAAAGTTTGCGTAACGGATAAACCTTAGATTTTACAATAGGGCGGCGGGAGGCAGCGGTTTCCGGGCGGCAATCGGAACTGGACCGAGCGTGCGCTCCAGTTCTTCGAGCGTGATGGTGGGTTCGCGGCGCTCTAGCGTGGCGATGCCTTTCAGGTAGTCCTCGCGCTCTTCCAGATACTGACATATGGCTTTGCGAGCATAGTAGCTCTTGCTGCGGCCTGTCTGTTTGGCAAGCGAGTCCAGCTTTTGTTCGAGTTCGGGTTCGAGACGAATACTGAACATGGTCGTTGGATAACTTAAAATGACACATTCGGCGTCAACCATCAAGGGTGGAGCTTCGCTCCGCCGGACAGCCGAGGGGGGCTGTCCCCACCGATTCATCTTTTTACGAGTTTCTTCAGCTTGGCGATATTCCTTTTGTCATCTCCAGGCGCGTCGATCGGGGTTTCAGCGATGAAGGCAGCGTGGGCGAGGCGCGGATCGTTCAGCAGACGGCAAAACGGTTCACAACCGATGTTTCCCTTCCCGATGTGCTGATGGCGGTCCAGCTTTGATCCGCGAGCGGCCTTGGCATCGTTGCAGTGCCAGACACGAACGTTCTTCAGGCCGATTGTCTCATCGAGATGCGCCAGCGTGTGGCGTAGTCCGGCTTCGCTTACGATGTCGTATCCGGCAACATGTGTGTGACAGGTATCGATGCAGGCGGCAACGGGAACCAGATTGCGAAGGCGTTGCAGCACTTCGGCGACTTGTTCGAAGGTCCCGCCCAAGGAGAATTCCGCACCGGCTGTGTTTTCGATCAGGATGGTGAGGTTGCCTTTGCTGAGGTCGAGCCCTCGCGTTGCTGCCGCGATTGCCGCCGAAGTCTGAATCAGGCCGGCTTCTCGATCGGCACCACGGAACGAGCCTGGGTGGAGCACCAGATAATCTGCGCACAACGCAAGAGCGCGTTCCACTTCGCCGCGAAATGCGGAGATCGACTTCTTTAAGAACAACGGAGTTGTGCTGGCCAGATTGACCAGATAATTCACGTGAATGGCCATTGGCTTGAGGTCATACTTCTCACGCAGGTGCATCATCTCGTCGCATTGCGGACGGCTCAGTGAATATGGAGCCCACTGGCGCGGGCTAGAGGAAAAAATCTGGAATGTATTGCAACCCAGCCGAAAGGCACGTTCCGCCGCGTTATGCACGCCGCCAGCAGTCGAGGTATGAATGCCAATGCGGCGCGAGGTCACGCGAGGCGAGCGCTTGGGCACGGGCAGCTTCAGAATGTCCTGCTCCTGAGCGATGGAACGAGGCATGGAGAGAGTATAGCGACCGGTCTGGCTCAGGCGCCGGGTCCGCAAAGGACCCGACCGGTGCGGTTTGCGATGGAAGCGCCTTGGACGATAGACTTGAAGCTTTCGAGGTGGGTTCATGTTAGTGGTCATGCAGGCGCACGCTTCCGAAGAACAGGTGCGGGCGGTCTGCCAGAAAATCGAAGCGCTTGGCTACCGCGCCCACTCCATTCCGGGCGCGGAGCGGACGGCAATCGGTATTACCGGGAACAAGGGCGAGGTCGAGCCCGGCACGCTGGAAGAAATGTCGGGCGTGCAGGAAGTGATTCGCGTCACCAAGCCTTACAAGCTGGTCAGCCGCGATATTAAGGAAGAGAACACGGTCATTCGTTTTGCCGGGAGCGATGCGACGATTGGCGGGCCCGAGCTGGCAGTGATGGCTGGACCTTGCGCGATTGAGAATCGGGAGCAGGCGTTTGCGGTGGCGGAGCGCGTTTCTCGCGCGGGGGCGCAGTTTTTTCGTGGTGGAGCTTACAAACCGCGCACTTCTCCGTACTCGTTTCAGGGATTGGGCGAAGAAGGCTTGCGCATCATGGCCGAGGTGCGCGATCAGTTTGGGATGAGGATTGT
>DATNHO010000189.1:0-5647 GCA_035604895.1 Terriglobales bacterium | reverse complement strand
TCCCTGTCGAAATAACCACGCCCTACCCGTCATCCCTATAGAGGCGGCTTGACGGTCAAGTTCGCCACCGAGGAGGTGCACGATGTGTCCATTCTGTTTGGCAACCGTGGGAACGGTCATTGCTGGAGTCGTTTCTACCGGTGGTTTAGCAGCTTTAGCTGTTAAAGTTTCTCGCAAGAAGAACGAAGCAGAAGAAATCATCCCGATTTTAAATAACAAGGAGAAATAAAATGTCGACGAATAAAGAGAAAGACAAGCAACACGGAAAAGGGCTCGCGATGAAAACACCCGCGATCGTGTCGCAGCAGGAGTGGGAGGCTGCGCGGCAGCAGCTCCTCGCAAAAGAGAAGGCCTTGACCCGCTCCCGTGACGCGCTGGCCGCCGAACGCCGGCGGATGCCTTGGGTGGCTGTAGACAAGAAGTACGAGTTCGACGGACGCAAGGGCAAGGTGAGCCTGCTCGATTTGTTCGAGGGCCGCCCTCAGTTGATCGTCTATCGCGCCTTCTTCGAGCCCGGAGTGTTTGGCTGGCCCGAGCACGCCTGCCGCGGCTGCTCCCTGGGTGCCGATCAGGTCTCGCACCTGGCGCATCTGAACGCCCGCGACACCACGCTCGCCTACGCGTCACGCGCGCCGCAGGCGGACATCGCGAGACTGAAGGCACGGATGGGATGGGAGATGCCGTGGTACACCATGACCGATAGCTTCGACAAAGACTTCGGCGTGGACGAATGGCACGGCCACAACGTGTTCTTCCGCGACGGCGACAAAGTGTTCCGCACTTACTTCATCAACAGCCGTGGCGACGAGGCGATGGGCACCACCTGGAGCTACCTCGACCTGACGCCGCTCGGCCGTCAGGAAGCTTGGGAGGACTCGCCAGAGGGTTATCCCCAGACCGAGCCGTACAAATGGTGGAACTGGCACGACAATTACGACGCGGAGGCCAAGCCTGACCCGAAGTGGGTCGACATAACAACCGACCCTGAAGGAGCCGCGGCCCGAAGGCGCGCCGAAGAGGAGAAAGCGAGCTAAAGGAGGAGGAAGGGCGGCCACTAGTCCGCCCTTCATTTATTATATGTTACTGGAAAACTAGGTTGGATTTCGCTTTTTATGATTCTTCTCGATCAATCGGGCGCAGCAGCCAAGGAGTCAAGCCTCTTCGCGCCATCGCGCCAACAGGCACCCTTCGTTGAGCACTTCTGGGTCCAGCAAGCTCTTTCGGTACCAATCGGATCCTCCTGGCGTGTTATTCCTGAGGCAAATCCCAATCTGATATTTGTAGTTTCGCGGGCGGATGGCGGAGGCATCCGAACGCGCTGCTGTTTGGTTGGCCCGCGTTCCCGCTTCGCGGACGTGTCGATGGACAATCGGATCCTCACATGCGGGGTTCGGCTGCGGCCGGGCGCATTGCCTGTTCTTACCCGGCTTCCGGCTTCAAGTTTCACGGATCGCTCTGTGCATGTCGAGGACGTTTTTGGCGTGCGGGGCAGATCGTTGATGGACAACCTGAACCACTTCAGATCTCCGACCCAAGCCGTTAACATCTTAGCCGACTTTCTCAGCCGCGAATTGACCGGCTGTGATTGCATCCTGGCCCTTTCCCAAGCTCGGTGTAATCGCGTCGAGGAAATGGCCGCGCAAGCCGGTTTGGCGCTCAGGACTATGCATTCTCGTCTAATGCATCACGTTGGTCTATCACCCAAGCGTCTGCTTCGTATCGAGCGCCTCCAGCGCGTCCTTACAAACTGTCAGGATCGATTAGCTCCCTGGGTGCAACTGGCGGTGAGTTGCGGCTTTGCAGATCAGGCCCACATGATCCGCGAATTCCAAGAGCTTCTTGGCGAATCACCGACCGCTTGGAGCAGCCGATCCGGCCTGCCGATTTGTTCAAGACAACGCCGCACTTCGCATCGTAACGTGGCTGAGGAAGCCTAAGAACTGCGAGGTTAGCGGACCCGCGGCATCCTCTCTACTGGTGTCCGGCGTCTTCGAAAGGAGCTCGACTTGCAAGCCCACCATCACTTTACAAGAACCAGCCTAAGACTGTACCTGTCGGTATCACTGCCTCTCTTGGTTTGCATGACATTTCTGCTGGTCACACCAGCCCGCGCCCTGCCAATTCAGGGACCTCGCCGGTCTCTAGCATTAGACAGGACTGTTCCTCTCTTCCAGTTCCATAGCGATTTCTGGGTCAATCTCCACCAAGTGCTTCTCCATGAAGCACTGCTGCGCGCCGCGAAGGCGGACCGACGACTGCAAAGCACTGACTTGCTGTCGGCCACGCAAATGAGCAAGCGCGATGAAGCGGATTGGAATGCCGCGATAGACTTTTATGCCGCGCATTTTGAAACGGGGCGGGAGGTGTTCGATCACGACCTTATACGAATTAATGACGAATTGGCCGAGCAGCAGGATGACGGCACACGCCTGGACGGCACGGGCCTGTCGTCAGATCTGGTTCCGGTCTTGCAAACCGCAGCACCTGTTTATCGCAAATACTGGTGGCCTACCCACAATCAATCCAACCAAAACTGGATCACATCGCAAAGTTCACGTTTGCGTGACCTCGGTCTGAAACTTTCTGCCGCTATAACCGAAGACTTGCAACAGCACTGGCCGGTTGCGCCGATTCGTGTGGACATTTGCTTTTACGTGCCTGAAATTGGCCATGCCTATACCACACTCCCTCCGCACACGACTTTCTCCAGCAGTGCGCCAACACTACAAGGGCTAAGCGGATTTGAGGTTCTTTTCCATGAGGCCTCTCATACCTTTGCGGATACGATGACGGATGCGCTCTCTGCTCAATGCGGCGCCCAGAAGAAAGAGTGCCGCGATTTGTGGCACGCAGTCTTGTTCTACACTAGTGAGGTCGAGCTTCGCCGCCTGCTGCCCGAGACGGAGAGAGCAGCTTTCACACCCTACGCTGACCAAAACGGCGTCTACACTCGTGGCGACTGGCCGAAATACCGACGAGTGCTGGAGACAGACTGGCAGGCCTATCTCGATGGCAAGACTAGCTTCCAGACTGCCATCCACGAGATGGTTGCACACCTGCCATGAAATCTTGCAGGTGCACGAACAGGGTCGACTGCCGAAGACGTTGCAACGAGTCAATTTACAGTTCCATATCGGAGGGCCGCTGTGTGCGAAGAAAGCGAAAGGAGACCCAATCAATGAAGACGAAAGAAGAGTCGAAGAACGTGGAATTACCGACGGCCGGCGGCATCGACACTCCGGCGCTGCCAGCCGTGGTCGATCGTGCCACCTTCCAGTCCGAGCTGGACGCATTGCGGCTTCGAGAGAAGGCTCACACCAGAGAAGGCGACGCCATTGCAGCCGCCCGCCGACGGCTCCCCGTGGTCGAAGTGGACGGTGCCACACCGATCATTGGCGGACGTGGCGCGGTGACACTATTGGACGCGTTTGAAGGACGCCGCATGCTCATCGCCTACTACTTCATGTGGCACACCGGCCACCCTGTGCCGGAGCAGTGCGAAGGGTGCACGTGGGTTACCACGCAGGTCCGCGAGCTATCCTATTTTTATTCTCGCGACGTCACCTTCGCCGTGTTTGCCCAAGGCCCGTACGAAGAGAGCGCCCGCTACTGCGACTTCATGGGCTGGGAGATGCCTTGGTACTCGGCCCAGGGCTCGCTCGATACTCTGCTGGTTGGACGCCGGGTGGGCAGGATGCACCTCGTTTGCTACCTGCGGCAAGGATCCAAGGTCTTCGAGACTTACTGGACGACGGCACGCGGCGTCGAGGCGATGGATAACAGCTACCGGTTGCTCGACTTGACCATTTACGGGCGGCAGGAGACATGGGAGGAATCGCCGACCGGCTGGCCACAACAGTGCACCACCCGGACTAGCAGCGGCCCGCCAACTTGGGAACCAGTGTGGCCGGGCGGACGCCCTATCGCCCAGTGGCCGCGGCTCGCGGCCGGACGTTCCGACAACCTCTGCACCACCAGCCGCTAGAGCGGAGTTCCAACTCTATTGGTGGCTCTTCTGGTATTCCGTGGGCACCTGGCTATAACCCGCGGGGACATTGAAAAGAGTTGGGTCAACCGGCGCGGAGGAAAAATTTGTCATCTCCGTGGTGGATTCCATCAGCACGGCTGAGTTTGGCGGAGGGCTGTTGGCCGCAGCGGTTTGAGTTGTCGATGGGTCGGGCTGCGGTTTCTTTTTGTGGAATCCGCCAAAGCTGCCAAGGCTTGAAGCAACCCCGCTGAAGCTGCCCATGTGACTTCCGGCTTGGTTTTCGGCATTCGAGGTTGCCGTGTTCGCGGCCGAATTCGTGGCGTTGGTAGCGGCCTGCCCGGCGATGGACCCGGCGGTCGGACCATTCGATGCCGGCAGTGGCGCTTCCGAGGCGGCGGGAAGCGGGCTGCCATCCAGGGTTGTGCCCATGCGCATGACCTGGGACACCGGGACGCCTTTCAGTTTCGACATCTCCTTCGCCATGTCGGCTATTCCCGAACCCATCCCGGGTTGCGTTGAAAGCATCTGAGGAGGCACGGAGCCCGTCGCGCTACCGAACATGTTTCCCATCTTGGAAGCCATGCGACTGTTGAAATCCCGCACTTCGCCGTAGCCAGGGATCTCCGGCGCCATCCACATATCGTTGGTGATAGCCATGTTCCCGGTTTGCCCGGACTGCTGGTCCTTGGCCTGCATAGACATCTTCAAAATCGACTCCGATGCCGATAAACCCGCAACCTGCTTGCTGGCGCCCGTGTTGGTGACACTCACCTTGAACTTCATTTCCGGTGGCGGCGTAGTGCTGGCAGGCTGCGGCGCTGGCGCTTGCTGCGGTTGAGCCTGGGCCTTTTTGATGGCCTCCTCCATCGCCGCCCTCATTTCCTGGAAGGTCACAACCGTATATTGCTTTTTGGCGTGATCCATTCTGGTGATGGTCTCTTTGTCAAGATCGATGATCTCTGTCGATTCTTGATTGATGTGTGCCATACGATTGGCTTTCACCAGAATGGTGGAGTTGTTTGGGTCCGTAATCTGATGAGCCTGTTTGCTGAAAGAGCCGGCGAGCTTTGCCATGCTCACAAGCGAGCCGCCGGTAATCTTCGTGGTCTCGTCGTAGCGGAAGTCGGCGAAACTCGAAGGCGGCAGCGCGACGCATAGGCCGAGCACTAAGCTGGTGCGAATGTGCATGACGATCTCCCCTTGGGTGAGGCTTCGATCTGAGAAGCCTTTAAGTCCACATTGAATCCAAAGAAGTGTACCGCAGAATTGGCTCAGAGTCGCTTGCAGAAGGGTATTTGAGGCTCGTCCAAAATCGGCCGTCAGGCTAGGCGGCGGGCAGCGGCTTGCTCCGGAAAACCTGATATCCACGAGGCGTAAGTCTGACTACGCCTCTGATTTGTTCCTCGACGTAGCCTTCATTCCGCAGTTCGGCTACAGCCACGCGCGCGAAAGAAGAATCGACGGTTTGCTGCGGCAACTGCACGAATTCGCCGGGGTCGTGCTCGTAGTGTTGGGCCAGGGTGACGAAAAGCTCAGTTTGGATCGACTGTGGCTGCATTGTTTTTCTCTACATCCAGTGTGCCTGCGGGCGTTGTTTCAAGGAATGGCCCATCCGTGCCAGCCTCGGTAACCTAGGTGGAGTGTACTAACGCGGCAGCT
>DATNHO010000188.1:0-10051 GCA_035604895.1 Terriglobales bacterium | reverse complement strand
ATGGGTGAGGAATCGGACGGGCAATTCATGGTGCCGGAGGACTACGCCGCGCTCTATCTCCAGTGGGCTACGGCTCTCCACCGCGTCGATCCATCGTTGAAATTGGGTGGGCCATCCTTCCAGGGAGTGAATAAAGACATCGAAGTGTGGCCTGACGCCAATGGCAAAGTCTCATGGTTGGGACGCTTTCTCGATTACCTGAAACAACGTCGGCGAATGAATGATCTCGCGTTTTTTTCATTCGAGCACTATCCCTATGACGGTTGCAAGACTCCGTGGGGCACCCTTTACGACGAGCCTGAACTGGTGAGCCACATCATGGGGGTCTGGCGCGAAGATGGGGTGCCGGAGAGCCTTCCAATGTTCATTACCGAGTCCAATCTTTCTTCCGCCGCGAGTGAGACTTACATGGACATGTTCGCCGGGATTTGGCTGGCGGACTACATTGGATCATTCTTGAACTCGGGTGGGAATGGAGTTTACTTTTTCCATTATTTGCCGTTGCAGATGGAACACGGCTGCAATGATTCTCCGGGGACGTTTGGCATGTTTACGGTCGATGCGAACTACCAGATTCAGCAGCCGCTGTCGCAATTCTTTGTTTCGCAATTGATCAATCTGGAGTGGGTGCAGCCGGGCACGGGCGAGCATCTGGTGTTTCCAGCGAAGAGTGACATTGATGATGGCGCGGGCCATGCGATGGTGACGGCTTACGCGGTGAAGCGTCCAGACGGGCAGTGGTCGCTCATGGCGGTAAACCGGGATCAGCAGAATGCGCATCAGGTGCGCATCTCGTTTCAGGATCAGACGACCCAAGGCGCGAACTTTTTCTCCGGCCCGGTTGAGATCTCTACTTTCGGGAAGAACCAATATCAGTGGCATCCGGCGGAGACCCGTTTTATGGCGCATTCGGAACACGCAGCGGAACAGCCTGTAGTGGCGATCACAAAAGGAAATGCGGATCCGGATGGACCCATCATGCACTCGAAGCAAACTGGCGGGAGAGAAGCCTGGTACGACTTGCCGGCGGCGTCCGTAGTGGTCATCCGAGGCAAGATTGGGGGGAAATAGAATCGCTGCTACGCGGCGCGCTCCTCGGAGGCTGGTAGTGGCTCAGTTCGATAAGGAAGCGAGCCAAACGCGCGATTATTTCGTCGCAAAGGACGCGACGCATCGCGCCGCTCGCCCTGAGCCACTACCCGGAGGCTAGGAGGTTTGATTTGCGGCTATAATTAACGATGATGAAGTTCCGCGCCGCCATTTTATTTTTTGGCAGTTGCTGTGTTCTTGCGCCAGCTCTTCAGGCGCAGGACGCAGGACAGACCGATCTGCCGTCAGCGCCTTCCGCAGCGCAACAAGAGAACCGTCCGCAGAAGACTGCGCCCCGAGCCGAGTCACCGACGCCTCCCAGTTCTCAGCAGCCAACTCCGCCGCAAGTTCCAGCCGACACCGCCAAGCCCGCCGACACTGCGCCGGCTGAACCACCTGCGAGCGATTCCGCACAGAATCAGCAGTCGCCAAAGGCGAGCACTGCTCCGGCGTCCAGTTCGCCGCTCGGTCCGGGACCATCGGACGATGACTCGCTCACCACCATTCGCAGCACGGTGAACGAAGTGAATGTGGTTTTCACGGTTACCGATCGGCATGGGCGTTACGTCAAAGATTTGAAGAAAGAAAATTTCAAAGTCGTGGATGACAATAAACCGGCGTCGGAAATCCGCAGCTTTCGCGCCGAGGCAAATCTGCCGCTGGAAGTGGGCCTGCTGGTCGACGCCAGCAATTCGGTTCGCGACCGTTTCAAGTTTGAGCAGCAAGCAGCGGTCGAATTTCTGAATCAAACCGTCCGTCCGAAGTACGACCAAGCTTTTGTCGTAGGTTTCGATGTGACTCCGGAAGTCACGCAGGACTTTACCGACAACACCGAAAAGCTCTCGATCGGTGTGCGTTCCCTGCGTCCGGGCGGGGGCACCGCGATGTACGATGCACTGTACTTCGCTTGTCGCGACAAACTGATGAAGGCCCAGCACAACGGGCCGGTTCGCCGGGCCATCATTCTGCTGAGCGACGGCGACGATAATCAAAGCCATGTAACGCGGGAAGAAGCCATCGATATGGCGCAGCGAGCGGACGTGATCGTTTACACCATCAGCACCAACCTCAGCGGCACGAGCCATCACGGAGACAAAGTGCTGGAGCGCATCGCTGATGCCACGGGTGGACGCGCGTACGTTCCCTTCCAGCTCAACGAAGTGGCTAATGCGTTCGCGGCGATTCAGGAAGAATTGCGCAGCCAGTATGCACTTTCCTACAAACCCGCAGACTTCATCGCGGATGGCCGCTACCGCAGCATCGAAATCTCGGCCCTTGGTCAAAAGGGCTTGCGCGTGCGCACTCGCCACGGTTATTACGCTCCCAATCAATAGGTCTTCGCATGGCGGGATATTCCGGCACTCCTTTACCCAAGAAACTCGGCATCAAAGAACGGTTTCGTGTCGCCCTGTTCGATTTGCCGGCGGACGTCAAGGCAGAGTTGAAGAACACGCTGACGAGTTGTCAGGTCGCAAAGGGTGGGCCAGTTGACTTCGCCATGATCTTTGCAAAAAGCGCGCGCGATCTGCGCAAGCAGTTCTCGCTACTGTCGAAACGACTGGCGCCCGCTGGGCTGCTGTGGGTGAGTTGGCCGAAGAAAGCTTCCGGCGTGGTTACTGATCTCAACGAAAATCTGGTGCGGAGCATTGGACTGGAAGCTGGCTTGGTCGATGTGAAAGTGTGCGCTGTGAATGAGGTCTGGTCGGGACTGAAGTTCGTGATCAGGGTGAAGGACCGGGTAAAGCCTCAGTGACGCGAGTCGCCCGTCACCACACAAACCCTAGTCGCGTTTGGGAACGGCGTAATATCCGGCGCGGGATTGGATTTTGTAGTCTTTATTGTTAGCGTGGATTTCGATCTTGCGGAAGGTGCCGTCGAGCACCGCATTCGTCGAGCTATAGCCGATGTTGTACTGGCTGCGCAGCTCGGTGGCGATCTGGTCGAAACCTTCTTTCAGCTTGTCGTATTTATTTCCGACCTCAATGACCCGGCCTCCGGTTTCCTGCGTCAACTTCTTCATTTCTCCCTCACCGGAATAGCCACCGAAACCGCCGTAGAAACCGCGGTCCGCGCAGAGCAGCACGTACACGATGCTGTCCGACTTCTGGGCGGCTTCGATGGCGTCTTTGATCTTGAGCTGGCTGCCTTCATCCTGGCCGTCAGTGAGCAGGATCATGGCCTTGCGTCCGACCTGCTGGGCCAATTCGTCGTGAGAGGCCAGATAGACTGCGTCATAAAGTAGTGTGCCACGGGGAGCGCCGACGGTCGGAACCGTGCCTCCGCCCAGGCCGGGTATGCCTGTGCCGCCTCCGCCTGCGGTGTTGATGCGAGCGCTGTTCAGGGCCGATTTCAGCGAGTGCACGGAGCTGGTGAAATCCTGGAGCAATTCAACGTTCACATCGAAGTCGATGACGAAGGCCAAGTCTTTGTCGCGCAGAATTTGACTGAGGAAGTCGCCACCCACCTGCTTTTCCATGTCGAGCACACGGGCCTGGCTGCCGCTGGAGTCAATCAAAATACCGAGCGTGAGCGGGAGGTTCGATTCGGCGGCAAAATACTTGATGGTCTGTGGCTTGCCGTCTTCAAGAATTTGGAAATCGCTCTTGGTGAGGCTGGGGATCAACGCGCCCTTCTTGTCTTTGACATTGAAGAAGAGCTGCACAACATTCACATTGACCTTCAGGGTTGTAGCCGACTGATCCTGATCTTGATCCTGATGGCTCGGGTCGGGCCGATTGTCGGGCGAAGCGGCCGATTGCTGGGCACGGGCGGCTGACAATCCAGCAATCAGCAGCAGAAGTAGCACAGCGCGCAAGATCGGAAGTGTTCGGGCTTTAGACATGAAGGTATTCTCTCGCTATTTTTGTTAGTCTATTCCTTCAGCGTTAGATGCACCAAATCGGCAGTTTTGGCATCCGAAGTAAAAGCAATTTGCCGCGAGGCGGAGGATTCACCTAGTGCTTCGAGGGATGGGCAGGAAGCGGGCGGCTGCGGGTGCCGTAATTCTATTGTTTTTCGTTGCTTCAGGGGTTAGTGCGGCCCAGCAGTCGCAGCCTGATCAGAAGCAGGACATTCCCGACGCTCCCTCGGCCAGCCGGCCCCCGCAGCCGTTTCCGACCCCTCCGCCAGTCGAGCCGCAGGGCTTGCCCCCAAGCGAAACGCCGCCGGACGAACCGGCTCCTCCGGGAAATGACGTTCCGCCTTCAACCGCGAAACCAGCCCCAGTTCCTACGGACGACAAAATGAATCCGCCTCCGCATCCCCTGGATGTTAAGACCGTGCCGGAAGGCGGCGCGACGCCCGACGCGGGCAGCGGTTCGCAAGACGAGCTATTCAAGATCACGCGCAACGTCAATCAGGTCATTGTGCCGGTCCGCGTAACCGACGATTCCGGACGCCTGGTTAACGGATTGTTGCCCAAGGATTTCTCCGTGTATGAGGATGGTAAGAAGCGGACGATGAACTTCTTTACCAGCGATCCGTTGGCGATTTCGGCAGCGGTGGTTCTTGACCTGGGTATGCCCGATGTGAACGTGCAGAAGGTGAACCAGACCTTTCCGGCATTAGAGGGGGCATTCAGCCAGTTCGACGAAGTCGCAATTTACACCTACAGCACTACCGTCGGGCGAATGGCCGATTTCGGAGCGGTTGGCAAGAGATTGGACGCGGCGTTGAACCAACTGAAAGGCGACCGCGGCGAGAATAACGGCGTGCCTGTCATGGGGGGACCTTTGGGGCCGCAAGGTCCCATGATCAATAACATCCCAGTGGACCGCAGCATTCCCGCGCCGATTTCGCCAGCGAAGCAGGCTCGCGTGCTTAACGACGCCATTTTGGCCGCGGCCCTCGATCTGGGCCAGCGGTCGAAGGGCCGCCGCAAGATCATTTTCATCATCAGCGATGGCCGCGAATCCCGCAGCAATGCCAGCTATGGCGACGTGTTGAAGGTGTTGCTTTCAAATGGGATTCTGGTGTACGGCATTGGAGTGGGAGGCTCGGCGATTCCGGGTTACAAGCAGGTGGAAAAGTTGCACATACCATGGCAGGGATACAGCGACCTTCTGCCGAAGTACGCGAGTGCAACCGGAGGCGAGATTCTGAGCGAGTATTCCAAGACCGCGATTGAGGGAGCGTATCAGCGGGCCATCGGCGACGCCCGCAATCAATACACGCTGGGCTACGTCACTCCTGCCACGCCCAGCAGCACCTATCGCGAGGTCGAGGTCAGGGTTGGCCGTCCGGGCTGTAAGAGTTCGGACCTACGTCCCTGCGTGCTCGTCTATGCCAAAGCAGGGTATTATCCATTGCCGGTGAGCCGCTGAGGCTTTGTTGGGATGTTTTCCCGCCCGAGCCAAAGGTGTTCTGCCTAGTAACCAGGGTAACCTGCCGGGAAAGTACGGCAGTGTGGTATAAAACCAGCAGTACCAAGCCAAAATTACAGGTGGGGGCGCTCGGGGTTTTGAGCGTCTGCCGCGTGTCTTGAGGGAAGTCTTTGAGTTTCATCAACTTTGCAGCCCGCGAGATTAATTGCAAGATCGTGTACTATGGCGCCGGGCTGGGCGGCAAAACGACCAATCTCCAGTTTATCTTCCAGAAAACCGCCGAACAGCAGAAGGGGAAGATGATCTCGCTGGCCACGGAGACGGATCGAACGCTTTTCTTCGACTTCCTGCCTCTGGACCTTGGCTCGGTGCGCGGCTTCAAGACCCGAATCCACCTTTATACCGTTCCCGGGCAGGTGTTCTACGACGCCAGCCGCAAGTTGATTCTGCGCGGAGTCGACGGCATTGTCTTTGTCGCCGATTCCCAGCAAGAGCGCATGGATGCCAACATCGAGGCGCTCGATAACCTAATGGACAACCTCAAAGAACATGGCTACGACTTCAAGAAGATTCCCTACGTTCTGCAGCTGAATAAGCGGGATCTGCCGAACATCTTGCCCGTGGATGCTCTGACCAAAGAATTACGCCGCAAGGATGAGCCAGTGATGGAGGCCATCGCCTTCCAGGGACCCGGGGTTTTTGAGACTCTGAAAGAGATCGCGCGGCAGGTGCTGCTCGAGTTGAAACAGGGCGGGTAGGAATAGAGCAGGCGTTGGGCTTCAGCCTTTCAGGCACTAACCACTCGGCAACTCCTGAGTTTTTTCGGGCATCGATCTGGATAATCTCTGGTTTTCGCGCGCGATCTACATGACACGATGCGGCCTAGGTCCTCTTCGGTCTGGTTTTATCTAACAATCAATAGCGAGGATGTATGAAGCATCGACTGCCCTTGTTGTGCCTTCTTCTGGGATTAACTTGCGGATGCAGCCTGTGGGCTGACGAAGGACACCATCACTCCGACTCAAATGAGAAACTGGGGACGGTTGTTTTTCCGATTTCGTGTTCTCCGCAAGAGCAAAAGTCCGTGGAGCGCGGGCTCGCTCTGCTGCATTCGTTCTTGTTTGACGGGGCGCAAAAGCAATTCGAGGAGGCGGTTCAGACGGACCCCAGCTGCGCGATGGCCTATTGGGCTGACGCGATTGGCCTGTACCGCCTGCTGGCGTACCGCCCACCTGATTCCGACATGAAGCAGGGCTGGGCGCTGGTGCAGAAGGCGCAAGCCTTGCACGCTAAGACGCAGCGCGAGTGCGATTACATTGACGCCCTCGCCGTCTTCTACCGCAACGACAGCCGGGACTACGAGACGCGGACCCGCGAATACTCCGAGGCGATGGAAAAAGTTTACCGGCAATATCCCGCGGATGACGAAGCCGCGGTTTTTTATGCCCTGTCGCTGCTCACCTGGGGTCCGGACAAAGATCATCCGCTAATCAACCCGCAAAAGGCGATTGAGATCCTTAATCGCGTGTTTGAGAGAAACCCAAACCACCCCGGCGTGGCGCACTATTTAATCCATGCCGCGGATGCTCCGCAACTCGCCCCGTTAGGTCTGGCTGCCGCGCGTCGTTACGCGCAGATCGCCCCTGCAGCGCCCCATGCACTGCACATGCCTTCGCATATCTTTGCCCGGCTCGGGCTCTGGCAGGACGATATCCAGTCGAACCTTGCCTCGCTCGAGGCTGCCCGCCATCCTGTGGCCATGCACGTGGGCGCTGAGAACCAAGTGCATGCCATGGAGTTTCTGGAGTACGCGTATCTGCAAATCGGCGCCGACCAGAAGGCCGAGCAGATGGTTCATGAGCAAGCAGCCATCAGCTATGACCAGGTAGACAAGAATCTGGTGGACTATCTCGACCGCACTCGAGCTAGCTCCCCGGCGATGTACTTCTTGGAGGTGCGAAGCTGGAAAGATGCGGCCGATCTAAAACCCGATCCCCAGGCGCAACCCTTCAATCAGGCGATCACGTACTGGGCCCACGCCGTGGCCGCGGGGCACTTGCGCAATGCTGCGACGGCGCGCGAGGCCGTCCAACAATTTGACGCGATGCTGGAGGCGACAAAACGCGGCCCGAAGGCGTTTTTCGCGGAACACATGCAGACCAAACACGATGAAGCCGCAGCTTGGCTCGCCTTTACGGAACATAGAAACGACGACGCGCTGAAGTTGCTGCGAGACGTTGCTGAAAAACAGGACGTCGAGGGCAAAGGCGAAGTCGAACTGCCCGCGCGCGAAATGCTCGCAGACATGCTGCTGGAAATGGGCCGGCCCGAAGACGCCTCGACGGAATATGAGAAATCGATGAAAACCGATCCCAACCGGTTTAACGGCTTGGCGGGTGCTGGTCGCGCGGCCGAGTTGGCGCGCCAGCCTGAGAAGGCTCGAGCCTACTACGCGCAATTGCTGAAGAATTGTGACAACGGGGCGCACTCGGATCGAGCGGAATTGGCCAGAGCACGATCTTTCACTCAATAATGCTATTCAGAAAAAAGCGCCGCTGGTTAGCGGCGCTCTTTTTTGTCCGGACGTGCTGCAAAACTACTTTGTATCTGCGGTGGGTGTAGCTCCGAATTCGCGGCGTCCAATGGTGCGCGCCGTGCGTGCAGCCATAGGAGGCATTCCCGCGGCTGCGCCGTAGCGCTCCATGAGCATGGGCACCATCGCGCCCTCCGCTTCTTTCACAAACATCAGCGAGCCTTCCGCCATATCCACGCGGATGAAGTCTCCCAGCCTGACCTGGCTCGTAGCCACCAGATTGGCCAGCGGGAACACGAGGTGTCGTTCGATAGCGCGCTTCAGGTGCCGCGCACCGTATTTTGGATCCGTGCCCTCGCTTAGCAGAAAGTCTTTCACTTTGTCCGTGCAGTTAAACACGAACTGGTTTGCCGCCGATGCCATCAGAATGCGCTGCTGCACCATGCCAAGCTCGATGTCGAGAATCTGCTCAAGATGTTCCGACCGAAGCGTCTTGAACACGACCACCTTGTCGATGCGGTTCATGAACTCCGGCGTGAACTTGCGCCGGGCAGCTTCAATCGCTGTGCGATCGATTTTGTCATCCAGGCTCGAATCCACCAGCTTGGGCTTGTGGTTGAAACCCATGCCGCCGTCAACCAGGTTGCCCATTTCACTGGTTCCCAGGTTCGAAGTCAAAATGATGATGCATTGCGACAGATCGACGCGGCGGTTGTCGCCCAGGGTCAAGGTTGCCTTGTCCAGAATGCCGAGCAACAGTTGCCAGAGCGCATCCGAGGCCTTTTCGATTTCGTCGAACAGCAGGATCGACAGCTTGAGCTTTTCCGTGTGCCATTGGTTGAGCGCTTCCTGCGTCAGCAGGGGATGTGTCTCGCGGTGTCCAAGGTATCCCGGAGGCGAACCGATCAGTTTTGCAATCTCGTGTGAGTGCTGGAATTCCGCGCAATCGATTTTGATGCAGGCGCGGGCGTCGCCGAACAGCGACTCGGCCACCGCTTCGACTACCCGCGTCTTGCCGGAGCCGGTCGGCCCCAGGAACAGAAGATTGCCTACCGGACGGCCCGGCGCATTCAGCCCGGCCAGAAACATCTGATAGATTTCCGCGACCTTCTCGATGGCCTGATCCTGCCCCACAATCTTGCGGCGCAGGGCGGTCTCAAAGTCACGAGCGTCGTTGCTGCGGCGGTTCGGATCGAGCACGGTTGCAAGGTTCGTTCTCATCGTTTCGGGCCCCTGTTTCCTTTCCGGGATCTTCATGTTCTCAGCCAAATTGCTCATTTTTGTCACTCGGTAGGAAGCTTCGATTTCCCCCACCCGCTCCCTCCTTGTGCAAGCCGCTAGCCATCCTCCGAATGTGCCGTATTCCCCGATTTCTCATCGGTTTAGATGCAGCTAGCCGACCCTATGTCGAACCCACCAGGTTCCCCACGGTTTCCTCAAGAGCAATACTTTGCAGACTGCTGGAACTTTACCTCAGCGTCCCACCCAACCTAACGCCCATGTCTGGTAAGCCAACGCCCGCTTGGCCGGACGTAACTGGCAGGCGGGTTACTACCGGCGCACACTGGAAACAGACTTCCTCTCTGGAGAACATCCTTGTCCCGATTTCCAGCCGCCAGACTCGCGACCGCCGGCAGCGCCGCCTTAACGCTCCGGACAGCACTTATCGCCTTCGGCCTGTTTTCCCCAAACGCAGCCGCAGTGCAAAACCCCCACGCCGCACAGTTGATCCAGGTGAAAACCGATACCACCAAGAAGCCCGACCCCCCGGCGCCCCTGATCGCGCCCCCCGGTTCCGATGTTTACGAAGCGCAGCGCGGAGACAGCATCCCGTCGATAGCACGCAAATATCTGAAGCGAACCAAGTACTTAACCTCGTCCGAATTGGCCGAAGCCATACGCGCCGCCAACCACAATCGCCAGGGAGTCTTCCTGAAATCCGGAGAGCAGATCATCATCCCCGGAATTCTCGAATCGCCAATTGTAGAGAAATCCGTCCCGGTTGCAAGAGATTTCGAGGTCCGCGCCATTTATCTGACTGGGGTGATGGCGGGCAGCGATCACGGCGAGCGCATTATCCGACATTGGCGCGAAGTTGGCGGCAACG
>DATNHO010000187.1:0-5197 GCA_035604895.1 Terriglobales bacterium | reverse complement strand
AGTACAGAAGTGTTAATCCGAAAGCGGTCCGAATCGGACTACTCGTCCGATTTGACCCAGACCATTCCGGAACATGGACAGCCTCCGGGGTGGACACAGACGCACCCTGCGACGTCCGAACCGGCTTCGGTCTCACCGTCCATTGCGCCGACCGAGGAAATCGTCTCGCCGTCACCGACATCAAGAATCGGCCTCGCGGTCTGGTTAAGATCGCGTTACGCAATGACCGCGCCTGCGAAAACGTACTCTCCTCCATGTCGAGTTCGGCCCGCGGTACTGCCGGTCGAACACTTCCTCGCGCTTTGCGACCGGTGGGGGCGAATATTGCGTGGTGCGTGACTCAAGCCATTTCCCTCCGCCAGCGAGTTGGCGCCGCCGAATGTAACGCGGCAGCGAAGGAAAAGTTCAAGCAATATTGACTCTGAATCGCGGCGCGCGATCTGAATTTCTGCTCGCCTCCAGTTGACCAGATTGCCGTATCCTTGGCTATTATGACGGCGGCAAACTCATCTATGCCGGATGCACCCGTAATGGATTCACGCCATCGTCACGTCAGCAGTTGCTCAAGCGATTCAAGGGACAGGTGCCCGTTTGCCAACCTGCCCGAAGCGAAGGCCGGACGGTGGGGCGTCGGACTCACCGCCGAGAATTAAGGAGTGCCGCTGGCTGAAGCCGGTCCTAGCTGGCCGGTTCGAGTTCGTCGAGTGGACCGCCGATGGTTTTGAGGCATTCGCGGTTTATGGGATTAAGGGATGACAAGGAACCACACGGCGTGGCGTGAGATGTAGCGACGATTCGGCAAGCTTGGAGTCGTCTTACTTTGCAAAACCAATGTGCGTAAAAAACCCCATCGGCCACTCTTTGCGATGGGTATTTTAGCGACATTTCGGCTCTCCCGCCTTAACCTCAGTTAGGATTGCGACTAGGTTTCCAGTTAACAGAGATTCTTAAAAGGTCCTTCTTTTGTTTGCTCCACATCCGGTACGGTAGGGCCATATCTTTTGGCGGTTCGGCTGCACTGATCCAGCGCCATGAACGAGTCCAGTCTCAGGTCCGACCCGCAGTCCAAAGCGATGCAGGGTTTCGGCCGACCAAAGAACATGTTTGCCCATCGTGATCCATTGGCTCCGTATCCACGATGCCAGTGCGGACTTTGCTTTTGGTGCAGGGACAACCAGAAATGGGATCGCATCTTCACGAAATTTGTGGTCAAGGAATACGGCGATGTGAGAGGCGTATTTCAGTCCACGTTGAGGGATATCTAGATGGAATACATTGGAAAATCACACCCCGATACGTTAGTTCGTCTAGGGCGGCCTGAAGACTTCGAGGCATTCGCCCTGGCACGCTTGAACACTCAAAACTTGGCTGACCGCATTGCGGCAGTTCTGGATCAACGGCGCAAAATTGGAGAGCAACGGCGACAGCGTGAACGGGAGTTTCTGCTGCGTCAGGCCGAACGGTCCCAGGTGATGGAGCGCAGACGCCGCGAGCCGAAAGGCTCCAATCGTCTGGTAAGGCAACTCGATGCGCTGTGCAAAGCAGTCATCTCTTGCAACGCTGCCAACGAGGCCATGAAGGAATACGGGATCTTAGACACGGCTGGGATTGCCAGCAGCGCTGAAAATGGGGGCGCTTGTGGAAACGCGTGTGTTTGACGTACCCGTTACGGTATTCAGCTTCGACGGAAGTCGCTTGGAAAGCTTCGACAGAGGCGAAGGTGTGAAGAATGTCCATCGATTCGGCGCGCGGGTTATTTTCGAGCCGGTGAGCCCGAACCACGTTGCAGGTACATATGCAATGGATTGGGGCCAGTTCGAGAAGAAAACGACGATGGTGCGCCAGGCGCAAGTTTGAGGACGTTTCTAGCAACCGAGCCAAACCTTAGCGGCGTGCGACTCAGCTTCTCAACAACTCCCGCAATCTGATCTTCGTACCTTGCTCAGCCGGACTCCTGCCATCGCCCTGAAGCCAGGCTTCAATCTTGCCCCACTGCACCTCGTGAATCGTGCCGGGCTGTCTAATGGCTACCGTCAGTCGGGTTGCCGGTCCAGGTGCATTCGCCGTGAATCCGCAATTGCGAAATTGGGCAATCGCCAGTACTGCCGCTTCATAGAGCGTGCTGGCCGTGATCACCACGCTGTGCCGGATGTTTTCGCCGTCGGTGAACGAGACGAGGCAGGTGCGGACTGTTACCGGCCAATATTACGACACTAGCGACGGGCGGTGCCACATACTGATTACTCCTGCAGCAGAGCGACCATCACCCTGAAACGGCGGACAAAATGGTAGGGATGGGTGCGTCGTCCCCAAGTCGTGTTCTAGTACCTCATCGCGCCTAGAATTCTTCCGGGGTTGCAGCAGAAAACACCTAGCGATAATGACGCACATCGGGCGCTTTTTCCGTGCCCAGGATCAGCGCTTTCTCTGAACCGGCGGCCCGGTCGTGGGCACTTCCGCGCGTCACTGACTACACGTCCAGGTGGGAACGTGCGTGCTGCTCCCACGATCTCGTTTTGCACGACGGTAGGCGCTACCGGGCCGGTGCGAGTGTTACATCCCTGGCGACATACAGGACCAACGCGATGCGGCCGGTGTCTTCCAGCCAAGGGTATTCCACGACACCGGCTCCTACTTTTTGCGACGTGCTTCGGAGCGGAACGTCCGTCTCCCCGATTTGGAGGTGCACGTTTTCCAGCGAAAGGTGCATGGAATCGACGGCGCCTGAGGCGGACGGCGCGGCCGTGGAAGTGACCTGGCCCATTACCTTGGTCCCGGCTTTAGCGGCGATGATGCCGCCTGCCTCCACGTCTTTGGAGAGCACGAAGGTAACCGGCCTCGCGGTTCCCGTCGTGGCGGAACGCAGATCCTCTATGGAAAACAGCGATATCGGCGTGCCTTCGCGCAGAACGGGGTGCCGCCGCGCCACCGTTTTCGGCACATGGGTCGTCAGCCAGCGGTAGATGAATTCCTGCATTAGATGATCAGATGCCCTGCCGCTGAAACCCAGTAGAAAACCATGAAACGCGCGCAGTCCCGGGCGAGAGGTGTAGGAGTGGAGGGGGGATAAGATCTCCCGCGCGGCGAGGCCGCCGATGATATCGGAGTAGTCGGGCTGCCAGTGGCCATTATCACCCTTGGCAACGAACGCGGTCCCGACGGCGTAAAGAAATCGCGAGCGGAGACTGCCGGTTCCTTTATAGAAATAGCGCGGATCCTGGTGAAACACGGATTGGGTGAGAGTATGGCCAATCAAGACGTGGGTGACGCTGGCGGCGTAGTCCACGCCAAATCGCTTGCCGTACCCTTCCATCCCCTGGCCGAATTGGCGGTCGGTGGTGTTGCGCCATTGTTCGATTCCGGCGCCGGCTGCGTTGCCCAGGATGACCTCCGGATCGATGAGGTTTCGCAAGCCAAGCTGAAATTTCTGGGCGGCGGTCAACGGCGCGGCATTGGGATCGTAGGTGACGTAGAAGTTCGGAATAATCCCGAGCAACCGCTGTTTCTCCTCGGCGTGCACCTGCTGGACGGCCAGTTCGTGCGGCGGCAGAGTCACATCCACTTTGCTGATGGCGGGTGCGATCTGCAGAACGAGCGGAGGGAGCGGTGGATTCTCCCCGGAAACCACGGAAACATTGGTCTTCTCGTCCGTAAAACCACCAGCCGTGATGGTGAGGGTGTAGGCCCCGGGCTCGAGCCCGGAGAAGTGGAACGCGCCCGTCTGGTCGGTAAGAGTAGTGCGCAGGGCAGTGGACCCGGGCGCCTGTAATCTGACGATGGCGGCCTCCACCATCGATCCGGAGGAGTCCGCGACGGTGCCGCGGATGGTCCCCGGCGCAGGGCTATTTTGTGCCGCGCATGACTGTGCAACCAGTAGGATGCAAATCGATGACGTAACAGCAGCCCCCCACCCGCCGCGCGATTGGCCGCGTTGTAGCTGCGCTCGCATGAACTGATTCTCGCACCGCCCTAGTCGGCAGGGGAAATGGGCCGCCAGGCAATTGAGTACCGATATTGACGGGTAACGCGCATTGCTCGCTTGTGGCACCGTCCAAACACGTCTCCGACTTCAGTCGGTGGAATAGCGACTGTACGTCCAAGTGGATTAGCAACTTCCTCCAACTTCCAGGGCGGATCAGGATGTCCGCGCCCGCATCCTTCCAAAGGTAAGTTGTTCCGTTAGGCGTCAAAATACAGTGGAACAGATGATATATCTTTTCCCTGGTTGATCATTCTCTGCGTTGGAAGGGTAATTCGCCATGGGAATGTGCTGTCGAGAGCTTCCCGATACGGAACTCTGGCGGCGAGAAGGCGCGATGAGGACGCTCAGCCGGCGCCTTCGCAAGCTGGAGGATCGCTTTGGGCTTGCACCCGAGACGGAATTCGACCGGCAATTGCGCTTGCGAATTGAGGCAGGACGACGGCGCGTTGCCGAGGCAAGGGAGCGCGGCGAGTTGTCGAGTCCAATCTATGACTACGACGAGAAAGAAGACCTCACGGGCCTAAGTGTCATTGAGATCCTTCACCGCGGACGCGCCAGGGCGGTGGCGAGAGCCAAGGCTGAAAGAGAGAAAGAGGGTAGCGCGTCCGGCTTGGCGAGCCGCGGTGGTGCTGCTACGGTTTCAGGCACCCCGGCGAAGCTGGCAGACCATAACGATGAAGGAGACTCGGCCTTTGTCCCAGCCGCCGAGCCAGCACACCTGCCAATTATCGACACGATCGCCGAGCGATACCGGGTTCCGAAGCCGAAGGAACTTGGTCTGAATGTGCATGGCGACTCGCGTCCAAACACATCCATGGCTCCGGTAGCGGAGGACAGTCAACTCCGCCTTCCGCGAATCGCCCGGGGAGCTGCCCTGCTACCCGCTAATCCGCTCTCATCCAGCCTTTGAATCGCAGATAGACGCCGATAATGCAGAGGATTTTAAGCAGGGTGCCAAGATAGACGAAGCTTCAGTCAGTCGGAGAGAGTGCGTGGGCACTCTGCTTAAAATTCCATTGTGCTAAGCCGCTGCAGCACGCCTCGAGCTATGTGTTTTGAAAGGTCACAGTATTGGTGTCAAGGGCGGAGTGAAAGTTTCCCACCGCGGCGGAGCAAAAGGGGACCACTTCGTGCTTCTTAGCAGGTGTTTCTGTGATTCGTTGGGGGGTGGCTGTAGCGGAGCCCTGCGACCCGCTTGCGGGGCGCGGTTAGGGC
>DATNHO010000186.1:0-6895 GCA_035604895.1 Terriglobales bacterium | reverse complement strand
TACAGCGTCAGCATCGTGACCGTCCGCTCCACCGATGGGGGCAAGACTTGGATGAGCATTCGTGGCGCCCCCGGCGGAGACGACTACCAGAATCTCTGGATCAATCCCAACGACCCAAACATTATTCTGCTCGTCAGCGATCAAGGCGCTATCGTGACCGTCAACGGCGGGCAGACATGGGGCTCGTGGTATAACCAGCCGACAGCGCAGCTTTACCACGTCGGAGTAACGAATACTTTTCCCTACCGGGTTTGCGCCGGGCAACAGGAGAGTGGTTCGGTGTGTATTTTGAGCCGCGGCAACGACGGCGAAATTACGTTTCGCGACTGGCATCCCGTCGCAACCATTGAGTACGGCTACGTTGCGCCCGATCCGCTGGACCCCGACATCATTTACGGAGGCGGACGGAGCGAGGTCTCGAAATATCACTGGTCTACCGGGCAAGTTCAAAACGTAACCCCGATCCCGGTGCGTAGCGAGAAGTACCGCACGGATCGCACTGAGCCCACCCTCTTTTCGCCGATCGACCCGCACACTCTCTACTTCGCTTCAAACATCTTATTCAAGACCACCGATGGCGGACAGACCTGGCAGGCCATTAGTCCGGATCTAACGCGCGAGAGTCCAGGAGTTCCTGCGAGCATCGGTGCGCTTGCCGCCAAGAATCCCGATGCTGGGAAACAGCGCGGAGTAATTTATGCGCTCGCGCCGTCTTTTAAGAACCTAAACACCCTCTGGGCGGGGACCGACGATGGACTGATCTGGATAACGCGAGACGGCGGCAAGAACTGGACCAACATTACGCCCCCTGGATTAACAGCCTGGAGCAAGGTCACTCAGATCGAGGCTTCACATTTTGACGATCAATCCGCCTACGCGTCGGTGAGCCGATTTCGGATTGACGATTTGCACCCTTATATCTACCGCACTCGCGATGGAGGGAAAACATGGAAGCTGATCTCGGGAAGTTTGCCGCCCGATGCGCCGGCCGACACGGTACGCGAAGATCCGGTCCGCAAAGGCCTGCTGTTTGCAGGAACTGAAACCAGCGTCTGGGTTTCGTTTGACGACGGCGACAACTGGCAATCTCTGCAACAAAACCTGCCGCATACTTCGATGCGGGACCTGGGGATTCACGAGAATGATCTCATCGTCGCCACCCATGGCCGATCGTTCTGGATTCTCGACGACATCACGCCTCTGCGCCAACTCGCCGAATCGGTTACGAAGGCAGATGCTTATCTTTTCAAGCCTGAGCCAGCCTATCGCGTGTGGCGCAGCACGAATCCTGACACTCCCATCCCGCCGGACGAACCCGCCGGCAAGAATCCTCCAGACGGCGCGATCCTCGACTACTTCCTTGCGCAGCCTGCTCCGGGCCCGGTCACGCTTGAAATCGCCGATGCGCGTGGAAACGTCGTGCGCCGCTTTTCGAGTACAGACAAACCAGAAGTCAGCCAGCAAGAACTGGAGAAGCAATTGATACCGCTCTACTGGATCCGCATGCCGAAGACCCTCTCACAAACTTCTGGCATGCACCGCTGGGTCTGGGATTTGCACTATCCGTCGCCGGCGTCGATGCAGCATCCGTATCCGATTTCCGCGGTGCCTTACGACACGCCGCGGTCGCCGCTCGGACCGCTCGCGCTTCCCGGAGAATATACCGCACGCTTGACTGTGAACGGTCACACTTCCACGGCGCCGCTAACGGTAAAGATGGACCCCAGAGTGAATGTTGTTTCGGCTGGGATTGAGCAACAATTCAAGTTGGAAACGCGTCTCGCCTCTGAATTGACGACAAGCACTGAGGCCGTCACGCGAGCAAATTCAGTTCTCGATCAACTTCACAAAATTGCCGCTCAGCCGTCTGGCGCACTCGCGGACTCGATCAAGGCCTTCGATCAGAAAGTCGGGACAATGTTACGAGGGACGACGCCACCCGTTCCGGGAGCCGCGCTCGAAGTGACGCTGACGCGAGCAAATGGCGCAGTGGGCATGCTCTACGAGAGCATTGGACAGGCCGATGCCGCGCCGACCGCGGCCCAAATAAATGCGGTCGCAGATACCGAACGTGACCTTTCCGATGTAATGAAACAGTGGGAACAAATCAAGCAGTCCGATCTGGCAGCGCTCAATCGGCAACTGAAGAGCGCCAACCTGCCCGAGATTCATCCCGAATCCGAGGTTCAGTCGAATGAAGTCCAGACAGATGTCGAGTAGGTTCCGCGGATCACTCGGCGATTAAGAGGTTTTCGGCAAACGGCCATTCCTCGTCGATCCACTGAGCATCGCAGCGGAAGCCTGCCTTCTCCGCAATGCGGAATACCTCTCCGAGAGAATACTTATGACTGCTTTCCGTCCAGATGGTTTCGCCCTCGCAGAAGGTGACTGACAATTCCGCCGCAGGTATGGCAACGGTTTGTTTCTTCAACGAGCGAATATGCATTTCTACGCTGCCGACGTCCTGATTGAATTTGGCGACGTGTTCGAATTGCGAAAGAACAAAGTCGGCGTCGAGTTCGCGATTGATGCGCGCCAGCAGATTCAGGTTGAACGCCGCGGTCACGCCCAGCGAATCATCGTACGCTCCGAGCAACTGGTGAATCGGTTTTGACAAGTCGGTACCCAGCAGCAGCGCGTCCCCCGGTTGCAGAATTTCGCGCATTTGACGCAGGAACTTTACGTCCGCCGGATGCTCAAAGTTTCCAATCGTGCTGCCCAGAAACAACACCAGCAGTTGTTCGCCTGTCCGTCGTCTAGCCGCCACTTCAAGCAGTCCATCCAGGTATTCGCGTTCAAAGCCAACGATGCTGACGGAATCGATGTCGCTGAGTTCGCGCTCGCACATGGTGAGGGCAGCCCGAGAAATTTCGATGGGGCAGTATGAAATATGCTGGTGCCGGCTCAGTGCTTCGAGCATCCAGCGCGTCTTCTTGCCGCTGCCGCTGCCCAGTTCAGCCACTGTCGTGGGCGGAGTGAGTCTCGCCACGATCTCCTCCGAGTGGCGTCGCAGAAGACGCTCGTCCGCGCGAGTCAAGCCGTATTCCGGCAGCACGCTGATGACCTCGAAAAGCGCGGACCCAACGCTGTCATACAAATATTTCGAAGGCAATTCTTTCTGTCCGGACTTCGTGAGACCGAGTCGAACATCGGCGATGAGTCCGGAATTGGTGTGAGTCGCAAAGGCCTGCGTCCGCATGCTCTCCTCCGAAATTGATCAGTTGCTCACGCAGCGGAATCCCGCGTAAACGTACTGGTAGTGGGGCTGGAACCAGTTACGAAACGAACGGCGAAGCATGCACGCGGCAGTGCGTGCCGAAGCGCCTTTCATCACGAAGTGTTTTCCATCGAAGAAGTCGGCAGAGTATCCCGGATAAAACGAAAAACGCTGGAAACCGGGAAACGGCTCGAACTGACTCGATGTCCACTCCCATCCATTGCCCAATAAATCGGCTACTCCGAACGCGCTTTCGCCGTCAGGGAACGTGCCAACCGGAGTTGGATCGAAATGATGAAAATCGAAATTGCCCTCGCTCTGGCTCGGAGTCGCAGCGCCCCAGGGAAATGTCCTCTCGGGTCCGTTCTCCGTTCCATAGGCCGCACGATGCCACTGCGCTTCCGTAGGCAACGACTTCCCTGCCCAGCGCGCATAGGCGCTCGCCTCTGCCTGGCTAACGTATACAGGCCAATCCAAAGGCAAAGGAACCTCATCAAACATGGTCCGGCAATACCACAGATTGCGATTCCGGCTCCAAAATACGGGATGGCAAATGTTCTGCGCCGTTCGCCATTTCCAATCGTCTTCTGTCCAAAAGGCAGGAGTTTCGTATCCACCCGCGGCCACGAAATCGAGGAACTGGCCGTTCGTCACCTTATATTTGTCGATGTTGAAACCCGCGACATCCACAACCTGAGTCTCATATTCGTTGTCCCAACCAAAAATGCTATCGTCAGAGCGCGAGAGTCCGAGCGTCGCGCGCCCATCTGGAATCTCGATCATTCTCGGTTTTATGGGTGCAACGATCAGCTCAGGTTTGCGCGCTCTCCGAACTTTTCGATCGAGCGGTAACTGATGCAGCATGTACGCCAAAGTCTCCCCGTGCATGAGTCGATGTTCGATCGCAACGTTGAGCAACGTCTTGGCGGTAAAATCTGCGCCTATGGGATTTGAATTCCAATCCGCCGATTCGAGGATAGCCAGACCTTCATCGATGCCCGCCCGCACTCGCTTGACGTATTGGCGCGCATCCGCCACAGACGGCCAGTCTATCGGCTGGTCAGATGGAAGCGCTCCGTTCAAAGGATCGATTCCGAAAGCGAATAACTTGTCGTAACTTGAGTCGAAAGCTCTCTGCCCCAGAACCCGCTCTCGCAGCAAGTTCCAATCGAATGCTTCCAAGTGACCGAGGTAAAAAATGATTCGATGTCTTTCCGGAATCGGCCGCTCGTACAAAGAGTCGGGTCTGACCAGATCAAAAATCTCGTCGGTTCGAACCCGAGCCTCGGCCAGCCGTTCGATAAGTTCTCCACCGGAATCGTTGGCCGCAGATGCCGCCCAGCCGCGGTCGAGCGTGGACCCAGTTTTATGGTCTGCCATAATTCTATCCCCTCGCGACCAGAATCCTTGCCACGAAGCGCGCAGGACTGCACTTGAGAATTCGACCTACCCCACCATCCGACACAACAACCTCCCCCTTAGATGCAGGTTGGGAGCAGTTGGTACAATGATTTTCCGGGTCGAGCCCGATTCTTTTGAACTCGTTGGAAAATTAAGTAGATAGGCCGGGATTGAGCTGTGTTTGTCGACTCGACTCTGACCACGGTGAATTGCATCTCAGGCTTCCGGAACCGTCAGGAGTTTCACATGAACTCGGAAACCATCACGCCCGATCTCTGGCCGGAATTGCCGCTTGACGCGTGGAAGGATACCTACGCGACCCTCCACATGTGGACTCAGATCGTAGGCAAAATCCGACTGGCCCTCTGTCCGAAAATTAATCATTGGTGGGGAGTCCCGCTCTATGTGACGTCGCTTGGACTGACGACTTCTCCCATCCCGTACGACGGCGGGATTTTTGAGATTGAATTCGATTTCATCCATCACAAGCTGCTCCTGCGAACCAGCCGAGGCGAGGAAAGATTCATGACGCTCGCACCGCGATCGGTTGCCGATTTTTTCAGCGAGTTCATGCAGCATTTGGAATCGCTCGGTATCCATGTAAACATCTGGAAAATGCCGGTCGAAGTTCCCGATCCGATCGCTTTCGACCGCGATACTGAACACGCTTCGTACGACCCCGAATACGCGAACCGCTTCTGGCGCATACTGGTGAGCACCGATGAGATATTCAAACAGTTTCGTTCCCGCTTTATCGGCAAAAGCAGCCCCGTGCATTTCTTCTGGGGCAGTTTCGATCTGGCGGTCACGCGCTTCTCAGGCCGCCGCGCGCCGCCGCGAGAAGGGGCAGACCTGATCACGCGAGAAGCATATTCGCACGAAGTGATCAGCGCGGGTTTCTGGCCTGGTGGAGGCGGCATCAATGGTCCGGCATTCTACGCCTACGCCGCTCCCGAACCAGCGGGTTTTGCCGAGGCCCACGTCGGGCAGGCAAAAGCTTTCTATCATCCGCAGATGCACGAATTTCTTCTGATGTACGACGATGTTCGGCGCGCCGCCTCGCCAAGAGCTGCGCTTCTGGAATTCCTGCAAAG
Organism: Terriglobales bacterium; assembly: GCA_035604895.1. Lineage (GTDB taxonomy): Bacteria > Acidobacteriota > Terriglobia > Terriglobales > Acidobacteriaceae > JABDBE01. The sequence continues at coordinate 1,183 of DATNHO010000186.1, read as the reverse complement.
CACTTACGGGGCCGGAGCCGTCTTGGGAAACTGGAATCGCGCAGAACTGGAAAGGCCCGCAGCCTGAATCGAAATCTCAGCTGATCATGGCAAACTACGGCTGTACGCCCTGAGCATTCAGTGTGCGCACCAACCACGGAATAATCACCTGCTTGAAGATGAGAGGATCTGGCCAAACCTTCACCTGTCGCCCCAGGTGGCCGCCCTGCGGATTGATCCACGCATCTTTTGGAACGTCACCTTTGCTGAGCAACAGATAAATGTCTGATATCGGCACCTGCGTATCCAGGACTCCGGCAAGAATCAGCATCGGCGTAGTTGGTTTTCCGAGGAGACCTTGCTTCACAAGAGACATTTTGGCAAGGCTCGCGGCCAGGTCGTCCAAGTTCTTGACTCCATCGAAAATGTTCATCAGCGCAGGTACCTGATCGAACAAATATTCTCGATTGCCCAACAGCGAATTCATAAGAAAATCTTTTTGAAAGAAAGTATCTACGGGCGGCGACTGCGCGCTGGCGCCCTTCAACCTCGCGCGCTCGACAATCGCAAGTTTGGTCGCCCAATACGCGCCCCAACTGACTCCGTGGACGGCGATCCTGTTCTTGTCCACTTCCGGCCTGGTCTGAACGTAGTCAATTACGCGCGACAACATTCGGTCCGCGGTTTCGCTGACCTTGATCGGCGCCTGGCCAGTGCCCGGCCCATCCACCGCGAGAAAGCCAACGCCGTAAGGCAAAATTGCAGCGAAGCTTTCCGAGAGATCTTCCTTGCGGCTGTCCAAACCATTCACCGCAATCACAAGCGGCACTGGACCCTTTGCATTTTTCGGAAGCCGCAAATACGCGACGATCTCAGATCCTTCAAAAGGTATGCGAACGACTTCCAGCGGCGGATCCCAGAAGCGAGCATGCGCGAGAAACGCCTCGATCGCCTTCGCATACGCGCGCTGTTTTCCCGGAGAAGCCGGAATCGGCCAGCGCCCGAAAGAGTATAGGCGCCACGCCCGGATGTAGTCCGCGTTAGCCTTGGTGGGATCGCTTTTCTCCAGCAACTTCGCTTCGTTGAAGTAGCGGTCGCCAACGCCCATGAAAGCCGCCGCCCATTCATCTTTATCCTTGGTGTGGATATGGTCGCAAGCTTCTTTCACATCGCCGGGATCAAGCCCGATCAGCGGATACTGCCC
>DATNHO010000185.1:0-5300 GCA_035604895.1 Terriglobales bacterium | reverse complement strand
GCCATCGTGGTGATGGAAAATATCGCGCGCCATCTGGAAGACGGCATGATGCCATTTGCCGCGGCGCTGAAGGGCGCGCAAGAAATCGGTTTCACCGTCTTCACCATCAGCATTTCGCTCATTGCCGTCTTTATCCCGCTTCTGTTGATGGGCGGAATCGTTGGCCGTCTGTTCCGCGAGTTTGCCGTCACTCTCTCGACGGCCGTTTTCGTCTCGATGCTCATCTCTCTGACCACGACGCCGATGATGTGCGCCTATCTGTTAAAAGACGAGCGCGCGGAAAAGCATGGGCGCATTTACATGGCCAGCGAAAAATTCTTTGACTGGGTGCTGTCCGTGTATCGCAGTAGCCTGCATTGGGTGCTTGACCATCCGACTCTCACTCTGATCGTGCTTTTCATTACCATCGCGCTCAATGTGGTGCTGATCGTCAAGATCCCCAAGGGATTTTTCCCGACGGAGGACACGGGCGCGATCACCGGTAGTGTACGCGGGCCACAGGATTCATCGTTCCCGGCGATGAACGATTCCATCCAGCAGATTGGCCGCGTGATCAAGAATGATCCTGCCGTCGAGAATGTGATTGCGTTTACCGGCGGCGGTGGGGCCACCAATAACGGCTCCCTCTATGTTGCTCTCAAGCCGCTGGCGGAGCGCAAGGTCAGTGCCGCTCAGATCATCGACCGCCTGCGCCCCCAATTGAACCGTCTGCCGGTGGCATCCGCGTTCCTCCAATCCGTGCAAGACCTGCGCATTGGAGGCCGGTCCAGTAATGCGATGTACCAGTACACGATCCAATCCGACACGGTGCAGGATCTTTCCAAGTGGGGACCGATCATACTGCGCGAGATGCAGCACCTGCCCGGTCTGCAGGACGTAAGCTCAGACCAGCAGAATGGCGGTCTGGATGAGCTGATGAACTATGATCGCATGACTGCGGCAAAGCTTGGCCTTACCGCACAGTCGCTGGACTCGGCGTTATACGGTGCATTCGGCCAATCGGAAGTGTCCATTATCTACACCCAGTTGAATCAGTATTACGTGGTGCTGGAAGTGGCTCCCCAATATTGGCAAAGCCCGGAAGGATTGAAAGACATCTACTTGCATACGTCCGGCGGCGGCAACATTCCGCTGCTCACGGTGGCCAAAGGCCAAGCCAACACAACCCCGCTGGCCATCAACCATACGGGTTTATTCCCCTCGGTCACCTTGTCTTTTAACCTGGCGTCGAACTTGTCTTTGAGCGATGCAACATTGAGCATCAGCCAGATGCAAAAGCGGCTGGGTACGCCTTCCACGCTGCAAGGCTTTTTTGCCGGCACGCTGCTGGCCTACCAGCAATCTCTGGGCACTGAGCCCGTACTGATTCTGACGGCGCTGCTGGCGGTGTACATCGTTCTCGGTATTTTGTATGAAAGCCTGGTCCATCCCTTGACGATTATCTCCACCCTGCCGTCGGCGAGCGTAGGCGCGATGCTCGCCTTGCTGCTGTTCAAAGAGGACCTGAACATCATCTCCATCATTGGCATTGTCTTGCTGATCGGAATCGTAAAAAAGAACGCCATCATGATGATCGATTTCGCTCTTCAAGCAGAACGCCAGGAGGGCAAGAGCACAACCGACGCGATTTTTGAAGCCTGCATGTTGCGCTTCCGTCCAATTCTGATGACGACGATGGCTGCGTTATTGGGCGCTCTGCCGTTGGCGCTCGGCACAGGCACCGGATATGAACTGCGTCGGCCCCTTGGCATCACGATTGTCGGAGGGCTGATCTTAAGTCAGTTGCTCACGCTCTATACAACGCCGGTCGTCTATTTGGCCTTCGACCGGCTGCGGCTGCGCATGGAGGGGCAAACTGCATCACATCCTTTCCCGGCTCCGGAGGCCAGCTAGCTCGATCGAGATGAACGCTTGGTGAGGCAGAAACGTCATGAAGATCTCTATGCGAAAACCAGTGAACGGGATTATTCGGTTAGGTGCGACGGTTCTCTTCTTAATGTTATCGGGCTGCGTGGTCGGTCCGAAATACCACCCACCCGCGCCTGCGCAGCCACCTGCGGCGGTCTACAAGGAATCACCCACGCAGTTCAAGGAAACTGAAGGCTGGACAGTTGCACAGCCCGCGGACGCGAAGCTGCGCGGCAAATGGTGGGAGATCTTCAACGAACCCGAGTTGAACGCCCTCGAAGACCAACTGGATATTAACAACCAAAACATCAAACAATTCTTCGAGAACTTCATGGAAGCTCGCGCGATCGTGCGCGAGGCCCGTGCGCAATACTTTCCGACACTCACGACTGCGCCCTCGTTCAGCCGCTCGCGAACCTCGTCGAACCTGAGCTCGATCCCCGTAAACACGACCGGCACGGGCACGGCCCCCAAACCGCAGCTGCAAAATACGATTTATTCGCTGCCGCTCGAAGCGTCCTGGGAGCCCGACCTTTGGGGCAAGGTTCGCAACACGGTGCGCCAGGCTCAGTATGCCGCCCAGCTCAGCGCGGCGGATCTTGAGAACGAGCGTCTGACCGAACAGGCCAGCCTGGCGCAATTTTTCTTCGAGATCCGCGGCCAGGACGATCTGCAAAAGATTTTCAACGATACCGTGGAAGCGGACCAGAAAGCGCTGGATCTGACCCGCTCGCTCTACGAGACTGGCATCGACGACCAGATTTCGGTGGTTGAAGCCGAAACTACGCTGCAGAGCGCACAGGCGGGGGCGACCAATGTCGGGATCGCGCGGGCGCAATACGAACATGCGATTGCCGTGCTGGTAGGCAAGGATCCATCCAACTTCTCCATCCCCGTGAAGCCGATGACGGTTGCTCCTCCACCGATCCCGGTCGGCGTGCCCTCGGAACTGCTCGAGCGCCGGCCCGACGTCGCCGCCGCCGAGCGCGCCATGACCGGAGCAAACGCAGCCGTCGGCATCGCGTACGCGGCCTATTATCCGAACCTGACGTTGAGCGCGGAGGGTGGCTTTGAGAGTGCCTCCGTCAGCCATTGGCTCTCCTGGCCGAGCCGTTTCTGGTCCATCGGCGCATCGCTCCCGGAAACCATCTTCGAAGCCGGCTTGCGCCGCGCTACCGTCCAACAATATGTCGCCATCTACAATGCGGATCTCGCCAGCTACCGTCAGACGGTGCTTTCCGCCTTTCAACAGGTGGAAGATTCTCTGGCCGAAGTTCGCATCCTGTCCAAGCAGATCCAGCAAGAACGGCAGGCGGTGAGTTCCGCTCAAACCTTCCTCAAGCTCGAAGAGGGCCGTTACGAGACTGGGATTGATCCCTACGTCGACGTGCTGATTGCGCAGACCACGGTGCTGTCGGATGAGCAGATTCTAAATGCTCTTCAGGTGCAACAGACGACCTCCGCCGTAGCATTAGTGGAGACCTTGGGCGGTGGGTGGGATCGTTCGCAAATGCCGAACGAGAAGCAGGTGACACAGAAGCCAGCCAAGTCGGAGACGACCATCCAGCAATAAGACGGAAGACCTCGGGCACGGTTGTTGGCGATCAGACTGGAATGCGAAGAGTTGCCAATTCTCTTTCCAGCGGATCGCTGGAAGCCTCAATGTCGTTCTGATCCTTCTTACTGTGTAGTCGTGGGGGCGTCCACCAGCGCCTTCCAAGCGCCGCCTGGCTGTTTGCCCCACACCACCACATATTTTCCCCTGACGGTTTGCGGCTTTCCCTTCTTGTCGTTCGTGGTCAGTTGATATTCGCCGAGATCGTAGGCGAGGTCTCCGGCGCGCGAGACTTCGATCTTTGTCGTCTCAAACGTCAGCGCGAAGCCGGGAGTACCCATCAAACCAGCCCAAGCCTTTTGGATTGCTTCCTTTCCCGTGGCTAACGGTGCGCCGGGTGCAAACAGTGAAGCCCCGTCCGCGTAGAAAGATGTGGTCAGCGTCGCGTCCTTGGCTACCACCGCTTTCAACCAATCCGCATCAAGGCCACGGATCGTGGACTCATCGGTAGCGCGCTGATCGGGCGGCGTCGGTTGGGACTGCTGCTGATTGCCTGCGCTGCAGGCTGCCAGTGTCAAGGCGAGGATGCAGAATAGAGGTGCGGAGTAAGAACGGTTCATCCGAATTACCCTCGACGGCGATTTGAATTCTTCGGGAAGCATGTACCGCGCGACGATACGGCTGCTCAGCTCTAGTGTCAAGGGAAAGCAGTGGCTTGTTTCGATTTGAATAAGCCTGCGCAATACGCCTGAGAAGTCGGCAAACTCGAATACGTGCGATGGTTGGCGTAACACCGCTGTCGACAGTTGACCGTCGCCACTGGCCAAGCCGACTTCTGGGGGAGTGTCTTGCTTGCTGGAATGCGTTATTGAAATGCGGAGGATTCGCGAATCGATGACAGTGAACACACGACGCAAAGGTGAACCTAGCGGCGAAGGATAAGCCTAAGGGTCAGGACTTGGTACGAGCCTTCGCCAGCGCGGAACACGTCACTACCAGTTTGGACAAAACCACAGCGTTTGTAGAATTCGATGGCGTGAGTGTTGGCTTCGTGGACTTGAAGCCAACATGATTCTGACTTCATCCCCTCAGCAAACAACAATACGTCCTGCATTAGCTTCTTACCTATTCCGTTCCCGTGAAATCGGTAGAAGAGGTAGAGCCGCTTGAGTTCGAAGGAGGAGAACGATCTCGCGCCTTCATCAGCGACGGCAACGGCGTAGCCGACGGCACACTTTCCGATGCCCGTCTCGGCAATCCATAGTCGAATGCGCTTGTCAGCCAGCATTCGACTAAAATCAGCTGGCGACAGTTCGGCATCGACGTATGTAACCAAGTCGCTGCCGTTTGTGATCCCAGCGTATGTTTCCAGAATGGTGGCTTGCGCGACAAGGGAAAGCACTTTCTCGTCGCCGGGTCTACAAAGCCTCGTGGCGAATTCCATCTCTTTTCATTCCGGCGTTAATGCCGTCTCGCTCGGGCCACCAGAAACACAACGCGCAAAACGGATTCGGTAATCACTCGATTCGCGTTCGTAACTTCCATCCCGACCCGGGAGCACTCCCGTCGGAGTATAGATTCTTGGTTTGGCCGGGCGCAACTCTAACGTGTGCGAGCCTTCGTAGCTGTTGTAACATCGCGGTCACACTCATTGTTGTGTACGGTTTCGCCTTATTGTTCATGCACGATAGCATTCTAGAATAATTGTATAAGCACCGGTCTCATAAACCCAGACTGACCCATGGCTGCCTGTTCGCCTCCGGACATCAAGGTCCGACTGTGGACACCTCTGAACGATAGCGGTGTTCTCTTGTCTCCGTACTATCAGTGGTTTAGG
>DATNHO010000184.1:0-34029 GCA_035604895.1 Terriglobales bacterium | reverse complement strand
GCCTTGGGCGCGGAATATCGCGGACGCCGCGTGGGCAGCGTTGCCCACATGACCGTTTTCAGCTTTCACCCTGTGAAGCATCTGACAACCGGCGAGGGCGGCATGGTCACGACCGACAATCCGGCTTTCGCCGAGACGCTTCGCCGTTTTCGGAATCACGGTATCAGCAGCGATGCCAGACAACGGCAGAGCGCCGGCCAATGGCACTACGAGATGGTGCTGCTGGGATTCAACTATCGGCTGACTGACATCGCTTGCGCTCTTGGCCTGCAGCAAATGAAGAAACTGGAACGCAACCTTGCTCGACGTAGGCAAATTGCAGCCCGGTATGCAGCCGAACTTGACAACATGCACGGCGTGCTCATTCCCAAGACTCGCGCGGATGTCAATCCCGCCTGGCATCTTTATCCGATACGTCTGGGTTTGACCAAGCTCTCGTCGGGTCGCGGCGAAATATTCCGGGCGCTGCGCGCGGAAAACATTGGCGTGAATGTTCACTACATCCCAGTCCATCGTCATCCGTATTACCGAGAACGTTTTGGATACAAGGGCGGGGAATATCCCGTGGCTGAGGCGGCGTATGAACGTTTGATCAGTCTGCCGATGTTTCACGGTATGACCGACGCTGATATTGAAGATGTAGTCCACGCTCTGGTCAAAGTTCTGGCGCACTTCGAAAAATGATATTGAGCGATGAACGGCGCGGGAGAACAGTAGTGAAGATTGCAGCGATTATCCAGGCCCGAATGGGTAGCACGCGTTTGCCCGGCAAAGTTCTTATGGATCTGGGCGGAAAGACTGTTTTGGCGCGCGTGGTCAGCCGTTTGCGGCGGGCTACGCTGCTCCACGAAATCGTAGTCGCTACGACCGATTCGGTTGCCGACAACGCCATCGTTCGGGAGTGCGATCGACTTGGGGTCTTGTTTTTTCGCGGCTCCGAAAATGATGTCCTGGACCGCTACTATCAAGCAGCGCGAATGTGCTCCGCCGAAACCGTTGTGCGAATCACTTCTGATTGTCCAGCAACTGATTCTCAACTCGTCGACGAAACCATCCGGATTTTTCAGCAGGAGCACGCGGACTACGCCAGCAACGTGTTCCCACGGACCTACCCGCGCGGGTTAGATACGGAGGTCTTCACCGTAGCCGCACTAGAACAGGGCTGGCGCGACGCTCACGAACCCCACGAGCGAGAACACGTGACTCCGTATTTTTACGAGCACCCAGAATTATTCCGGCTGGTATCGCTACGCGGACGGATTGACTACAGCCGATATCGCTGGACACTGGATACCGCAGAGGATCTCAAATTGCTCCGCACAATCTACGCGCGATTCGACAACCGGGACGATTTTAGCTGGAGCGAAGTCATTCAACTGATGGAGCGGGAACCGGAACTCGCTGAAGTGAATTCTGACGTGGCGCAAAAAGCACTACAAGGAGTCTGAACTGGCAAATACCCTTATCATCCGAGCCGACGCCAGCGTCGCCATTGGTACAGGTCACGTGATGCGCTGCCTGGCGTTGGCACAGGTTTGGCAGGACGCCGGCGGCAACGCCGTTCTTGCCATGGCAGAATCGACGCCCGCAATCGATGCCCGCCTGCGTTCCGAAGGAATCGAAATCGTCCCACTAAAATCTTCTGCCAGCAACGTCGAGGACGCCGAGCACCTTTCCGCATTGGCCGATGATCGTCAAGCAGCGTGGGTGGTGGTGGATGGCTATCGATTCGACTCCGCATATCAGCGCAAGCTGAAGAACGCCGGCGTGAAGTTGCTGTTCGCGGACGACCTTGGCGAATGCAGCCACTATTCCGCTGATCTAGTGCTCAATCAGAATGTGCATGCCAGCGAAAACCTGTATGCAAGCCGCGAGACCTATACCAAATTGCTTCTCGGTCCGCGTTTCGCGATGCTGCGGCGGGATTTTAGGCGTTGGAGGAATTGGCAGCGCGAAATTACTTACTACGGACGAAAGCTATTGGTGATGATGGGCGGCAGTGATCCCGATAACGTCACCGCGCTGGTGTTGCAGGCGCTGGAAGCGGCAAAGATCGACGGGTTAGAGGTAGTTGCGGTCCTCGGAGGCAGCAATCCGCACGCGAATTCACTGCAACGGTTCGTGAATCAATCCACTCCAACTCGGCTTGTGGCGGATGCGGGAAACATGCCGGAGCTAATGGCTTGGGCCGACCTTGCTGTGTCGGCCGCGGGGTCGACCTGTGCAGAGATGTGCCTGCTCGGACTGCCCGCCATTTTGATCGACTTGGCAGAGAACCAAACGCCGGTTGCGCAGGAACTTGACCGCAAGCAGGTTGCGATCCATCTCGGCCCGAGCAAGGAAGTGACGGCTGCAGAGATCGCCGGGAAAGTGCGCTCCCTTCTTCTGTCGAAAGAACTTCGAGTTTCTCTGTCACAGCGTTCACGGGAATTGGTGGACGGCAAGGGCGCGGAAAGAGTTGAGGCGGCGATTCGCGGCGGAGATTTGCGCTTGCGGCGCGTGCGGGAAAAAGACTGCCGTCAGTTGTGGGAGTGGGCAAATGATCCTGACGTGCGTCCAGTGTCGTTTGCGACCGAACCGATTTCCTGGGAGCGGCATGTGGGGTGGTTCCACTCCAAGCTGCGAGATCCCAATGCCGTACTTTACCTTGCAGTGGACTCTCGGGATACCCCGGCCGGTCAGGTGAGATTTCAGATCGATGAAACCAAGGCGGCGGTGTCAATTAGCATGGCCCCCTATTTCCGCGGCAAGGGTCTGGGTGCAGTTGTCCTTGGGATGGCGACCATGGATCTGTTCCAGATAACCGCAGTGACGCAAATTGATGCCTACGTGAAACAGAACAACGTGGCGTCCCTCCAACTGTTCACACGGGCAGGTTATGTCCGCGTGAGAAATGAGATCATCAAGGGGCACGAAGCTGTTCATTTTGTTTTGCCAAGAACAGCGGGTGTTTGCCGGGATGAAAAAGAAATGGATTTGAGCTTTTGCTCCGTAGGTAAAACCGCATGACGGCGATGACGGAGTTCGCAATTGGCGAGCGCAAAATCGGGCCGGATCAGCCCGTATACGTGGTTGCGGAACTTTCCGCCAATCACAACCAGGACTTCGACCAGGCGGTTCGCCTCATTCAGGCTTGCAAAGAATCCGGAGCTGACGCTGTAAAAGTGCAGACCTACACGCCCGACACGATTACCATCCGCAGCGATCGCGAGTATTTCCAGATTCTCAGCGGCACGATCTGGGATGGCCGAACTCTTCATGAACTTTATGGTGAAGCCTACACGCCGTGGGATTGGCAACCCAAACTGAAACGGGTTGCCGACGATCTTGGGCTCGGTTTCTTTTCTTCTGCCTTCGACTCAACCGCCGTGGAGTTTCTCGAGAACATGGCAGTGTCGGCATACAAAGTCGCGTCCTGCGAATTGGTTGACATTGCGCTTCTTCAGAAAATTTCGCGCACCGGCAAGCCCGTAATCATCTCGACGGGGATGGCCACGATCGAGGAAATCGAGGAAGCGGTTGCGACCGCCCGCCACGCAAACGCGGGACACATCGCGTTGCTCAGATGTACGAGTGCGTACCCCGCTCCTCCGGAGGAAATGAACTTGCGGACCATTCCCGAGCTGGCGCGAAGGTTTGAAGTTCCCGTTGGGTTGTCGGATCACACAATGGGCATCGCAGTTCCCGTGGCGGCGGTTGCCTTGGGCGCATGCATCATAGAAAAACATTTCACCCTATCTCGATCGTTGAAGGGGCCCGACAGCGCTTTTTCACTGGAGCCACCAGAGTTCAAAGAAATGGTAGAAGCGGTTCGAGTTGCGAAACAATCTCTGGGGGAAATTCACTTCGGCCTCACTGAGAGCGAACGGAGCAGTCACGTTTTTCGCCGGTCGCTTTTTGTTGTCCAGGCTGTGAGGCAGGGCGACACTTTCAGCGAAGCCAATGTTCGCTCCATTCGACCCGGTCATGGATTGCACACCCGGCATCTGCCGCAGATCGTCGGCAAGCGCGCGTCGCGGGACATCGAGCGTGGCACGCCGCTGAGCTGGGACTTGGTGGCCAAAGCGTGAGACTGGTCAGTCCATTGCTAAAGCACGTGGTTTATCCGGGCCTGTCGAAGGCGGGTTATCTTCGTCGGGTGGCCCGGAGCGGACCGGCGGTGCTGACTTATCACGGCGTTTTGCCCGCAGGATACGACATCATTGACTCAGGTCTGGATGGCAACCTTGTAAGTGCACAATTATTTCGCGAGCAGCTCCAATTCCTCAAGGACCATCACAACATAATTTCTCCAGAAGAATTTCGGCTGTGGTGCGAGGACGGGAAGGAATTGCCTCCGCGTTCGGTGCTGCTGACTTGCGATGATGGCCTGCGAAACGTGCTCTTCGACATGTTGGCAATCCTCCAGGAATTTGAGATGAAGTGCCTATTCTTTGTCACTGGCGCTTCACTCACCCACACGCCCACAATGCTCTGGTACGAAGAACTCTTTCTGATGTTTCTGGCAGCGCCCGAGAGTTTTTCCTTGGAGCTGCCCGAGATCGGATTGCGGACGGACTTTCGCCGGCATGAGCAACACTCGCAATGGTGGGCGTCAGTGACGACACTCTCGCGCTATGACATGAATCACCGGAGAACACTGGTAGAGAGAATAAGAATGCAGTTGGGACTTTCTGAGCGATGGGATGCTGAATACCGCGATGATCCTGTACTCAGCCGGAGATTCTTAGTGATGAACATGCAAGAGCTGCATCAGCTTACTGAGGCAGGGATGTGTATCGGCGCACATACCATTTCTCATCCGATGCTGTCGCAGTCGGCGCCAGAAGTGGCATGGAGAGAAATCTCGGAAAGCAAACACGACCTCGATCAGGTTTTGGGACGAGAAACGTGGGCCCTGGCTTATCCGTTCGGCGATTCGTCCTCAGTTACATCGCGAGAAATACAAATGGCCGAGCAGGCCGGCTTCCAATGTGCATTTGTTAATGTTAGCCGAGACCTCGGAACACAGACTCCCAGATTCGCGCTGCCGCGAACGCACATCACCGCCGAAATGACTCTTGCGGAACTCGACGCGCACATTTCGGGTTTTCATCGATCATTGCAGGAATTGTTTAGACCAGCCAAGTTGAGTGCTGCCGTGGGGTCAATCGCTTGAGGAGAGACTGGCACTGCAACGCGTTTGCCGAAAATAGCAATCATCCGATGAGAAGGAAACCTTGCGCTTAGTCCTTTACCGAGAAATCCCGGACGACGACAGCCTAGCCCGCGAGTGGAATGAACTGGTGTGGCAGATGGAGTGTCCGGAGGTTTTCTATACTTACGAGTGGGCGTTGGCGGTAAGCCGTGGCTATTGCGATTCGATCACGCCGCTGCTGATTTTGGCCTACGAGCAGGATTCGCTGGTCGGTGTCGCAGCACTCGCAACCGACAAAGTACAACGGGAGACGTTTTTCCTGGCTGGTACGACGGCCGACTATTGCGATTTCGTTTCCTCCCCTCACTTGCGACACGACCTGGTGAGCAGCGTTCTCGCCGAACTACGGGCACTAGGATTGCCGATGCTGGTGCTGGCGAACTTACCAGCGGATTCCGCGACAGCCATTGCGCTCGGGTCGTCTCGTTCTGCCTGCGGGTACAACTCGTTTCCTCGGCCGGCATTCCAGTGCGCCCAGGTTTTGTTGCGGACCACAGAGCAGCGAGAATCAGCGCGCCGGTCCGTGCGCCATAAACGAGAAGGCCGCTACCTGAAGGCCTTAGCAGCAAAAATTCCGGTCGTAGTGGATCGCCTCGGATTGTGGGACCAGATTGCTCCCGCATTGCCGTCGTTCTCCAGGGCCCATATCGCCAGATTCTCGGCTATCGGCCAGACCAGCCATTTGGCTTGCCCGCAACGCACTGCCTTTCTTTCTGAGCTGGCCAGGCTACTTTCGTCCCACGGCTGGGTCACATTACATCAACTTCGCGCGGGCGATCAGCCCATCGCCTGGCTATACGCTTTTCGATTCGCGCGCCATTGGGCTTTTTACCAGATGACTTTTGATTGCAGCTTTCGTGAGTATTCTCCGGGGTCTGGTCTGCGTCTCAAGGTAATCGAGGAAGCTTGCGACTCTTCTGAGACCGATTTTGTGGATCTAGGTTTGGGTGGGGAACACCACAAGCAGCGGTGGGCGACAGGCATGCGCGAAACTTTACATGTGACGCTCGCAAGGTCGACAGTGACCTATCTAAAAGTCGCGGCACGCTATCACGCTGCCGCTGCCATCAAGACCTCGCCCCGCCTCGAACATTATGTTCGTCGAGTATTAGGACGGCCATCAGCGGGAAGCGCCCAACTATGAACGTGCTGCTGCTCCATCCAGAGGATACTGTTGCTCCCTCGTATCCGGGCCAACACTGGGATCTGGTGGTCGATCTCGGTCGCGCTCCGCTTGAGGCCTATGACCGTTGGAGCCGACGAGTTGGGTGTCCAGTGATCAGCATCTATGACCACGCCGAGGAGACTGAGGATCTTTATCGGCTCCGGGAGCTTTTGCAACTCGGAAGGGACGTCATGGTGGACGCCTTGGGAATCGACTGGTGGGACGTACTGGCGCTGGAGATTGCCTCCGAGGTTCAGCAGTTCATGCTGATCCACCGATTGTCGAAAAAGCTAAGCTCGAACTGTGAGCTGTATTCAAGTCGCCCGCATTCTCTCGCTACGGCTCTGCGGGAACTTCTCGGCACTGGATTAACGACCTTGGAAACCCGCGTCCAGTCGGTCATTCACGGGGGACGCCACTATCGCCAGATTTTTTCGCGACTCGACTCTGCGCAACTTGTTCAGGTGCTGGCAGACAAGTTCGATGCCGCGCACTCCATCCGACACCACTTCACCCGCCGCGGGCAACCGTCGGGACAGTCTGTGATCTTGTTGCCGTCAGCCTACGTTAATGTTTCTCGCACGGTGCTTTCTTACGCTGAACTGTTTCCGGACCAAAAATTCTTGCTAGTACACACTCGGAGGAACGCTAAGGTCAAGTCTCTGCCGGCAAACGTTTGCTCGGCATCACTGACGCCCTACTTCGTTCCGAGCGACAAGCGGGAAACCGCTTCCCTTCTCGAATCGTGGAACAATTTGACAGAGCAGTTGATCGATAGCGCTGAAGAGTTCAACACGGCGAATGCAGTGGGTGTGCTGGGACGGATTCCTGCGCTTCTGCCTTGGGGAATTGCACTTCGCAATGCGTGGAGCCAAATCTTCGAATCCGAGAATGTAACCGCTTGCCTCACTGCCGACGATAGTAATCCTCCTTCGAGCATTCCGCTCATTCTGGCCAAGAGACGCTGCATTCCAGCCCTGGCTTGTCATCACGGCGCTCTAGATTACAAGATGGCGATCAAGGTGAACCATGCTGACTTCTACTTGGTCAAGAGCGAGATGGAACGAGATTACCTTAGTCGTGTTTGCCGTCTTGGCTCGGAGAAGATGGTCACGACAGTGCCGGTTTCGTCGAGGCCATTGCCTTTGCCGCGTGCGGCTCGACAGTCCGCTCCGTGGCTGGTTTTTTTTACCGAACCCTACCAGAACCTCGGGTGGCGAACTGATGAAGTTTACCGCTATTTATTGCCGCGCTTGTGCCGCCTCGCTCAAACCTGCGGGCTGAAACTGGTTTTCAAGTTGCATCCCTTTGAAAGCATCAAGGGCCACCGTCGGATGTTGCGCCGATTCCTCCCGGAGCAAGAGCACCAGATCGAAGTACTTGCCGGCCCGCCATCCGATCAACTGTGGAACAACACGCGGCTGGCTTTGACGGTGCAATCGTCCACCGCGTTGGAGTGTGCTTCCCGGGGCGTTCCCATTTTCCTGTGCGCGTGGCTGCGAGACCCCTATTCCGGATATGTTCACCAGTACGAGCGGTTTGGCGTAGGTCAGGTGTTAGAGTCGCCAGAACAAATTGCGGAAATTCCTCGGCTGCTTAAAAGGCAAAACGGAAAACCCCTTCCACAAGAAGCGGGTAAAAGCGCCACAAATACAGAGTTGGCGTATCTGTTTTCAAGAACCTATTCCTTGCCAATGGCAAGCAACGCATGACGGCTTTCCAGATGGTGCGCAGAGAGAGAGTCGCGTACAGAGACTTGATTCGCTGATTGACGCCGCGATGAAAACGAAGTTGCCAACTCCTCCCATTACGATTTTCACTCCTTCGTTTGCCGACGAAGACAATACCAACGCTCAAAATCTCACCGTGAAGGAGATCGTTGCGCGCCTGTGTCCCGAACAATTTCGGGTGGTCATGATTTCTGAGGGCAAACCCGATCCCCGCATCGCAGCGCGCAGGAATACGAAGCTGTTGCCTTACTACAAACACGGAAACACCGCACAATTGCTAATGCGCTCTCTTGCTTTCCGGCCCGACATCTACTTTTTCCCCAGGTTCGGGCCGCTCGATCAAGCTGTGTTCGGATTGCGCAAAAGGTTAGGACTAAGAACGGCACTGGTTACTTACATTGTCATGGCGATGAACGGAGCGACTGCAAACGGATTGGTCGCGCGATCTGCTCTTGAAGGGGATGCGGTATTGGCGAACTCAGGTTATGTTGCGGAAACGGTATGGCAACAATTCGGCATCAGGGCAGGCACTATTTACGATGGCATCGACCGGCGATTCTTTTTCCCCGGCAACGAGCCGGGTTCCGCGAAGGCGCGCGTGGCGCGAACTGTGCTGTACGCTGGCTCTTTCCAGCCGCGGAAACGCGTCGAAGTCATGATTCAGCAAGCCGCAAGGTGGCCAGACGTGATCTTCCGGTTGGCCGGGCGAGGCGTCACCGAGCCCTCCTGCCGCGCGCTTGTGGCACAGTTGGGATGCAAGAATGTGGTTTTCCTTGGACATTTGACCTCAGCGCAACTTGGAGACGAAATGCGTCGGGCTGATGTTTTCTTTTTCCCAAGCATTCTTGAAGGACATCCGCAAGTGCTCGGACAAGCCGCTGCCTGCGGCTTGCCGGCAATCGCCATGAATGTTTACCAGCCGGAGTACGTGTTGCACGAAAAGACCGGCTTCCTTGCTGAGTCGGATACGGAGTTGGCCCAGAAGTTGGATCTACTTCTTTGCGACTCGGCGACGCGGCAATCGATGTCGTGGGCTGCCGCGCAACATTCACAAACATTCAACTGGGACCGAATTGCTGAACAATGGACTGAAGTTTTTCGACAAGTGGCGGCTGAGCGTTTGAACTCTTAACTTGAAATGTGGGTCATGGTCGATCCGGCTCATCTCTGGGAGATGCAAATTGAGAACTAGATTGGTGAATGCCGCTCTCGAACCAGAAGCCAGGGCGTGAAGCGATCCAGTTCAGTATTGCGCTACGGTGGATTCGCGTTCTCCGTGGGAGGCGCGCGGGTAGCAGGCATTTTGATCAGTTCCCTGACCTTCCCTTACCTGGTACGCCATCTCGGCGTCGAGATGTACGGGCTCTGGAGCTACGTGGTTGCGCTCTGCGCTTTCCTGAACATCGTCGCTGATCCCGGCCTCACGTCCTACGCATCGCAGCAGGTAGCCGCCCAACGGGAGGGCGGGATCGATTTGGTTCCCGACGTTATCGCGCTCCGGGTGCTGTTTAGCGCGATCGCCGCGATTGTCCTGCTCGCGGTCGCCTCCTTCGAGGTCCGTTCCGACATCCGGCACCTTTTGCGACTCTATGGTGTTGGACTTCTGATCGTAAATTTGTTGACAGGGGACGCGTTTCTGACCGCATTGGAAATGTTTCATATTCGTTCCCTGCTTGTGATTTCCCAGCAGGCCATCTATGCGCTGGGAATCTTCGCCTTTGTGCACACTCCAAAGGATGTGATCTGGCTGCCCATCAGCATTCTTGGTTCGTCCGTGGTGAGCGGCCTGGTGGGTTGGTGCATCTTGTGGGGGCACGGATTCCGACCGCCGCGAATTGTTCGACCACGGCGATGGAAAAGAATCGTCGTGCCGAGTGGTCACTACGCGTTGTCCACCCTGATGTCGAATCTGTATCACCGAAGTGGCCATATTGTGGTGCGTTGGTTCTTAGGAGATCACGCCCTGGGGTTGTACGCTGCCGCCGTGCGCCTTCTGGATCTGTTACGGAGTTTTGTAATTATTGTCTTGCAGGTGCTGAATCCTCGGATGGCCCTGTTCGCCAAGAGCGAAGCCGGACTGAATCGCGTGACCAGGTTCGCGGTTGTGGTGATCGCACTCGTAAGCCTCCCTTTGACGGCAGGCCTGATCAGCACGGCTCATCTCGTGGTTCCGCTTGTGCTGGGGCCGCACTTTCTGGAGGATGTCTCGCTGATGAAGATCATGGCTTTTTTCCTGATAACCGCCTCCGCAGCGTCTTTGACGACGGGAAGCATTCTTTATTCGATGGGAAGACATCGCGCCTACCTCGCGTCCACCGCTGGAGGCGCCGCTGCCGGTGTAATCCTTTATCTGACCCTGATCCCGACAATGGGCTTGGCCGGAGCGGGACTTGCTTTCGTGCTCGCGGAATTTGTGGTGGCTGCGATCGGCTATGCTCTGCTTCCCCCGGCGCTGCACAATTTGTGGAAAGACCCCATCGTCGGAGTAGCTTTGGCCTCCTCGTTATTGATGGCTGTGGCCGTCCGAATCGTAAGCGCGTATGTCCCACAAGTGTTTGTCGTGGTTGCGACCGGAGTTTTTGTTTACGTAGGGAGCTGTGGCTGGTTTGTTAGGAAATGGTTCATAGAGCAATTCGCGGCCCCGTGATGAAACGGCTTGCTACGAACAACTCAGAAGTGTCGATTCAATCGGGCTGGTTCTGATCCCTTTATGGCAAGCTGCGTTGAAAGACGGATCACGGCAGGGGTTTTGCTTTCGGGCAAAGAGAAGTTCAGTCCCGTCTACGGAGGCGCACTCGCGCGTTGGACCTACGAAGTCTATCGCCGTCTGACCGCGGGCGTCGACGTAACTGTTTTCGGATTCCCCACTGACAACCAAGACGCGTATCCACTCGCACACCAAAGCAGTGGAGTCTGGCGGGCTTGCGAATTTGTAAGTCGAATCCCGGTAGCACGGCGCTACGAGGAGCACCTGTGGTTGCGGGCGCTGCTGCCTCGGCTGCGAGCATTCGATCTCCTCCACATCCACAATCGGCCGCAATGGGTAGCTGCTCTGCGCCGCATGGGCTACACGGGAGTGATTCTGCTTCATCTGCAGAACGATCACCTGGGCCATTGGACCTCGGGCATGCTGGATGAGTTGGCGCTGGCGGTTGACCGTGTAGTCGTGTGCAGCCACTTTCTTCGCGATTGCTTTGCGCCGAGATCCTCAGCGATAGCCGCAAAAACTCAAGTCGTGTTCAATGGAGTCGACCGGGAATTATTTTCCCCGCGGGAGGAAATTCGCGAGCCCAAGACGATCTTTTTTGTGGGCCGCTTCGATGCTGAAAAGGGTGTGCTCCAGCTCATGCGAGCCTATGCCCAAGTTCTACACGCGCACCCGGACGCGATTCTGGTAATCGGAGGCGCGACGGGTTTCGGCACTCACAAAGAAACATCGTACGTCCGCGAAGTACGTGAATTGGCGAGTTCCATTGCTCGAGACTGGAACGCCAAAATTGAATTTACGGGCTACATTCATCACGATCGGAACTTGCCGTCCTGGTTCCAGAGAGCGACCATCTTTGCCAGCCCATCCTTGTTCCAGGAACCGTTCGGGCTGGTGAACGCGGAGGCGATGGCTTGTGCGACGCCTGTGATAGGGGCCAACCGTGGTGGTATTCCGGAGGTTTTGGGCAGCACAGGACGGTTGGTCGATCCCGACGACACCGAGACTTTCGCTGCGACGATTTCCGATCTTCTGGCAAAGCCCGCGCTTCGTGCGCAGCTGGGGAACGCCGCCCACGCACGGTGCTCCAAAATGTTCGACTGGCGTGTAATCGCTGAGAGCTGGGCCATTCTTATGAAGGATTTGGTTGGCGCCAGAGTCGGCTGTGCTCAACCCGGAACCTAACTGGCAATTGCGCCGCGGGTAACAATGTGGTTCCTTGGACTGGATGGTAAACAGCCGGTTCAAAGGAAAAACACATCAACCCCCATGCGAGTGCTGACGCTCACTCCGTTCTACCCGACGGCTTCCGACGATGGTGCGGGCGGCTTTGTCGCGGAACCGCTGCGGGAATTGGAACAGTTCGGCGTCAACTCTTGCATCGTGGCCGTTGAGCCATTGCACCGGAGCAGTGCGAGGTCCAACACGACTAACCCCGTAGTCACCTGGATCCGCTACCCTTCCATTCCGGGTGGAATCGGCCTGTCTTCGGCCGGGGCATTTCTTTATGCGAGCCTGATTTCGAGAGTTCGCAAATTGCACCAGTCGCAGCGGATCGACCTGATCCATGCTCATGCCGCGCTACCGTGCGGACACGCTGCCGCGCTGTTGGGCCGGGAACTCAAGATCCCGTGCGTCGTCACCGTCCACGGTCTGGACGCATTCTTTGATAACCAGGTTCGCGGATACGCCGGCCAATTGTGCAAGCGGGTTACGCAATTTGTTTATCGTTCGGCATCGCGAGTGATTTGCATCAGCGACAAGGTTGCCGGAAAAGTGGTCGATGTCGCCACGGCCGGGGTGAAAACGAAGGTCATTTACAACGGTGTGAATGCGCGGATGTTTTCTCCCGCATCAATCGACTTCCCGCCCAGCACCATCCTCAGCGTCGGCAATCTGATTCCGATCAAGGGCCACGAACTGCTCCTGCGAGCGCTCGCGGCGGTTCTTCCCCATTATCCGCACATATCATACGAAATCATCGGTGACGGTCCGGAACATGACCGCCTGACCCGGTTGGCCAGTGAATGCAATATTACCGGCAGGGTTCGCTTTCTTGGTCGTCAAAGTCGAAAGCAAGTCGCTGATGCGATGCGTCGTTGTGTCCTCTTCGCTTTGCCCAGCCGGTATGAGGGACTGGGCTGTGTGTATCTGGAGGCAATGTCCACGGAAAAACCCGTGATCGCCTGCCGCGGCCAGGGGATTGAGGAAATTATCCGCCACGGAAGTAATGGCTGGCTCACGGATCCGGACAACCTGCCAGAACTAATTGCTGCGCTTTCCGCACTTCTGCAAAACGTGCACCTTCAACGAAAGATGGGCGAGGCGGCTCGCCATACCATCCTCCAAAGCCTTACATCGGCGCACCAGGCTGTCCAACTCGCTGATCTCTACCGAGAGTGCGTGGTATGAGCCGCAGAGTCGTGATCATCACGGAGATCATCGCGCCCTACCGCATTCCTGTCTTCAACGCTCTTGCCCGGCACGATGAAATCGATCTGCACGTGATCTTCCTCGCGGAAAACGATCGCACCCAGCGCCAATGGCTGGTTTACAAAGATGAGATTCGTTTTTCCTATCAGGTGCTTCCTTCCTGGAGAAGAAGAATCGGCAGGCACAGCCTCTTGCTGAACTGGGGAGCCGAAGCCGCGCTGCAGCGTGCGGCACCCGATTTCATCGTGTGCGGTGGATACAACTACGTCGCCTCATGGAAATCCATGTCATGGGCACGGCGCAATCGGGTGCCATTTAGTCTCTGGGTTGAAAGCACGACCAGAGACTTCCGCAGCGGCCACGCACTGGTTGAATTTCTCAAGACTAGATTCCTGCATGGTTGCAACGCATTTGTGGTGCCCGGAAAATCTTCAACCGAGTATTTGAGGAACTACGGCGTACCCGAGAACATGATTTTTACTGCGCCCAACGCGGTTGACACGAAGTTCTTTGCGCAGCAAGCCGAAGTGATCCGATGGGACGCGCCTTTGCATCGCCAAGCGCTGGGCCTGCCCGCTCGTTTTTTTCTTTTCACCGGCCGCCTGGTTCCGGAAAAGGGAGTTTTTGATCTTCTTAGCGCCTACGGCGCGCTGCCAGCGGAGGTTAGAAAAGAAATCGGCTTGGTGTTCGTCGGAGATGGCGCCGCGCGATCGTCATTGCGGCAGCGTGCCGCGTCCATGCACCTCGGATCGATTCACTTTGCGGGCTTCGCACAGCGCGAACTATTGCCAGCTTACTACGCGCTCGCCGAGGCCCTGGTCTTTCCTACGCACACGGATACCTGGGGATTGGTGGTGAATGAAGCGATGGCCTGCGGTTTGCCTGTCATTTCCTCCGCGGCGGCCGGCTGCGTTGCTGACCTGGTCGAGAGCGGCTGGAACGGCCGAGTGGTTTCTCCCGGCGACGTTGACCAACTCGCTTCTGCGATGAACGATCTTGCCCTTGACCCTGATCTCCGATCGCTCATGGCACAGCGTAGCCGGGAACGCATCCGGCAATATTCGCCCGACGCGTGGGCTGCCGGCATGGCCAACGCCGTGCTGCCGTACCGGAGATGTGCAGCATGATTGACCGCTTATCCAGATTCTTCTTGCCGGTCATGATCGCCGTATGTTGCGCCTTCGCCGTGTACGTCGCAGTTTCGCGTCCGGGTTATTTCAGCAGTTCCAATGAGCTTGCGAGTTTGTTGTTCCTACAGCTGCTGCTGGCGGCGATCTGGAATTACCGGACGCGATTCTTTCCTCTCCTGCTCGCGGTTTTCCTGTGGGCCGGCTCAATGCTTCCTATGAATGTGGCGTGGACCTCGGGCCGATGGGTTGTTCTGGCAGTGGGAGCGCTTGTTGGTCTGATCGCGTACGCCCGAGATCCGCGTTACTACTTCACGACGTTCCATCTGGTGGCGTTCTTTTGCGTGGTCGCAGCCTTGGTATCAGCCGCGGTCTCGGCCTATCCCAGGTTGGCCTTTCTCAAGGCAATGAGCTTACTGCTTCTCTTCCTCTACGGCTCAACCGGAGCGCGGCTGGCTTTTCTAGGAAGAGAGGCAAGTTTTTTCTCGAAGTTACTCCTTGGCTGCGAGCTGCTCGTCTATGCTACCGCCATCTCCTATTTCGTCTTTCAATTTGAGGTATTCGGCAACCCAAACTCTCTGGGCGCTGTGATGGGAGTGGTCGCGGCTCCGATCCTGCTGTGGGCAATCCTGGTGAGCGAGCAGCCAAGCACCCGCTGGCGGCGGATATTTGCGTTCGCACTTGCGCTTCTCTTGCTCTTCAGCAGCTATGCCCGCGCAGGAATCGCTGCGGGCGTGGTTTCGTGCATTTTGCTATGTGTTGGACTCCGCCGATACGGGCTGCTGCTCAGGGGAGTGGCCCTTGCGCTCTTGTTAGCCGCATTCGCGGCCGCGGTGGTTCCTTTACACCAGCAATCTTCGGAATCGCTCACATCGGTCTTCGTGTACAAAGGCCGGCGGGAGGACGGGATTCTTGCATCTCGCAAATCGGTCTGGGAGGAAACGCTTTCCGCCATTCAGGATCACCCATGGTTCGGTAGCGGATTCGGAACCAGCCCCACGAGCAGCGAAGTCGTGCCGCATTCCGGAAATTTCGAATCGCTCCGCGAGGCCACACGAGAGCATGGCAACAGCTACCTGGCGATTTCAGAATGGGTCGGATTCGTGGGGGATATTCCGTTTTTCACGCTGGTCGTCCTGATTGCCGTCAATGTCGGCCGGGCACTGGCGCAGATGCGGCGAACTGGAAATGTCTTTTCTCCGGCAATTCCCTTGGCCGGAATCTTAGTCGCAGGTTTGGTTCACGCAGCCTTTGAGGATTGGCTTTTCGCCGTTGGTTACTATCTTTGCGTCTTTTTCTGGAGTCTGGCGTTCGTTATGGTAGATGTGCTTCCTGCGACTACGCTTTCCGCTACATCGGCTGTGCCGAGTACTCCGCAAGTATGGGCTAACAGTTTTAGTGTTGCCCCACTAGGTCGATGATGCGTCTCTTCCTCAATGGCCTCGCAGCCAGTGCTGGCGGCGGGTTAACCTATCTGCGCAACGTGCTTCCGCATCTTTCGTCCAGACCCGGTGTCCGCACTACTGTTGCTGCCAGTGCAACTCTGAAGCGAGAACTGGGAGAATTGCCCAACATCACATGGGCGGAGGTGAAGACAAATCATGGAGCGGCTGTAAGGTTTTGCCAAGAGCAATTCCTATTACCGCGGTTGATCCGACGCAGTGGCGCGAACGTATTGATTTCCGCCGGAAACTTCGCTCTCCGGAACTCGCCCGTGCCGCAAATTCTTCTTTCGGGAAACTCCCTTTACACGTCGGCAGACTTTTATCGTGACCTTCGCACGCGCGGAGACTACCACCTTTGGTTGGATACTCGGGTTAAGGGCGTCTTTGCCAAGAGGTCGGTTCACTGGGCCGACTGCACCGTCGCCCCCAGCCGGGCTTTCGCCGAAGAACTGCGGCGCTGGACCGGCGTTCCAGTTCTTTCGATTCGCCACGGCTTCAACCGGAACACATTCTGCGAAGACGCGTCCGCATTACTCGCGGAGACTCAGCAAAAGCTTGATTCCGCCAAGGGTGCACTGCGCCTGCTCTTCGTCAGCCACTACAACTACTACAGGAATTTTGAAACTCTGCTGCGCGCAATTCCTCTGATACAAGCTCGCCTGAATAAGACCGGATTGGGCAAACGCAGGGTAGTCCTGTTTCTGACCTGCAAATTGCGCTCACAAGCAAATCCCGGCTCATACCGCGCTGAACCCGCGGCCGCTCTTGTCCAACAGCTTGGGATCGCGGATCATGTTGTGGAACTGGGCGCAATTCCATATCGCCTTTTGCATCACGTCTACCACGCTTGCGATACATACGTGACTCCCGCGTACGCAGAAACCTTCGCCCATCCTCTCGTAGAGGCCATGGCGAGCGGAATGCCCTTAGTCGCCGCCGAGTTGCCGGTTCATCGCGAGGTCTGCGGCGATGCTGCCTTGTATTTCCAGCGTTTCTCACCTCAGGAATTGGCTGAACAGGTTCTGCGCCTTGAGGCCTCGCCCGATCTTCGGAAAGCATTAGTCGAACACAGCCGTGCCCGGTCGCACGACTTTTCATGGGAGAAACACATCGAAGAAATGCTTTGCCTAGCTGCTAGCCTCACCCAAACACTCGCCACGTTCCAACGAAGCCTCGGCCTCACCGCCTAACCGCGCATCGACATAAAGGCTGTCCGCAACATAGGTGAGAGGAGAGAAGAAGCCGCTGATTCTGCGCAATGCCTCGGAAGCATAGACCACCGTGCGATATTTCCAGGGAAGCAGTTCTACGTCACTGATTTGCGCGTTGAGCGAAAAGAAACCGTCCACAAAGATACGGGCGGATCCGAACACCGTGCGGAAAGTCGAGACCAACTCGTTCGGGGTCCAGTAGCGCACGTCGAAATCACGGCCCTCATGGAATCCTCGGCGGGCTTGATGATAAAGGCAGCGAATGCCAAAGCAATTCGGCATTTGCACGAGGAATCCTCCTGATGGTTGCAGCGCCCGGGCAACCTCCTGCAATGTGAGGCGGGCGTTGTCCTTGGACAAATGCTGCAGAACGCTGTAGGAAAAAACCTGATCGAAGGTCCCGTCTGCAAACGGTAAATAGCGCCCATCCGCAACCACGTAGTGAGCGTCGACTCCGAGCTGTTGTGCCACGTGCCGTGCCGCGCGAATGCCCTTCAACGATGGGTCGATCCCTACGGGACGATAGCCCACCCGGGCGGCGGCGACGCACCACCGCCCCCAGTTGCATCCGATTTCGAGGAACCTCTTGCCGTCGCCGCGCGGCAGGCGGAGATGGGGAATCGGATAATCCGTGAGTTTGCCTACAAGCCGGATGTAAAGCAAGCCATTCGTCGCCGCAATAACCTGTTGCACAAACGGATCGATTTCTCCGGGCGCCGGGCCGGGCAGCGGTGCGGACGTGGCCTGACCCGAAGCGCCGAACCGCAGAGATCGCGTGCCTTCAATATGGGTTTGCTGCGTTTCCGGGAGCAAGAGAATCGGAATACCTTCGACGATCGCGTAACGGTGACCGCTTGGGCAAACTAAATACTGCTCCTGCTCGTCGAGCGCCTGGCGATCTCTCGGGCAGACCAGAAGTCGCAGCAACGCCGTGTCTACGTATGTAGGCGCGGGCGTCCGCGCCCGTGCGGGGATACAGATGGGCCTGGCATTGATCGCCACGATAACAAAATAGTCGCTTGGTTCGGCAGTAGTGAGAAGCTGGCAAGTAAGGTACGCAGAGGGATCTCCTGCGTGAGCGTCTTGGAGTTAACCGTGCTGATGCGGAGCAACAATAAGACAGAATGCCGCAACAAGCTTCGTTTATAATCGCCGAAATTTTGTGAGGGCTTCGTTTGCTACATCAGCGCTACAAGGATGTTTGTTTTCTCGCGATTTCAAAAGCAACGGTTCCCAACTACTGGATCCGGAAATGGCGCTACGCGGCCGGCTCCGTAGCGGCGCGACCACTCCACGTGCATCTCGGTTGTGGCCCGAAATATTTGCCGGGTTTCGTCAACGTCGATGCTAATCCACTGCAGAAAATTGATATGTGGCTGGACGTGCGCTGCGGGCTCCCGTTCGCCAATCAATCCGTAGACTCAATCTATTCAACCCACATGATTGAGCACTTGTACCCGGACGAATTGGAAGATCTTCTTCGAGAGTGCGCCCGCGTGCTCAAACCCAGGGCGGGACTACGGTTGATTGTTCCTAGTTTGCGCAGCGCCGTCCTTGCGTACCAGGAGAATCGCCACGATTGGTTCTGCGACTCTTTCCCCCGCCACTTCGATTCGGTGGGAGGACGCTTTTCGAATTTTGTGTTTTGTGACGGTCAACATCGCACCGCATTTGACTTCGGCTACCTGCAGGAGGTGTTAGCCAAATCAGGACTCCGAGAAGTGCGGGAATTCGCAGAGGGTCAAAGCCGGCTGTATGGGCCCCACGCCCCTCCGTTTGAGCCCGACGACGGCGCCGGACTGCCGCACTCGCTTTACGTTGAGGCTTTCAAGTAGCGCCGTTCTCTCAATCGATCTGTCATCTCTTCTGTCATATCAGAGCTCCCAGTTTCGGCGGTAGCATGTTCCCAGTCACTTGACCTCCACGACGCAAACACTCGAGGAACCGAGACTCTTGCGGCAAACGCCGCGCCCGGTATCCCTACCTGTCAGCGTCATCATCCCCGTCCGCAACGAAGCGCGCAACCTGCCTCGCTGTCTGGAATCGCTGCACGGAGTCGGCGAAATTTATGTCATTGATTCGGGCAGCATCGATCAAACCGCAGAAATTGCCCGTTCCTTTGACGCGAAAGTAGTCCAGTTCCACTACCACGGAGGTTGGCCCAAGAAGCGGCAATGGGCCATGGATACACTCCCGCTGGCCTACGACTGGATCCTTCTTTTGGACGCCGACGAAGTTCTTACTCCTGAGCTCACGGAAGAAATTCGGCAAGCCGTCCAGAATCGCTGGTACGACGGCTACTACATCGCGTTGCGCATGCATTTCCTGGGACGGGCGCTGGGCCACGGCAATGCCAGCTTCTACAAGCTTTCACTCTTTCGGCGCGGCAAAGCCCGGTTCGAGTGCCGCCTCCAGCGTCAGGACGCTTCCATGTGCGACATGGAAGTACACGAGCATGTCGTGATTGAAGGACAAACCGCGAAGCTGCGGAACCCTCTTATCCACCGCAACGTGGAATCACTCTCCCGCTACATCCGCAAGCACGATGACTATTCGAACTGGGAAGCGCGTGTGTGGATCGAGGGCGACAGCAGCTACGACGACTTGCCCCCGTCTTTGTTCGGAAACCAGGCACAGCGGCGGCGCTGGTTGAAGAGAAGTTGCCTGGGTCTGCCGGGCTCGCCTTTTCTGTTCTTTCTGTACAAGTATTTTTTTCGTCTGGGATTTCTCGATGGTGTACCCGGATTGATTTACTGCGGTTTTCAGGGCATCCAGTTTTTTCACATAAAAGCCAAGATCTACGAATCGCGCACCCAGGGGATGCGATGAGTACAACACGAACCCAATTCCCGGCTGTCGCCTATCACGCGTCTCTGGCGGATGAGTGGGAACATCGCTATCAAAAGTGTTCGTTTCAGATCCGCCAAACCGTTCTGCTGAAATCTTTGCAGGGCCGGGATCTCGAGGGCACCCTTTGGCTTGACGCCGGCTGCGGTACTGGCACACTCTCACGCTGGCTGGCAACGCGCGGCTGCAGCGTACTTGGAGTGGACGCCGCTTCCGAAATGGTTGTAGCGGCCAATCAAACGGCCCAATTGCAAAACTATTCTGATCGACTCAGCTTTGTCCACATAACCACAATCGCTCGGCTCGCGCTGGACGATCGCTCTGTGGATGGAATTTTGTGCTCGAGTGTCCTGGAGTATGTGCCTGACCCGAGCGCTTGTCTGATCGAATTTGCCAGAGTTCTAAGGCCAGGAGGTTTACTGCTGGTCTCGGTCCCCAATCGCAATTCGGCCGTGCGTCGAATGCAGGTTGCCTTTCATCGGCTGGGCGGTCTCGTCGGGCAAAACTGGTGCAGGTTCCTGGATTATTCGCGCCATCAGTATTCGAGGCGGGAGTTCGAAAGATTGCTTTTGCAGGCTGGCTTCTTGGGCGAGAAGCTTGTGCCCTTCGGCGGACCCCTGCCTGGACTGGCGCAGCGAAGCCGCCACTGGGCGCCTTTGCTCATGTTCGTTGCTCAGAAACATGGCGCACAGAATTGAATCGAGGACGCTACTCTCGCCGATGCTGATCCTGGGACTGAACATGTTTCACGCAGACGCTTCCGCTGCACTCGTGCAGGACGGCGAAGTCGTGTTCGCCGTCGCCGAAGAGCGCCTGAACCGCATAAAGCACTATGCCGGCTTTCCCGCGCTCGCGATCAAGGCGTGTTTGGATTTCGCCGGTGCAAAGATCACAGATGTTGATCACGTAGCCGTAGGTCAGGACAGCGATGCCAATCTGGCCAAGAAAGTACAATACGCTCTCGCGAATCCCGCCAAAATTCTGAACTTAATCCGTTTGCGCCAGCGCAAGCAGCCTATGCGTAACGTTCGTTCGCTGATGGCCAACGCGCTCGATATCGATGCAGAAACGCTTCGCTTTAAAGAGCATCGTCTCGAACATCACATCGCGCACATTGCCAGCGCCTATTACTGTTCGCCCTGGGACAAAGCCGCGGGCTTCAGCTACGACGGCTCCGGCGATTTCGTTTCCACCATGATGGCGCGGTGCGAGGGCAATCAGATCGAGGTGCTTGATCGTGTTTTCCTTCCCGACTCGCTGGGCAGCTTCTATACCATGGTTTGCGAATTCATCGGCTACCCGCAGTACGGCGATGAAGGAAAAGTCATGGGCCTTGCGCCTTACGGCAAGGACACATTTTGCGACCGGCTTGCTGAAGTTATTGGATTGAAAAACGGCAGCTTTAGCCTTGACCGAAGTTTTTTCAAACCCCTGGGCAGCAATCAGGGGATGCAAGTTTTGCCAGACGGCACGGTGCGACTGTCGCGGCACTTTTCCTCGCGGATGGTGAACGCTTTCGGCAAACCGCGCGACCCGCGCGCCGAGATCACTCAGCGCGAGATGGATCTCGCATACGCAATGCAGCGTCGCTTCGAAGATGTGCTCTTTCACCTCCTCAACCAACTCCACCACCGCGTACCGTGCGAAGATCTCGCCATGGCAGGCGGATGCGCGCTCAACAGCGTAGCGAATGGAAAACTCTTCAAGCACACGCCATTTCGCCGCAACTGGATCCAGCCCGCGGCTGGCGATGAAGGATTAGCGATCGGCTCAGCTCTTTACACCTACCACACCGTCCTCAATCAACCCCGGCGTTTTGTGATGAAGAACTCATATCTTGGCCCCAAGTTTTCTGACGCGCGTATCGAATCCGATTTAAAAAAGGCGAATCTGCGCTACCGCAAACTCGATCGCGAAACGTTGCTTGAAACCGTGGCCAAGCAAATCGCAGCGGGCAACGTTGTTGGCTGGTTCCAGGGACGCATGGAATGGGGTCCGCGTGCGCTCGGCAACCGCTCCATACTGGCCCATCCCGGCTTGCCCGGAATGAAAGATGTTCTGAATGCCCGAATCAAGCAGCGCGAGTGGTTTCGTCCATTCGCGCCCTCGATTCTCGAGGAACGTCAGAGCGAATTTTTCGAGCACGATTACCCATCGCCGTTCATGCTGCACGTCTACAAAATTCGTCCAGAGAAACGCGCTCAGCTTTCCGCCGTCAATCACGTCGACGACACCGGACGTTTGCAAACGGTCAGCCGTGAGGAAAATCCGCTGTACCACGAACTGATTCGCGCCTTCGAGCGCAAAACCGGAATCCCCGCGCTCCTGAATACCAGCTTCAATGAAAACGAACCGATCGTGTGCGAGCCCGACGAAGCCATCGATTGCTTCAAGCGTACGCGAATGGATGTTCTCGCAATCGGTCCGTACTTAAGCATGAAAGCCGAGAACTCGTAGCTTAGAAAAGCATGGCAGCCCATTCAATGTCGGTGAGCGCCGTCCCCCAAAGTATCGGACTCAATCCAGTCCGCTTCGCCAGTTTTCCACGCATGCGCGCCCTGGCATGGAGCGACGACGTACTATACGCCTCCCGCGGCTATGTGCTGTTTCGCGCCACCATGAACACGCACGCCATAGAATGGGACCGCGTCGGACAGTACCAGCCTGCCCCGTGGCGAAGTATCACCTCATCTTCTCGGCTGGCATCGCGTCTTTTTCGCGATGGTTTCCACGCGCTCGGAGTTTTGTCCTCCGGACATCTAGTCGCCGCCGTGCCTCACGCAATCGTAACCCTGAGGCCGGGGGAAACGGAATTCTATGTCTCTCACAGACTGCTTCGCGGCACGCGTCCCTTGCACTTTGCCAGCACTCCGAACGATCACATCTTCTGGGGAGAGTATTTCGACAACCCGCATCGCGACGAAGTTCACATTTACGCATCCACCGATCGCGGCGCTCGCTGGGAGGTGGCCCACACATTTCCAAAAGGCACAATCCGTCACGTCCACAACATTGTTTACGACAAGTGGGAGAACTCCCTCTGGGTGCTAACCGGCGACCACGACTCGGAATGCCGTATTCTGCGAGCCTCGTGCGATTTCAGAACTGTGGACGTGGTTTTATCCGGCAACCAGCAAGCGCGATCTGCCGCGCTGATTCCTACCCGAGATGCGGTCTGTTTTTCTTCTGATACTCCACTGGAAACCAATCATGTGTACCGCCTGGACCGCCGCGGGGGTCTTTCTAGAGTCGCGGAGCTCAACAGTTCTTCGATCTACGGCTGCCGCGTCGGCAATGCGATTTTCTTCTCCACCATGGTCGAACCGAGCGCCATCAACTCCCACCGAAACGTAAACCTGTATGGCAGCCCCGACGGTCTTCAGTGGCAATGTTTCTTTCAACGCAAAAAAGATCGCTGGCCCATGGGTTTATTTCAATACGGCAACGCATTGCTGCCCGATGGTAAGAACAGCAGCGGCTTGCTCGCGGTGACAACCGTCGCAATCGAAAACGCCGACCTCGAAACCAGCATCTGGCGCATCTGACCAGCTGGCCGACGGGGGAATCCCGCTCGTCATCGGCAGTGCGTTTCTCTCGTGCTAACGTCCAGTGGTGAGTCGTCTGCAATACTATCAGCGCGTTTTCGGCGCCTATCTTATTCCGGGAAATAGCCAGCTCACCTTCTGGCACGAGACTCCGCAAGCCAATCCGCAGGCGAGCATCCATCAGCTTGGCCAGTACTACATGTTGTTTGCGGAGAAGGCGGATTATCCGGGCCACCACGACTCCAGCGGCATCCCGATGCTCAACTACCACGGCAAGATCGGATTGCAGCACAACCCCATCGCAGTTGCGCAATGGGGGCTGGGCAACTACAACTTCTTTTGCGAAACTCAGACGGAAGAACGGAAAAAGAAATTTCTTGCCGCCAGCGACTGGCTCTGCTCCCGCCTCGAGCGAAACTCACATGGGTCATGGGTATGGAATCACAAGTTCGATTGGGAATATCGTTCGCCGCTGAAAGCTCCCTGGCACTCGGCGCTCGCCCAGGGCCAGGGAATTTCTCTGTTGGTCCGCGCTTATCAAGAGACACACGCCGCCGTATATCTCGAAACTGCGCAGCACGCGTTTAACAGCTTCCTCAAATCAACCGGCGAAGGTGGCGTCGCGTTCACCGACGCGTGCGGCAATCTTTGGTTCGAGGAATATATCGTTTCCCCGCCGACGCACATTCTTAACGGGTTCATGTGGGCGGCGTGGGGTGTTTATGACTATTTTCTGGCAACGCAAGACATTGTCGCGAAGGATTTGTTCGCGCAGGCGCTGCTTACCCTTCGCGCAAACCTTCACCGTTATGATCTCGGCTTTTGGTCGTTGTATGAACAATCGGGAACGGTGCTGCCCATGGTCGCGAGCCCCTTTTATCATCGGTTGCATGTTGTGCAGTTACGGGTGCTGCATCGCCTGACCGGAGACGAAATATTCGCCCACTACGCCGACAAATGGGAAGCCTACGCCCGCAGCCGCGCCAAGCGCACCCGGGCCCTTTGTTACAAAAGCGCGTTCAAGCTTTGCTACTACTAGGAACTCATGAAGATTCTTTACGTGTCGCAATATTTTCCACCGGAGATGGGCGCACCCGCTGGCCGGGCCGCGGAGTTATCCCGTCTTTGGGTTGAAGCGGGCCATGAGGTCACAATGCTGACGGGATTTCCTAATCATCCCACCGGCGTCGTGCCGCCCCAATATCGCCAGAAGTTTCGCCGTCTCGTAGTACGCGAGAACATAGAAGGAGTGAATATCGTCCGCACATGGCTCCTTCCCTTCCCCAATCGCAAGACGTACGAGCGAATCTTGAACTACAGCTCATTTTGTATTTCTTCCGCAACCACCGGCCTATTCCTGGACCAACCCGACGTAGTAATCGCCACTTCACCTCAGCTGCTGGTTGGCCTTTCCGGTTGGTGGCTGGCCCGCTGCAACGGTGTGCCGTTTGTCTTCGAGGTTCGCGATCTGTGGCCTGAATCCCTGACTGCGGTTGGCATGGGCGACCCTGATTCATTGCTTCATCGTTCATTGGCAAAGCTTGCGGGATTTCTGTATCGCAGCTGCGACCGCCTCGTCGTCGTAACGCCAGCCTTCAAAGACTATTTGATCGAACACTGGCAGGTTCCGGCAGACAAGATTTTTGTAGTCGAAAACGGAGTCGAAACAAGTCTGTTCAGCAGGCTAACTCCGAACACTGCTCTCAGACGCGAACTGGGCGCGGGAGAGAAATTCATCGTCTCGTATATCGGTACTCTGGGCAATGCACACGGATTGGAAACTCTGCTGGAAGCCGCGGTGCTCCTGCACGAGAGAGCACCCGAGGTTTTATTTCTGTTGGTCGGCGAAGGCGCCGAAAAGGCGCGTCTGGTTTCTTTGTCCCGCTCCCTCGGACTCACGAACGTGCATTTTGTCGGTCAGCAGCCCCGCGAAAAAATCCCGGCGTACATTACGGCCTCGGACGCCTGCCTTGTGCTGCTCAAAAAGACAGACCTTTTCAAGACCGTACTTCCGACCAAGATGCTCGAGTTCATGTCATGTGCCCGTCCCGTTATTCTCGGCGTCGATGGCCACGCAAGAAAGGTGATGGAGCAAGCCAACACGGGAATTTTCGTTACTCCGCAGGATTCTTCCGAGTTGGCTGAGGCGGTCATGCGGCTGGCTGCCGATCCCGCGCTGCGCGAGTCTCTTGGGCGCAATGGCCGACAGTACATTCTCCGCTATTTTTCTCGACAGCACACCGCCGAGGTATATCTCGACGTCTTGCAGGACCTGCTAGGAAAAGGTCAGCGCAGCGCGGCGGCCGCGGCGTAGCGCGATGTAGGCGCGGGCGTCCCCGCCGTGCGGCGTAACTCAAAATTCAAGGCTCAGGATCTCGCTACGGAACCGCCACGATGCTCACCGCAGTCGCAGCTTGCATTGCTGCTTCGAACGTACGTCCGGCAATGACCTTGGCTGTACTGGTTGGAACAAAAAGAATGTCGTCTGCTTGCATGGTCATATCCGGCGATTTGGCTCTCAGGATCTTTTTCAGTTCGACCGCCGTTTCGGTAATTCCGGCCGGACCTTTGCGGATGATCCTCGCGCCGCCCAGATTAGCCGTGCGCGTCGTGCCCCCTGCAAGAGCGATCGCCTGCAAGACGGTCAGATGCCCGCTGTCCATGAGAAATCCACTCGGCCTTCCCACATCGCCCACAACATAGACCAGATCAGCTTTGCGTACGATGATCGTGTCCCCCGGCAGGATCGGAATGTTGCTTTCCGGATTGTCGCTGACGTTACGCGAGAGTGGTACGGCGATTGGTTTATCGGGCTGGTCGCGATGCGTGATCGTAATGCTCCGACCGGCCTTTTCGGTGAATCCGCCCGCCGCTGAAATCAGATCGAAAAGCCGTTGCTCTCCCGGCACCGGATACACTCCCGGCCTGGTCACTTCGCCCAACACGCTGGCTCCTTGCGAGGCATACTGGTCCACAAACAACGTGACGTGGGGATTTTTCACGAAGCCGCCGTCCGAGAGCCGCTTCTGAATCAGACCCTCGGCCTCTTCCGCCGTCAGGCCGGCTACATGAACATAATCAATCAGAGGAAGATAAATTTCGCCCTTGCTGCTAACGCGAGCCTTGGTCGTAAGTTCCGGAACGTTGTAGACGCCTACTTCGACCAGGTCTCCCGCATCAAGCCTCAGGGAAGAAGCCGCGTACGGCGGCGCACTTTCGGCTGCCTTGAGCGGCTGCGCTGACGCGCCAACCGTTGCGCCTGTTTCCTGCGTCCGCGCGGTCTGCTGCGCAGCAAGTTTCGGCGCCAGCACTGCCAGCATTAGAAATGAGAAGGCCCAACTCCGAACGAACTGAACCGGACTCCATCGCATGGACGATGTCAAGAAAAACATTGCCATTTTCGCAAGAAGTCTAGCACACGCGTCACACGTCGCCGCCGCCTGTTCTGGCCCGGTGCTTAGATCGCAAACATCGCAAGCCTTGGCCGTCGGCAGGGCAAAACCCGTTCCCAAGAGTCTCGAAACGTACCAAAACAGAGAATAGTGGCGCCGTGCTGATGGTTGTAGGATTCCAATAGTTAGACAGTTACTAAGAGTTGCAGGAGAAGGCTGCGGCGCAGGTTCTTCCCCCGAGGACAGTCAATGCATCGCGAAAGGCGCGAGCAGATTCACGCGGATTGGCTCTATCGCTTTCGAGAGAGGAGATAGTTGATCCTTTTCTACCTCGGAACATTTGCAGGGTCACTGCTGCTGTCATTTGTTTTGACCAAGTACGTACGTGATCTGGCGATCGCCCGCGGATGGGTCGCGGCGCCCGCTCTGGAGCGCCACCTGCACAACCGTCCGCTTCCGCGATTCGGCGGCGTCGCAATCTTTCTCTCTTTTCTACTGACCCTTGCCGTCGCTTTTCCGGCCGGTTGGCATCATCTTTCCGTTAGCCTCGGATTATCGTTCAGAACCTTGCTCACTATTCTGCTGCCCGGTTGCCTGATCTTCGCGCTCGGCATTTACGACGACATTCATTCCGTCAGCCCCTACGCCAAGGTTGCGGTTCAGTCCCTAGCCGGTGCCATGCTGTTTGCAGGTGGTCTTCGCATCCTTGATTTGCCTCTTCTCTTTGGCTCCCGCCATTTTTCCTGGTTTGTTGGTCTTCCGCTCACCATTCTGTGGGTGCTGGCCATCACCAACGCTTTCAACCTCATTGATGGACTCGACGGGCTGGCTGCAGGTTCTGCCCTCTTCTCAACGATGGTTGTGTTCGCAGTTGCGTTGGTTACAGGCTCCGCCCTCGTTTCGCTGATGGCCCTTGTACTCGCCGGCTCGATTCTCGGCTTTCTACGTTTTAACTTCAGCCCGGCGACGATCTTCCTGGGAGATTGTGGAAGCCTCTTCATTGGATTCATGCTGAGTGCACTCGCTCTCCAGGGCGCACAAAAAGCTCCGACTGTCATTGCTGTCGCCATTCCGGTCGTGTCTTTCGGCTTGCCCATTCTGGAAACCGCTCTTTCCATCGTCCGCCGTTTTATTAATGGCCGCCCGGTTTTCACCGCTGACCGCGAGCACATTCACCACAAACTCTTGCAACGCGGCCTGTCGCACCGGCAGGTTGTGATCACGCTCTACGCCGTCTCCGCCTTGTTCGCCCTGCTCAGCCTGTTTTTGCTCTGGCCAACAGGGCAAATGTTGGGGCTAGTTCTTGCTGTGCTTGGCACTGGAGTGTGGATCGGCGTGCAGCATCTCGGGTACATGGAGTTTGGCGAGCTGCGGCGCGTGGCACAGCGTACCATCGAGCGCCAGATACTGATCAACAATCTCGCCATCCGCAGAGCCACGGAGGAGTTGAAGGTCACCCGCGACTACACCCAGCTTTGCCGTATCCTGGTAGCCGCGCTCACCGGCAACGACTTCGATGCCTTCGACTTGCGACTGCGTTCCCAAACTGCCGACCTCCCAATCATCAAAGGAATACATCTCATCTCTCACTGGGGAGAAACTGCTTGCCTGCGCTGGACCAAGCCAGGCAGCCATTTTGGACAGGAATTAACCAGCGCCTGGTGCCTGACCCTCGATCTCGTCACCAGCAGAAATAGCCGCTGCGGCTCCATGACCATTTACCGGCTCTATACTGATCGTGAATTGCAATTCGACATCAACCTGTTCACTTCGTTGTTCCCAGTGGCGTTGGCGGACGCCCTCGATCGCGCTTCGAATTCAACCGTCGAAATAATTCCTACAGCCGAGCAGGACGCCAGCCTGGTGGAGGCGCAAGCCAGCTAGTTGTCTGTACGGCACGTCTTCGTTGATTCATACTCTCAGTCACAATTCCCCGAGCGGACTCCCCACGTTTATCCACAGCCTGAACCAGCCCGGTCACTTCTAGATCGCGGCCGTCCCATGTAGTTTTCTCCATTCGCTCACAAAAGAAAAAAGTCGGGAAGGAAATCCGAACGATGGCAGAAAAGCTCACCGGCCAGGACATCAGCTTTCTTACCCTACAAACGGCTGTGTTTTGCGTCGAATGTGAGTTGATCAGCAAGAACAACACTCCCTACTGCATGGCTTGCGGTTCGCGGGCTGTGTTGAGTTTGTCGCGAGTGCTTGGAGGATCTTTACACGGCCAGCAGACTGCACACCTGATCGCGGACGCTGAATTGGATCGCCTAGTGCGCGAGTTGCTGCGGACCGTTCCCGCATCCAGTTCAGAAAACCGCATTCCCGCTTCGTTCGCAGTACTTGCGCCTTCGCGAAGCCATGCTCGTTCCATGGGCTTGGTCCATGCTTCCGGCAATACCCGTGAAATTCATCCCGGCGAAATCGACCTCGAGCCTGCCATCAGCGTGATTGCGGAACGTGCCCAGGCTTTAACTGGAGCCACCGGCGCCGCTATCGCCCTGCGCCACGGCGACGAAATCATCTGCCGCGCCCGCACCGGCCGGACGGCGCCTGATCTTGGAGTGCGTTTGCAGACCGATTCTGGCATCTCCGCCGATTGTGTCCGCACCGGCGAGGTCGTGCTATGCCACGATGCCGAGCGCAACCCCCGCGTCGATCTGGCCAGTTGCCGCCGCCTTGGAGCGCGCTCCATCCTGGCCGCCCCGCTGCGCCACTTCCGAAAAACGCTGGGCGTGTTCGAGGTTCTGTCCCGCGTCCCTCACGCGTTCGACGATCGCGACGTGGCCACCATGCAAATGCTCTCCAGCCTGATGGTCGCGGCCATTTCACGCTTGTCCAGCATCCAGCCGGTGGGTCAACACCGCCCGGCTTGATTCGGCTAAGTCGCGGTAATGCTTTACCACAGAGTCACAGAGGGATTTCATTAAGAAACCACTTTTGCGCAGGTGCAGCAACGGTTACCTGTACGTTTATCTGTACAATGCAACCTATGAATCGTCGATTTCTGCTCATTGCGCTGTTGCTTGCATGCACTCTCCCGGTCGCCGCTGGCAAAAAGCATCCGTACCTCTTTGCCTGGTGCGGTGACGACGACAAGAAGGCCAGCGACTTTCTGGCAGTGATCGATGCAGATCCGGCCTCGCTGGGTTATGGGCAGGTAGTAGCGACTGCACCTACCGGAGTCGTCGGCTCGGTCCCGCACCACACCGAGGTTGAGATGCCTGCCGGGGGCCTGCTCATGGCCAACGGTTTCGAGGCTGGCCGGACCTGGGTCTTCGATCTGCGAGAACCGCTCAAACCCCGCATCGTCGCGTCCTTCGGCGACCTCGACGGATACATGCATCCTCACACTTACTTCCGGCTGCCCAACGGGAACGTGTTGGCGACCTTCCAATATCATGGAGGCCATGGGCCGAAAGCCGATGGCGGCGGCCTGCTGGAGATCGATAACCAGGGTCACGAACTGCGCGCCGGCAGCGCGGAGGTCGGGGTCGCGGCAGGCGAAGTGATTCGGCCGTACAGCGTCGAGCTGTTGCCGGCGGTTGATCGAGTTGTTTCCACAAACACAGCGATGCACGACATGGACGGCAAGACTCGCACGGTCCAGATCTGGCAATTCTCCAGCCTGCGCGTGCTGCGGACGCTTACGCTTCCACCGGGTCCGCGTGGCGACGAGCAGTACTACCCGGGCGAGCCGCGCCTGCTCGATGACGGCAAGAGCCTGCTGGTGCATACGTTTTCCTGTGGCCTTTACCTGATGCGCGGCGTGGACAGCGAGAATCCCACGCTTCGTTTCGTTTATGCCTTCCCCGGCGACAATTGTGGCGTGCCTCTGCGCATCGGGCACTGGTGGCTGGCTACCGTGCCGGAGACGCACAGCTTAACCGTGCTGGATATCTCCGATCCCGAGAAGCCTCGCGAAGTGAGTCGCGTCACTTTTGACGTGGGCCAGAAGCCGCATTGGGTCGCGGCAGATTCGACCGGGACGCGCATCGTTCTCAACTCGGATGAGAACGGTCCCGATCATCGGCTTTTCATTGTGAACTTTGATCCGCAAACCGGCTCGGCGAAACTTGATGAGCGCTTCCGCGATCGCGGCAGCGACCGCCCGGGCGTCAGCATGGACGGCAAAACGTGGCCCCACGGTTTTAGCGGCAATGCCTACGCTCACGGAACCGTCTTTTCCCGATGAGTCGCGGCG
Organism: Terriglobales bacterium; assembly: GCA_035604895.1. GTDB lineage: Bacteria > Acidobacteriota > Terriglobia > Terriglobales > Acidobacteriaceae > JABDBE01. The sequence goes on along the minus strand of DATNHO010000184.1, from coordinate 3,029 downwards.
CTCCGGTTCACGATAATTCTTCATCGCCGAAACATGCGTACTCATGTAGAGCGGACACTCTTGTCCGCTGCCTTTGACTTTGCTCTTAAGAAGGAGGGCGTGACGATCAAAGCAAGAACTGCGAACAATAAGGTCAACGGCGGCTGGCAGGACTGTCCGCGGTACAGGTGATCGCGGGCGAACGCGCCCTGACATTCCGCACCTTTCCGGCGTATATACTGTGGTCGAGATGAGGAGAGCCCTTGAACAATGAGGCTAGTGACCTACCTGTTCGTCCCGACGCGACGCTAACACCAATCGAGCCAATCCCTCCTTCGCAGCCGTTGACCCTGCACAAGATATTCATCGGCAAAGACGGCCTCCGCGCCGGTTGGAGCCTGCTCATCTTCGTTGCCATCTTCGCTGCACTTGCCTACAGTGTAAACGTCATTGGCCACAAGCTTTTCCCGACTGATCCGAACTCGGGAAAGCCCGGCCCGGAAATATCCCCCCTGTTCGGATTCATCGCCGAGGCAGTTCCCTTCGCCATCCTCCTTCTCGTCACCTGGATTATGTCGAAGATCGAGCGCCGCCCGCACTCCGTTTACGGCTTTGGCGACAGCCGCATGCTGCGGCATTTCTTCGCCGGGATGGTTTGGGGGATCATCTGTCTGTCGCTGCTCATCCTGACTCTCTGGAAGAGTGGACTGCTCGTCTTCGACAGCCGCTTGATCTTTGGTAGCGACGTTCTCCGCTACGGAGCCATCTGGCTTGTTGGCTTTTTCCTGGTCGGCCTGCTTGAGGAGTACCTCACTCGCGGCTACCTTCAGTACACGCTCAGCCGCGGCATCGCTGCCATCTACCAATGGGCTTTCAAGACCCGCCACGGGGCAGTTTTGGGCTTCTGGACGTCGGCCGTCATCTTTTCCATCCTGTTCGGGTTAGGCCACAACAAGAACCCGGGCGAATCCCCGATTGGACTCCTCTCTGCCGGACTGGCGGCTATGGTCTTCTGCTTCAGCCTCTGGCGCACTGGCTCACTCTGGTGGGCGATCGGCTTGCACACTTCGTGGGATTGGGGCCAATCCTTTCTCTATGGCGTCCCAGACAGCGGGCTGATGGTGCAGCACCGTCTCCTTGCCACTCACCCTGTAGGCAAGCCCATCCTCAGCGGCGGCACTACCGGCCCGGAAGGCAGTATCTTCATCATTGCTATCCTGTTTCTTATCTGCCTCATCATTCTGTTCACCCTGCCTCGCGCGCACTATGGGCAAGGAACCAGGGCCTTGGAGTAGCCCGACGAACCGGATGAGTGGCCCAGGATAGGCATCTGGCCACGGCTTTTGGCGGTCCCGTTGTGCCGATTCAGGACCATTTAAAGGGACCCATTCTTTGAACTCTATAAAAGCTTGCCAAGCTGGAGTAATATGTACCTGCTTCGGTATGGAGACCCTTGGGTCCAACCCGGTGGAGGCCGGTCGGGGATTGCCGCCTCCAATGCGTACTCGCCGCCGGCGAGTTCGGCAGAAGGTTCACACTCCCGCTTACGCCAGTCTGAATGTGAGTTCAAATGCGCAGATCCTCGATCTCAGTGAGATCGTGGACATCAGCGAAGAAGGCATGGCTATTCAGACTTCGTCTCCTCTGCCGGTTCGGCGCAGCGTGAATTTGTGCCTCGATCTGACGGCGACCCGAACCTGCATTCATACCGTCGGCGAAGTCGTCTGGTCGGATCGGTCGGGGCGCGTCGGAATCCGCTTTCCGCAGATGCCGGACGATGCTATCCACCAGCTTAAAGAATGGCTGTTTGTGAATGCGATGATGGCTTGCGTCAATCAAAGGGCCGATCTTTTATCGGGCGAGCTTGTTTCGGACGATCAACCGTCCGGGAATAAGCCAGCCGCCAATCCGTTACCGCCGGTGGAGTCCCGCCCTGCCCTTGATAAGCCGACGGAACACAGCGCTTTGGCTCACTGGATGCGACAGGAAGTGGAGTCCGCGGCTCCTGCCGACTACACCTCGACACTCACCGCCCTGTCTGCGGTGAAGCGTGAAGTGGAATCACTCGGGTCCGATCTCGACGCGGCGCTGCAACTGCTTGCCCAGAGAGCCCAGACTTTCACCCGCGCGAGCGGTGGGGCGATTGCGTTGACTGCAGGATCAAGCATGACTTGCCGCGCCAGCGCTGGGCCGGACGCTCCCAGTCTTGGGGCGCGATTCAGCATTGGCTCAGGTTTTTCGGGCGAGTGCGTGCGTACTGGCCGGTTGCTAAGTTGTGAAGACTCCGAAACCGATTCCGTGGTCGATCGCGAAAGCTGCCGAATGCTGGGCATCCGTTCCATGATTGCAGTACCGGTTCGATGGGAAGACACGGTTATCGGACTCGTGGAAGTGTTCTCGCCCGAACCCTATGCCTTCAGCGGCAATGATCCGCTGGTGCTCAAGCGGTTGGCCGAAATCTGCTCCTCCGCGGTCCACCGTGCAGGCGCGCCAGAACATGTTTTTCCCGCGAAGGTTTCTGCAGGGACCAGTTTTGCGCAGCGTAGTTCCGACGAACATGTATCCGGCGGGCATGGGTTGGCCGGGCATAGCTCTACAGCAACCGGCGCTGCCCCCACGCTGGTGGCTTGCGTAGACGATGAGTTCCCCGTTGAAACCCCGGCCGACTTGCCGCTCCCGCGCTTTTCTCGCTCTCGGAAGATTCTGCTTATCGCGGCTATGGTTACGGTCTTATTCGCTGGATCCTGGCTGATTTCGCCGCGTGACTTCACGGTCGGTGCAGGTGCTCCTTCCGCGTCCCAGCCGCCCGCGACGGTTCCGCCTAAACCAGCCGCGGCGGCCGCGGTTGTGCCAACCAGCCTTGAGGGCATCCGCAAATTGGCCGAACAGGGCGACGTCACGGCTCAGGCTTCGATGGGAGTGCGCTACGCTGCGGGCGAAGATGTCCTTCAGGATTACGCCGAAGCGGTGCGCTGGTTCTCGATGGCGGCCGAACAAGGACAGGTAAAGTCGCAGGCGATTCTAGGCGCTTACTACTGGGCTGGACGCGG
>DATNHO010000183.1:0-24427 GCA_035604895.1 Terriglobales bacterium | reverse complement strand
TTGTCGTGCCAGCCGCGCATACTCGCCGGCGGTGATGTAGCCGGTGGGTTCCACAATGTCGAGCAGGTGATGCGGCGCTCGTGCTCGCTCGGCAAGGCTCGGTTTCGCCGTTCCGATCTCAAATTCACGATACATGGCGACTGAATCGCAATTCACTATTTCGCCATGAAACTGCTCTGCAAGGGCCAGAGAAAGCGCCGTCTTTCCACTGGCCGTCGGACCAAGAACTACTACCAGAAGCGGATCGAGAACCACGATCAGCGCGCGCCCCAGGGAATATGATGCCAGTAGCGCCCGAGGGTCAGGATCAGAATGAGAGCCGCGATTACCAGCAGGCCGGTGGCTTCCAGGGTGTAGATTTGCGGTGTGCGGTGATGTCCGGCGGAGATGTGATCGGGCGGAGTTGGATTCGGCTGCCGTTTTGGACCGGACGCGGGCATGGCGACATTGTAGCGCCGGAAGGCCACCTCGTTTGGCAAAAAGAATTGGCCAAGGCCTGGTCTTTCAGGGAACCGCCATGACCATGTCTGCGTATCATTGCATAGCCGCGGTGGAGTGTGCGCGCTCGGCCTTGAGGAGAACATCTATGAATCGCTTTGCATTGGTCGCCCTGGGTTGTCTGGCGGTTGCTCCGTTCGCCCGAGCGGATGAGTGGTCCAAGACCTACACGATCACGGGAAAACCCGAACTTCGCGTGGAAACCTCCGACGCCAACATTCACGTGGATACCTGGGATCAGAAAACCATCGAAGCTCGGGTGACTTCCGACCACTACAAGATTGGCGAGCATGGTCTGAGGATCGACGAGCACCAATCCGGGGACTCCGTGGACCTGGAAATCCATTTCCCACATGATGTTCACATCATCACTTTTAATTTCCACAACCGTGTCGATGTGGAGATCCATATGCCACGGGAAGGACGCGTGAATTTGCGGACCGGGGACGGTTCCATACGGCTGTCGAACTTCAAAGGTGAAATGGAGTTGCAGACGGGCGACGGGCATCAGGACATTGACTCCGTCGATGGAACGCTGCGGGCACGCGCTGGCGATGGTCACATCAGTGCCGCCGGCCGGTTCGATGCCCTCGAACTTGGGACTGGAGACGGTCGCATTGACGCTCGGGCGCTTTCCGGTTCAGCCGTGGCTTCAAGTTGGACCCTGCGCACAGGCGATGGAAGCGTGACCCTGGAATTGCCCGCGAACTTAGCCGCTGATGTGGACCTGCATACCAGCGATGGACATATTGAAGCCGACATCCCGGTAGCTGTCGAAGGTCGTCTGGGTGAGAAAAACATTCATGGAAAAATCAACGGTGGCGGGAACCTGATCACGGTTCACACGGGCGACGGTTCGATCCGGCTGCAAAAGTCGTAAGGCAGCTGTAGGCTTCCTCGGACAGTTGACGTTCCACGCCCCAATGCTGCACGCTAGATGGATTCCCCACTGAGGAAACAGAATGCATCGTTCTACGGCTGCCCTGATTTTCCCCGCAGTAGTCTTTCTTGCCACGGTCACGGTTAGCTCCAGCGCTTGGGCGCAAGATGATCCCGCCAAGTCCCAGCCAGTTCTTGACGTCACGTCAATGGATACGAGCGTGGATCCGTGCGTGGACTTGTTCACATATTCCTGCGGCAACTGGATCAAGAAAAATCCGATCCCGCCCGATCAAACTTCGTGGGCCGTGTATTCCAAGCTGGAGGATGATAACAAGACAATGTTGCGCGAGATCCTGGAAAGCTCCGCCTCGCCGGCAGGCAGGCGCGATGACATCACCCAGAAGATCGGCGACTACTATGCCGCTTGCATGGATGAGAAGGCCATCAATGCGGCCGCGGTCAAGCCGTTGCAGCCGGTTCTCGACCAGATTCAGCAAATGCATTCCAGGTCGGACATCGCAGACATCGCCGCGACTATGGTGTCGAGCGGCGCCCTGTTCCGTTTTCGCTCCGATCAGGACTACAAGGACTCGACCCAGGTAATTGCCGAAGCGGATCAAGGCGGGCTCGGGCTTCCGGACCGCGACTACTATCTGAAGACCGACGCCAAATCCGTGGTACTCCGCAAGGCTTACGTGGCTCACTTGCAGAAGATGTTTGGACTGCTCGGCGACAAGCCCGAGACCGCTGCGGCCGAAGCCCGGACGGTCATGCGCATTGAAACGGCTCTGGCCCAAGGGTCGCTCACTCGAGTGGAGCGGCGTGATCCTCAAAAGCTCTATCACAAGATGACCACGAAGCAGTTGATCGCGCTCAGCCCGTCATTCCAGTGGAAGATCTATTTCTCCAAACTTGGTCTCCCCTCCGTTGAGACACTCAATGTCGAAACTCCTGAATTCTTCAAGACGCTGAACCTGGAACTCCGAAACGAAAGGTTGGCAAGTTGGAAGGCTTACTTGCGCTGGCATCTGGTCAATGCGAATGCGCCTTTCCTGTCGTCCGATTTCGTGAATGCCGACTTTGATTTCTTTGGCAGGACTTTGCAGGGAGCGCAGGAACTCGAGCCGCGATGGAAGCGCTGCGTCGGTTATGCGGACAACGATCTAGGCGAAGACCTAGGACAGGCGTACGTGGAGCGGCACTTCGGCCCGGACGCCAAGCAGCGCGCTCAGAAGATGGTCAACGAAATCGAAGACGCGATGAGTCGAGACATTGATTCGCTTTCCTGGATGACGCCTACCACCAAACAGCACGCGCTGGAGAAACTGCATGCGGTGGCGAACAAGATCGGCTATCCCGACAAGTGGCGGGATTACAGCACGCTGACCATCGTTCGCGACGACGAAATGGGCAACGTGCTTCGCGCCCGCGAGTTCGAATTTCATCGCCAGTTGGCCAAAATCGGCAAGCCCGTCGACCGCGGCGAGTGGCAGATGACTCCGCCCACGGTGAACGCGTACTACGACCCGCAGATGAACGACATCAATTTTCCGGCGGGCACGCTACAGCCGCCCTTGTTCGATGCAAGATCCGATGCCGCTCCGAATTTTGGCGACACCGGCGCTACCATCGGCCACGAACTCACGCACGGCTTCGATGACGAAGGCCGCCAATTCGATGCCCACGGCAACTTGCGCGACTGGTGGACGGCGGAGGATGCCAAAGCGTTTGAGCAACGCGCCAGCTGCATCTCGGATCAGTATTCGCGGTACGTGGTTGTGGACGACATTAAGATAAACGGAAAGCTGACGCTTGGTGAAGATGTTGCCGATCTGGGTGGTTTAATTTTGGCTTACATGGCATGGCAGGACGATACCAAAGGACAAACGCGCGAACCGATCGAGGGATTCACTCCGGCGCAGCGTTTCTTCATTGCTTACGGGCAGAGCTGGTGTGCCAGCACGCGCGACGAAACCAAACGCCTGCGCGCCACCATCGACCCGCATTCTCCGGACAAATACCGCGCCAATGGCGTGGTTTCAAACATGCCCGAATTTCAGGAGGCTTTTCATTGCAAGGCGGGTTCGCCGATGGTCAGAGAGAATCGTTGCCGGGTTTGGTAGACGAATAAGGTTACTGCAGCTCTCTGGCGTCAGGGTTGTAGAAGAAGGTGAATCGCAATCCGAGATACTGACCGCCGAACTCGCCGGGCAAGGGTGGAAACGGATTGGAAGCGGTAATGCCGCCCCAGGCGCCGCGGTCGAGTGCAACATCGCCCGAGGTCGCAACCAACTTCATTCCCGCAACCGTTCCATCTTTGAGAATGGCAAACTCGATTGTGAGCTTGCCCTTCTTCATAATCGGGGCCTTCGCTGACTCGGGAATGAGGTTGTACCAGTTCTGGCGGACATCGTGCAGAACGCGCTGCAGATAAGGGCCGAAATCCACGCCCATGGTGTCCGTCAGGACCTCGAGCGGTCCCATTGCAGCGGTTGGCTTCCGGCCTGAACCGAGGCCGTAATTTCCACCGTCACCCGCGAACCCACCGCGATTCTGCGCGGCAGCGCGAGCGGCCTGCTCGATGGCTGAACCGGCGGACATATTGCTGTTGCCGAAAGCAGCCTTGGCCGATTCAGCAGGCGGCGTTTGCAGCTTGGCGACCTGGTTCTGATTCGGAGGGGGTGGTGGTGGCGCCGAGGGCTGCGGTGTTGCGTTCTGAGTTGCCGCAGGAGCCGGTGCCGCGGGCTGTTGCGCTGCCTCTGGAACAGTTGCACCCGGCCTGCCGGGGCGTGAGGCGTCGAGAATCTTCTTGAGTTCCTGGCGATCTATTTGAGGCGCGTGCGACATAGCGACCCGATCTTTGTCGGAGGCGATGTTTGTGTTCGGACGCTTGGTCACCTTCTGTTCGTCAGGAGGCAGTTCCAAATATGTAAGGTCTTTCTGGTTCGACTCGGGGCTTGCGACCACTACGGCCCGACGGGGCATCAATGCAGCTAACTTCGGAGAATTGTAGAGGAGCAGAACAACAATCAAGTGGACGACTACGGAAATCCAAAAGGCCTCGCGCCTGCGGGCCTGCGACAGTTCATCCTGAAGTTGTATGAGCAGAGCTGGGGCTTCAACTATTTCACGATAAGCTGACTCCCAGTAACGCGCATCGTACAGATCCCCGCTCTCCGAAGGTCGCCCCGGAGGCTTCGATGAAGCCGGATTGGCGGGCGGGATTTGCGTGGTTGACATCGAACGACTTTACCTGCTGGTTAGACACGAGCTTGGAGACATTAGTTGTAAGGACAGAGAATCCTCCTCACGCTCAAATGCTTCGTGTCTGCCGTCGCGATTTGCTGGCGTCAGCGGCCCAGTGTCTTCATTTTCGCACCTTTCGTGCGAATCCGCGAAGGTCTGAAAGGATAAGTACTAAGGATTTGCATCCAAATGGTCAATCATTTTCGTTTACAAAACTTGACATTCCTGGGAAGTGCGAATCAGGCGTGAAGACGTTCCAAATCGATCTTTTTTCCGTGCGCACTGATCGACGCGACGATGTCGAGCGCGACAGCCAAGGCGCGACGCCCGTCTTCCAGAGTAACCGTGGGCTGGCTACGTTGCTGCACCGACTCGAGAAATGACTTCAATTCTGCGTGCAGAGGCTCTTCTCCGGTGGTTGGAGGTTTTGCTACCTGGATCTGTGGGTTCACCGAAGGAGTTCCAGAAGCACTGCCCTGGCCGACACTGAACACCAGAACATCCTGGCGTCCGTAGTCGAGAGAGACGTACTGCTTGGGCTGAAAAAAGCGCAGCTTGCGAACGCGCTCGGTCGAGACCCGGCTGGCGGTGAAGTTGGCTACGCATCCGGAGTCGAATTCGAGACGCACGTTCGCGATGTCCACCTTGCCGGAAAGAATGGGCAACCCCACGGCACGGATTTCCTTGACCGGTGAATTGACGAACGAGAGCACGATGTCGAGATCGTGAATCATCAGGTCGAGCACGACATCAACGTCCAGAGATCGCGGGGTGAATACGCTGAGGCGATGCACTTCAAAAAACATGGGCTGGCTGATGAAGGGAAGAGTGGCGCGGACTGCCGGATTGAAGCGCTCCAGGTGCCCGGCCTGAGCGACGCGGTCCAATCGCTTGGCCAGGCGGATGAGGTCGTCGGCTTCCGCGACGGATGTGGCCAGTGGCTTTTCAATCAGCACATCGATGCCCGCCTCCATCAATTGCCGCGCCGTGTGGAGGTGATGAACGGTGGGCACGGCGACTGAGGCGGCCTGGACTTCACTGTGCGTCGTGGTCAGTTGCTCGATCGAACCAAAACTCCGGCAGCCGAATTCCCGTGCTACGGAGTCAGCCCGCGCCCTATCCGGGTCGACGACGCCGACAAGCCGCACGGGTAGGCCCTCCTGGGCAAGTTGATGGTAAACACGGGCGTGGTTGCGGCCAAACGTGCCCACGCCGATCACGGCAACGTTGATGAGGTTGTCGGTCAGTTGTCTGTTCTCAATCTGCAGGTCGTCGGAAGACTGGTTGATTTAATCACAAAAGAGCGCGGTATCGGCGATCAGGTGATACGAGCAGTAAGCGCCAATCGCCGAAACCCGATCATTGAGTCTGCGCCTTTTTCAGCAGCGCGATCTGGCCCGCGTGATAGAGCTCATGCTGGACAATCCCGCTGAACATGTAGAAAAAGTTGTGATAAGCCTCCGTTTTACCCGGCACTTGTTCCTGGAGCCGTGCATCGGGAAAGGCAGCAACCGCCTTCACCAGTTCGTTGTGAGCATGCTTCGCGTGCTCGACCGCCTTACGCCAGGCCGCCTCGCTGGCATCGTCGACCGGCGGGAAATTCCGTTTGCCACTCAGTTCTACCGCTGCGCCGCCGACGCGCTTCAGAACCGCACCATCCCAGGCGGCAACGTGCAGAACCAGTTCCCAGATGCTGTGCGCGTTCTTGATCGGATGAGCCGCCGCCACCTTGGCATTGACTCCACGAAGAAGTTCGACGACAGAGTCGCCATGCCAGGCATCTCCATCAAAGGCGCGGCGTATTTGGTCGGCAAGACGGGCACTTTCGGACATGTAGTTATTCTCCCGAAGGTTAGCTTCCGAAAGAGTATACCGCAATACACGGTATCCATGTATAATCAACCGCGGTGATTCTTTCGTTCGGGGACAAAACGACGGAGGATATTTATAACGGACACGACACAAAGGCAGCTCGCAGAATTTCGAGGAGCCTGTGGGAGAGAATTCAGATCAAATTGGACCTGGTGAACGCTGTCTTATCGCTTCAGGATCTGCGAAGTCCACCGGCAAATCGACTGGAAAGACTGCGGGGCGACCTGTCTGGTTTTCACAGTATTCGAGTGAATCAACAATATCGGCTCATCTTCCGTTTCGAAGACGGCAACTGTCGGGATGTCCAGTGCACTGACTATCACTGACGAAAGGAGAATCATGCTGCCAGCACATAGGGTCTCATCGCATCCTGGCCAAGTCTTGTTGAAGGAATTTCTGCAACCGCTGGGCCTCACGCAGGTGAAACTGGCGAAGGCAATCAATATTCCTCAAAATCGCGTTAACGAGCTAATTCGAGGGAAGCGTGGAATTACGCCGGAAACCGCACTGCTTCTGGCGGAGTATTTCAGTAACTCGGCGGAGTTTTGGATGAATCTGCAAACCGCTCACGATCTCACTCGGGTGCGCGCTGAACAACGGAAACGACCTGTGGCAGCCTCACGAAATCGCTCCCGATCGGCGCGTGGGAGCCTGTCTGGGGCCAGGGCTTAGTCTGCCACAATTGTGATCTCGGCCGCATCGGCCGCAGTGATGACCGCGTTGCCGTCGAGCAGCAGGCATTTGCCAGCGTCCAATGCCAGGCACGAGGCTCCTGCTTTCCTCATCACTTCGATCGTTTTCACTCCAACGACGGGCACATCGAAACGCATATCTTGATTCGGCTTGGCGACCTTGATGACGGTCAACGCACGGCTCAACGTGGAATGATCGGATTCGAGCGAGGCCATGATCTGGCCAGCGCGTTCGATGGTCTCATCGGTGCCTTCGATGGCTTCGACCGCAACGCAAGCATTTTCCGCGACGACCACGGTTTGGCCAATATCGTATTGCGCCAGATTGAGGGCAACTGCGCGTCCATAAGCGACGTTCTTCTTTTCCTGTTCCGAGGGCGCGCGTTTTGTGAGCACGCCGGCGTTGGCCAGCAGCGGTTCGAGAAATGAAGTCGAGTTTTCCAGAGTGATGCCTTCGTCCGCCAGAACTTTCGCGACAGCTCCGAGCAGAGAATCCGTGTTGCGAGTTCCCAACGAGAGGAGAAGCTTGGCCAAACGCCAATCCGGTCGGATGCTGGAGAAAATCTGCTTGTGCTTTACCTGCCCCGCCATAATCGCACGCTGCACTCCCTCGCGTTTGAAAGTCTCAATCAGCCTGGAAAGTTCTCCCAGCGAAAGCCAATGAACGGCCGTTGCGCCGTGGGATTCAATTTCGGGGAAGGCTTCTTCCTTGATGGCGACCACGACGAGTTCATAGCCCTGTGCGCGTGCGGCATCAAGCACCAGAAATGGAAAGCGGCCATTGCCGGCGATCAGACCGAGTTTTTCTTTCCGGTCAGACATCGCCCGTCAGTGTAAATGAAAATCATCCGGAGCAATGCGGAAGACAGCTGAGTGCTACTTGATCACCCCCCGTTCTGATTGTTCTATGAACTTGATCAGCATATCCACGTCTTCTCCACTGTCCGGTTCCGACTTCAACTTCTCCAGTGCCTGTGAAGTGTTGAGCTTCGATGCCAGCAGGACTTTGTAGGCATGATGAATCTTGCGAATCCGTTCTTTGCTGAAACCGCGGCGCTCCAGTCCAACTGCATTCAGCCCATAGGCGCGAGTATCGCGGGACGCAGAGGTTTTGGAAAAGGGAAGAACATCGCGGGTGATAGTTGTCCCGCCGCCGATAAACGAGTGCGCGCCAATACGAACGAAATGGTGCACCGGACAGAGCGCGCCGACTTGGGCCCACTCCTCGACTGTGACGTGGCCACCGAGAGTCGCCGCATTGGCCAGAATGACGTGGTCGCCGATGGCACAATCATGGGCGACGTGAGTGTAAGCCATGATCAGGACGTGGCTGCCCACGCGGGTCAGCCCTCCGCCTTTTACCGTGCCGCGATTGATAGTTACGAACTCGCGAATCTGGTTGTGGTCGCCGATTTCCAGGCGCGTAGGCTCGCCGGCGTAGGTCAGATCCTGCGGCGCCATGCCAATCGAGCAAAATGGGAAGAAGTGGTTATGGTCGCCGATTTTCGTGGGTCCTTCGATGGTTACGTGCGAAACCAGATCGCAGCCTTCTCCCAGTTCGACTGCGGGCCCAATGACACAGTAAGGACCGATCTTGGAACTGGGATGAACCTTGGCGCTCGGATTAACGATGGCTGTGGGATGGATTTTCATCTTCCGCCAACCATGACGCTAGGTCCCAATCGCTTCCTGCGACGGTTTCTTTTCAGCTCGCACCCGATCGACCAGCCTGCAGCTAATGAGCGCTTCAGCGGCAAGCTTGTCGCCTACGTAGGCCTTTCCCTCCATGCGCCCCGCATTGCCGCGCCACACCCGCACCTCGACTTCGATCCGCAATTGATCGCCGGGAACCACGGGACGCCGGAACTTCGCTCGTTCAATTCCGGTGAACAGCACTAGCTTGCTGTCGCGGTCCTCCACTTCGGTAAATAGGAGGACTCCGCCAGCCTGGGCCATGGCCTCCACGATAAGGACACCCGGCATCACGGGAAGGCCGGGAAAGTGTCCGGCGAAGAACGGCTCGTTGATGGTGACGTTCTTGATGGCCACGATCCGTTTCCTGCGATCGAGATCGACGACGCGGTCGATCAGCAGGAACGGAAAACGGTGCGGCAGGATGCGCTGGATTTCGTTGATATCCAGCGTAATCTTGGCCGGTTCGGGATCCTCGGGCGCGAACTGGGCAGTATCGGTCATTCAGATTCTCGTCAAGATGGAAGCGAAGATTATACTGTACCCCGCGCCGCCAAACCCTCCCAGAAAAGGACAGAGAAGGATTGCATGCCTAAGAAACCCTTGAGAAGACGCAGCGAGCCGGCCATCCCAGGCGAAGTTGCCAAGCGGTTGGGATACTTTCAGGAACGCCAAGATCAGATGGTCCAGACCATCCGGCAACTGGTGGAGACGGAGTCGCCCAGCGACAACAAACCGGCCGTGGATAGGCTGGGAGCGCTGCTTGCCGGCAGGTTTGAGGGACTTGGCGGCCACGCGAAGTTTCATCGCGTGCAGAACTTTGGCGATCACTTGCAGGTGGATTTCGCCGGCGCTAGCGGCGGCAAGCCGGTCCTACTGCTGGGACACCTGGACACGGTGTACCCGCTGGGCACGCTGGCGACTATGCCTTGCCGCGTGACCGACGGACGCTTGTCGGGGCCGGGGAGTTTCGACATGAAATCAGGAATCGCACTCATGCTGCACGCCATCGAAGCGCTGCGAGCGTGGCACGAAGACAGCCTGCCTCGGCCAGTCACCGTGTTGCTGGTTTCGGATGAAGAAGTGGGCAGCGATACTTCGCGGCTGATTACGGAGAATCTGGCGAGGAAATCCGCTGCCGTGCTGGTACTGGAACCTTCTCATGGACCAAAGGGCGCGGTAAAAACCGCTCGCAAAGGCATTGGAGAATACGTTCTGAAAGTCACGGGCAAGGCGGCGCATTCAGGGCTCGATTTTGAAAAAGGTCAGAGCGCGATTCTCGAATTGGCGAAGCAGATCATAGCGATGTCGAAGCTGATCGACCTGAAACGTGGCCTGACACTTAACGCGGGAACGGTGCAGGGTGGCACGCGGGTAAACGTCATCCCGGCTGAGGCCAGCGCGGTTCTCGACGTACGGGTCGCTCGCAAACAAGATGCCGCGGGCATCAATCGCAGGTTGCGTTCGCTAAAGCCTTTTAATCGCAAGTGCAAGCTCGAGATCAGTGGCGGAATGAATCGTCCGCCGATGGAGCGGACCCCAGGCGTGGTTGCGCTTTACAAGAAAGCTGCGGAGATCGCTAAGCAGCTAGGCTGGAAACTGGAGGAAGCCTCCGTAGGCGGCGGATCAGACGGGAATTTCACGGCCGGACTCGGCATTCCGACATTGGATGGATTGGGTGGAGTGGGCGAAGGTGCACACGCGATCCACGAGTCGATTCAGCTCTCCGAGTTGCCTAAACGGGCAGCGCTGCTGGCCGAATTGATCGCGAGTGTGTAAGTGCTGGTCGTGCTAAAATCCTCTCCCGGCGCGGTTTTCCGGCCCAGAGGTATCCCAGTGATGAAGAGTTCCCGGCGGTTTGATTTCCTGATTGCGGTGGTCGCGGTGGCGGCTTGCATCATGCCGGCTGCATCCGCGCAGATGGATAACAGGACTGTGCGGCACGTTGCTGGCAGAATGCCGGTGCAAGGTTCCGGCCGCGAGATGGCCGCTGACCGCCCGGCGCACGTTAACGGCAGTCGGACTCCCGGCATCGTCGGACCCAAAGCCAACCCCTGGAAACTGCAGGCGACTCTGCCCAGCGCAGTCATCCACGACATTTCTTTTCCCACCGCGAAGATTGGCTACGCCGCTGCCGAAGCCGGTCAGGTCTGGAAAACAACGGATGGCGGTGCCCATTGGACGGAAGTCCTGAACTTGAGTTTCCCCTGGTATTGGTACGGCGTGCACGCCTTCAATACCAAAGACGTGATCATTTCTGGTTTTTACGATTCGTCGACATTCGAAGGCATCATCCGCTGGAGCCACGACGGAGGCGCTACATGGACGAATGATATTGTTCTGACGTCGACCGGATCGGTGCAGCGCGCCCGTTTCGCGAACCACAATGACGGCCTGATTATGGACCTGGTTGACGGCGCTACGAACACTGCCCAGTACACCACTAACGGCGGTGCAACTGCAGCGGACTGGACGACCGTAGTATCGAACCCCGACGGCGGCTGGTTCGGTCTTGAATTTAGCCTGCTGTCCAACTTGCACGCCCGCGCTTCGGGAGTCAATTACTGCGATAGCACCGACGCTGGAGCGGTGTGGACTTGCGGTCCGCCCGTCGACTCGGTTTTCGATGGCCCAGTGTTTTTTGCCAACAATAAGTCGGGATGGGTGGGCGGCGGCGAGATTTCACCGAATGTGGAGGGCTGGGTGCACCGCACCGCAGACGGCGGAAAGACGTGGAGCGGTCGCACACTGGACGATCCTTGGCCAATCCGTGAAATTCTGTTTGTTGCGCCGAAGGTTGGCTGGGCGGCGGGCGGCAACGTTTATTCCGGTGTCGGTGGCATTTACTTCAGTCACAACGGTGGCCAGACCTGGTCGGTCGATGTAAATACAGGCGCAGAAATGGATGCCTGCGACAGCAAGCCGGTGGGCACCAAATTCCAGGTGTGGTGCGCCGGTTACGACAGCTCGCTCAACGGTGTGCTTTACACATTGAAGGGCATCGGAGCCAAATAGCCTGCGGATGCAGTCAAACTTTGACTACCTAGGATGGGAAGCCTAGACTTTGAAATAGGGGTGTTGGCGTAATTTTTCAACGTCTTCGCTGAGAACCTGGCAAGCCCCGCAAGGAGGATTCACCATGGGCGGCAAATTGGGTTTGCCTGAGATTCTGCTGATCCTGGCCATCGCGCTCCTGCTCTTCGGCCCCAGCAAGTTGGCCGATCTGGGAAAGGGATTGGGTGAAGGCATCAAGAATTTCAAGTCAGCGATGAAGGAAGGCGAAGAGGAAAAAGACAAGAAGCCATAAACTTCACCAACTGCAGACATGTAGCTCGCTACGTCTGGTTCTAATGCACTCCGCGCTCCTGCACCATTTTGTAAACCAGCGAAACCGGTAATCCCACCACATTGAAGTAGTCTCCCTCGATGCGTGACACCCAGCGCGAAGCTCTGCCCTGGATCGCGTAAGCTCCGGCCTTATCCAAGGGTTCGCCGGTTGAAATGTAAGAGAGAATCTCTTCGTCGCTGATGGCATTCATTGTGACGAGCGTCGTTTCCGATTGGAAGTCTTCAAAACCAGTTTCCAGTTTCCGGTTCCCAGTTTTCAGTTGCCCGACCAGACAAACTGCAGTCAGCACTTGATGCTGGCGGTCCGACAACAAACGCAACATGCGGGCGGCATCGGCGGTGTCGCGGGGCTTGCCCAGGATCTGTGCGTCCACGATGACGATCGTGTCCGCGCCGAGGACGACGTCATCCGGCCGCAGGCGAAAAACCGCCAAAGCTTTTTCCCGCGCCATGCGTTCGGCGAACGCGCGCGGCCCTTCTCCTGGTTGCGGTATCTCAGGAATGTCAGTCGGCTGCACTACGAACGGGATGCCCGCGTTACGCAGAAGCTCCTGGCGGCGTGGTGACGCAGAGGCAAGGACCAGCATCGAGTCTGATTCTAGCCGATTAGCTCAATACGATTTCCAAAGGGATCGTGAATGTGGCAGCGGCGGACGCCAGGAATATCGCTGGCTTCATTCACCTCGATGCCGGCTCGCCGCAGTTGTGCGATCAAGGCCGGATAGTTGTTACAGCGCAAGGCAGGGTGGGCCTTCATTGCTGGGCGAAATTCTTTCTCAACACCTAGGTGAATCTGCACAGCGCCGCTCTCGAACCAGCATCCGCCTCGTTTTGCGAGTTCCGGAGGTTTGGGAACCTCATTCATGCCCATCAGATCACGATAGAAGCGCCGAGCTGTGTCCTCCTTACCCATGGGCATGGCGAGTTGTACGTGATCGATGGCAGTGAAAGGAGCGGACCATGACGAAGGTATCAGCGTTTTTCCCCTGGCGAGGGTAAGTTGATCAATTCGTGGCGGAGTGATTCGAGAAACGGTTTTCCCGACGCTTCCAGTTTCCGCTCCAACCGCTCGGTGCAGTCACACCCGCCGCAAGCCCACGCTTCAGACCCGTTTTCGTCGCGACACTTCTTTCGATCGTGCGCGTCCTGTACTTGCGTCAACTCAAAGTACTGCTCCCAATAATCTCGTTCTTCCTGCAAGGGAGTCGGGCAATAGCAGACCTCCACCCAGCGGGCGGTTTCGGCCGAGCAAAGCCGCGCCTGCTGCATGTTGCGCAAATACTCGCCCTCTGCGACCGAACCCTGCCCCAGGGTGCCGTCTTCGATTGCCTTCAGAAGAGTCTGTTCGCAGCCGGATTTCACTCGCGCTCTAACCACGTAACGCATAAGTGCATTTTACTCTGTCAGACGAAAGCAGGTTTTGCGTGAGGCCATCGTCCGGCAACCGAAGCGCCTGCGCAACGCCTGTTAGAATCAAGCGTTGACCCCTGCAGCCATGGACGCCGCGTTTCTTCGCAATTTTGCCATTATCGCGCACATTGACCATGGAAAATCCACGCTCGCCGACCGGTTGCTGGAGTTGACCGGCTCACTCACTGCCCGCGAAATGCAGGCCCAGGTGCTCGACTCCATGGATCTCGAACGGGAGCGCGGCATCACCATCAAAGCTCACGCTGTGCGCATGATGTATCAGGCGCAGGACGGTCACACCTACCAACTCAATCTGATTGACACGCCCGGCCACGTGGATTTTTCCTACGAAGTCTCGCGTGCGCTGGCATCTTGCGAAGGCGCGCTGCTGATCGTGGATGCCTCCCAGGGCGTCGAAGCGCAAACGCTGGCGAACGCTTACCTGGCCATCAATCACGGTCTCGAGATCATTCCAGTCATCAACAAAATTGACTTGCCCAGCGCCGATATTCCGCGCACCAAGGAGATGATCGAAGGCGCCGTGGGCCTGGATGCAACCGACGCTGTTCTGATTAGCGCCAAGACCGGCCAGGGTGTGCCGGATGTTTTAGAAGCAATTGTCAAACGCGTTCCGCCGCCCAAGGGAGATCCCGAAAAGCGGCTGCAGGCGCTGATCTTCGACTCCTGGTTCGATCCGTACCGGGGCGTGATTGTGCTGACGCGCGTGTTTCAAGGCACACTTCGCAAAGGACAAAAGATCCGGCTGATGTGGAATGGACGCGTTCTCGACGTGGAAACGCTGGGCGTGTTGACTCCCAAACCAGTGGAGATCGACGAACTTCGTGCTGGCGAAGTCGGTTTCCTGATCGCGAACATCAAGAACGTCGCGGACACAAAAATTGGCGACACGATTACTGAAGAAAACAATCCTGCCATCGAGCCTCTGCCCGGATTTGAAGAAATCAAGCCCATGGTCTTCGCCGGACTCTATACCGTAGATGCGCATGAGCACACGCAGCTTCGCGAAGCCCTTGAAAAGCTGCGCTTGAACGATTCGTCATTTTTCTTTGAGCCGGAAAGTTCGGTCGCGCTCGGCTTCGGATTCCGCTGCGGTTTCCTCGGCCTGTTGCACATGGAAATCATTCAGGAGCGCCTGGAGCGCGAATTCAATCTGGAGTTGATCACGACCGCGCCGGGCGTGCGTTACAAAATTTACAAGACCAACGGCGAAATGGTCGAGGTGGATAATCCCTCGCGATGGCTGCCGCCGAGCGAGATCGCCAAAATCGAAGAACCCGTGATTCTCGCTACGATCCTGACCAACGAAGAATATGTCGGCGGCATTTTGAAGCTGGTGGAAGAGAAGCGAGGCAGGCAGAAAACGTTCGAGTATGTCAGTTCCTCGCGTGTCATGCTGCATTACGAACTGCCGCTCAACGAAATCGTGCTGGACTTTTACGATCGTCTAAAGTCCGTCTCCCGCGGATATGCGTCGCTCGATTACCATCTGGCCGACTACTGGGAATCGCCCATGGTGAAAATGGATATTCTGGTCGCGGGCGAGCCGGTGGATGCACTTTCCATCGTCGTGCACCGCGATTTCGCTTATGAACGCGGCAAGGCGCTGGTTTCGAAAATGCGTGAGTTAATTCCACGGCAAATGTTCGAAGTGGCGATCCAGGCTTCGATCGGAGCCAAAATCATTGCTCGTGAAACCGTTCATGCCATTCGCAAGAATGTACTCGCCAAGTGCTACGGTGGCGACATCACGCGCAAACGCAAGCTGCTGGAAAAACAGAAAGAAGGCAAAAAGCGCATGAAGCGCATCGGGCGTGTCGACATTCCGCAGGAGGCGTTTCTCGCCGTGCTCAAGGTGGGCGAAGACAGCTGAGACTAATGTGGGCGTCATCGCCCGTGCGAGACCAGATAGATCAAGTTTCGATGATAAGAACTTCGGCTGCCGCAAAACGCTGAAGCACGAGCGAGAACGCTCGCGCCAACATTAGGGAACGAATTCATCCATGACATTCCGAAGAATTCTTGCGCAGTTTTTCTTGTTCGCTGGGGCGGCTGCCGCAGCATTAGCTCAAACCCAGCCCGTAGAGCTTCAGCCACAAATCAACCTGCCGTTTCGTTTCGTTGCCTACGGCGACATCCGATTCACCGATCCCAAAGACACCGACGCCTCGAATCCTTCTGCCCGCCGGGCGTTGGTGCAAGCCCTTGCCGACGTTCATCCCGCATTCATTTCCATCAGCGGCGATATGGTCTATCACGGCGGGAACGCCGATGACTGGAAAGTCTGGGACAAGGAGACCGCAGTTTGGTCTGAAGGAAAAATTCCCATCTATCCGGCGTTGGGGAACCACGAGTTCTATGGTGACGAAAAGATCGCGCTTGCGAACTACTTCAAGCACTTCCTGTATTTGCAGAACAATCGTTACTATTCGGTGCGTGCCGCAAGTACGCTGCTGCTGATGCTCGATAGCTCACTCGATGAGACCTCCGGACCCCAGGGTCAATGGCTAATCCATGAACTGGACACGCTGCCGGCAGATGTGGATTTCGTGTACATCGTTCTCCATCACCCGCCCTACACGAATTCCAAGGACATGCTTCTTGGTGGCGGGCACTCGGCTCGCCACCCGGAACAGGCGCTCGCCCAGATGCTGGAGGAACGGCAATCACACACCCGCGCGCGTTTTGTAGTCTTCGCGGGGCACGTCCACAACTATGAACGTTATGACCACGGTGGCGTCACGTATTTCGTCTCTGGCGGCGGAGGGGCCCATCCTTACCTGATCGAGCGAAAGCCCGATGATCCCTTATTTGGTAAGGCCGTGAATTATCACTACCTGTTGGTTGAGGTTGATCGCGGCAAGATGAAAATCACGATGAACCGCCTCGAACTGGAGAACGGGAAGGCCACCTGGACTACTCCCGACTCTGTGGAAATTGCCGTGCCTGCAGCGATGCCTGCCAAAGCCGGCCAGTGATCGTTCGCTTAATGCCCGCCGGCATTCGCAGCCGCAAGCCGCGGCACCACCGGCAGAGCTCGAATCAGTTGGCGAGTATATGGATGCGTGGGGTTCTGGAACAACTCTGCCGTTTTGCCACACTCCACAATTTCGCCCTTATCCATTACTGCCATCCGATGCGCGATGGTCGCCACCGACAGCAGATCGTGGGAAATATAGAGAACGCTGATGCCGAACTTGGCGCTGAGGCTGGCAAACAGCTGAAGGATTTCTGCTTGGGTAATCAGGTCGAGAGCGCTCGTAGGTTCATCTGCAATCAGCAGCGCGGGACGATGCAAAACAGCCATCGCAATCAGAACGCGCTGCGCCTGGCCCACGCTTAGTTGCGACGGATATCGTCGCAGGAAATCGGGATCCCCGGGCAGGCTCACATTCTCCAGAGATCCTCGCAGCGCCTCCCGGCACTCATCTCGCGAGCCATTCCGGTGCACTTTCCATGCTTCTTCCAGTTGCGTTCCGATGCGGAGAGCAGGATTCAGCGAAGACATGGGACTCTGCAGGATGAGGCCGATTTCTTTACCGCGAAGCGATCGAACTTCCCGTTCGCTCATGACCATCAGGTCGCGGCCCTTGAAGTGAATCGAACCCTGAGCTCGGCCTCGCTTCAAGTAAAGAAGTTTCAAGACGGCCAGCGCCAGCGTGCTTTTGCCGCAGCCACTCTGGCCAACCAAGCCAAGGATTTCCCGCGTGCCGAGGTCCAGCGAAAGGTTGCGCAGCACTCCAGGTTTCCCAGGATAGTCGACCGAGAGTCGCAGTGACAGCAGCGGCGGCGCGTCCATCAGCGATTCCTGGCGACCTCGCTGGTCAGCGAAAGCTGATCAATGTTCCAGTAAACCTGCGGCCGCAGTACCACTGGATGCGCGTTGTGTACGGCCGGCGACACCGCTGACAGTGCGTTCTTGTTCACGAGATAAATAAACGGTTCCTGCTGCCAGGCGATTTCCTGCACTTTGTCGAAGTCTTCTTTGCGCTTTTTCGGATCCAGAGTGGAGGCCTGTGCCCGCATCAGCTTATCGATTTCCGCTTCCCACGCGGTCGCTGGAGTCTTCTGGCTGGGGTTCCATTGATGGCTGTCGGCGGAGCTGAGCCACACGGTCATCTGCGCGTTGGGATCAAGTTCATCGTTCACCAGGCCCAGCAGGCAAGCCTCGTAGTCGAAGGTGTGGGTGATGCGCTCGATCAACGACGGGAAATCCAGTGTGACTACATTCAGCTTGATTCCGATGCCGGACAGATCCTGCTGAATCATCGTCGCCATTCGTTCGCGGTACTTGTTTCCGGCATTGGTGATGACGGAGAACTCGACCGCGTGTCCGTCACGATCATGCAGGGCGCCATCCTGAAGATGGAATCCATCCTGGGTCAGGCGTTGCAATGCGGATTTCTGGTCGAAGGGGTGCGCTTGCAGCTTGGCGTTGAACCAGAATTTATTGGCTGGAGAAACTGGCCCAACCGCAGGACGCGCATGTCCGCGGAAGACGATCCGGGCCAGGTCTTCGCGGTTGATGGCTTCAGAAACCGCGCGCCGGAAGTTCGTCGAAATGAACCAAGCTTTCTTGTACGACGGCAGCGGAGAAGTAGCAACTTGATTGAACCACATCTCCTCGGAATCCAGAGAGGCGCCGGCATCGTGCGCCATGGATGGATCCTGGGCGACTACCTTGTCGAAATACTCGGCATCAAGCGAGTTGATGAAATGAATTTCTCCCCGCGTCAAGCGCAACATCTCAATGTCGCGGTTCGACTGAATATCAAGCCGGACTGATTCGATGTAGGGCAGAGGACGTCCGGCAGGATCTTTCTCCCAGTAGTTCGGATTGCGTTTCAAGATCAGATACGATCCCGCTTTGTTCTCTCCAACGTAGTAAGGCCCCAGCACGGCCATCTCTTTTTGTGGCGACTTTGCGGACATAATCGCGACCTGATCGAAAAGTCTGTCGAGGCCGGCGATGGGCGCGGGGAAAGTAATGCGAACACGGTTCTTGGGCAGAACCTCGGTTTCCACCTTGCCTTCTGAAGACCGGAACGCATCGCCGGTCGGCGAGTGCAGGGCGGGATCCATGAGCTGCTGCATGGTGAAGGCCACATCGTCCGCGGAAAATGCCGTTCCATCCGAGAAGCGCAGGCCATCGCGGAGTTGGAAAGTGATGGTCTTTCCGCCGTTTGTAATCTTCCACGAGGTTGCCAGCTCCGGCTCGAGATCCTGCGTAAGCCGGTTCACGCGCACCAGCACGCCTCCGGTCATGTAGCGGATGGTTTCCGAGGCGTCATCCGCCGCCAGCAGCGGGTTGAAAGTCTTAGGCTCCGATCGCAAGCAGAAATGCAATTCGCCACCGGACTGCGCCAGCACACGATTTGAACCGAAAGTGATGAGGGTTAACAGAACTAGAACCGCAAGAATCTTTTTCATACCGGCAACTCCTCTTTAGTCAGAACGAGATGAAAGCTGCTTACTACGAGAATGAACAGGATGAGTGGAACGACCTGCCAGGACTGGCCAGAGGCAGTCGAAAAGCTTTCGAGCTCCCGCAGCAGGCTGCCCCACGAAGGCATTGGTTCCGCGACTCCCAAGCCAAGAATTCCAAGATTGGCTTCAGTCAAAATAAAAACGGGAACGGAAATCCAGAACTGCGCATAGAGCACGGGCTTCAGATTGGGCACAAGATGACGCCACAGCAGGCGAAACCCATTGCTGCCCGAAGCTCGCGCCAGCAGAATGAAATCCGATTGCGCTAACGACCGTGCGTCGGCGCAGATGATGCGAGCCGCGCCCGCCCAGCCCAGACAACCCAGCATCGCAAAGGTGATCAAGACTGAAAGAATCGGAGAAACGTTGAGAGGCAAAAGTGCGCGAACCGTGATCAGCAAAAAAAGCCACGGCAGCGACAGAAAAAGATCCGTGCCCGCCATTACAAACCGCTCGACCCAGCCGCCTGAAAATCCCGCAATGCCGCCAATGAAAGCCGCTAACAAACTAGATAGCAAAGCCGCGGCCGGCGCCAGCAGCAGCGACACCCGCGTGCCGTAGAGCACGCGCGAAAAGCGGTCCCGGCCTAAATCGTCGGTGCCCAAAAGGTGATGCCGGGAAGGCGCGGCATTGGGTTCCTCGCGGAATTGGTACGCGTACGATGCCGGTGCGATCACGTTCGCGAGCAGGCATGCGGAAGAAACTGCCAGAAGAAAAACAATCGCCGTTGTGCGCGCCCACTTCATGCTTCACTCGTACGAAAAGTTCTGCCCATCAGGTCGGAAGCAGAGTTGGCGACTAAAGTGACTAAGGTGACGATCATGGTCAGATTCACCAGCAAAGCGACGTCGCGTCCCAGAGCCGCTTTCCAGGCCAGTTGGCCAATCCCCGGTAGGTCGCACAATGCTTCCATGGGAATCGCCGCGGTGAAAGCGACACTCACCGTGACTCCAAGAAGCGCCAGAAGCTGCGGCGCGGCAGTCGGCAGAATGTGCCAGACCAGTACGCGCATGTTGCCCAGGCCTTTTGCGCGTGCGGTCAACACGTGGGGCAAGGCCGAACTCCGCGCCAGCAGGTTCCGCGAATAGCGAAAGATCTTGGGGAAGACAACCAGTCCGAGCAGCAAGCGCGCAGGCGCCTGCGCCAGCACAAAGAGCAGCGCGAGCACAGCCGCAGGGAGGCATAGCAAAACGCCGACCAGCAAACTGCCCAACAGATCGAGAAACCAAGCTCTCGACATTACGATCGCGACCGCCAGCAGGAACCCAGCACTCCATCCCAGAGCCAGGCCGAGAGCGACTGACTTCAAAGTCTCAGGCAAACGCTCGGCGACAAGTTGCAGAACCGGACGTTGCAGCGTCCGCGAATTTCCCAGGTCGCCGTGCAACAGGCGATTCAGATAACGAAAATAGAAAACGAAAAGATTGGCGTCACTAGCGTGCGTTTCTCGGAGAGCCTGAACGCTCTGCGCGCTAAGCCGTGCGTCCAGTTCTTCCTCGTCTACGCCGAAGCCGGGCGCAAGCCGAACCAGGGTCGCCCCGAGAAAACCGCCAAGCAGCACGGTGATCAGAATCTTGGCTGCGAGTTTTGGCAATGCGGATAGCGTGTTGATATCCTCTGCGACAGCCCAGCCCTTGCCGCACACAAGTGTCCGAGCAGGAACTCCCAAACTGCTGAGCTAAAGCTAGTGATATCAGCTAACTCACGTGAGGGCAACCACTTGCGGCGAACTAGGAAAACTTAAGTAACGCAAAGTTGCGCTATTTGGAGAGTTAGAGATGTTGGATTCTATTGACTCCGCAGAGCGTTAGGCGAAGTTCTACTCTTCGCCTTCAATTTCAATCGGAATGGCTTCCGTAACGTTCTCGTCCGAAGTACCCCAGATAATGGAAGTACCCCACAGGACGCTGTAGCCGCCGTCAACACTCGAACCCCACGGCGCCGAAGATCCCCACAGGATGGACTCGCCTGCCACGCTCGTACCCCAGAGCACCGAAGTGCCCCAGACTACCGAAGTTCCCCAAGTGACCGAGCCGCCCCAGAGTATGGAGGAACCAGTCACCAGGTACACATTCTTACTCTTATCCCTCGCCACCGACGGGGACTTCGCGCTCCCGAATGCCGCCGGGGCCAGGTCGGTGCTCGACAAAGCCGCTTGGATGTCCAAATATCCAGCGCCCA
Source organism: Terriglobales bacterium (assembly GCA_035604895.1). Lineage (GTDB taxonomy): Bacteria > Acidobacteriota > Terriglobia > Terriglobales > Acidobacteriaceae > JABDBE01. The sequence goes on along the minus strand of DATNHO010000183.1, from coordinate 3,101 downwards.
CGGTGAAGATGTCGTATTGGCTGGTGTAGGTCTTGCCCGTAGTCGGATCCTTCGCGGTGCTGTACCGCGGGAAAGTTTTGTATGCGCTCTTCATCAGTCGCGCTTTGACCTGGTCGGGGGTGAGCGACCCGTTCTTCTGCAGCAGCAGTGCCACGGCTCCGCTCACTACTGGAGTTGCCATGCTGGTGCCGCTCAGCGTGAAGTACGAAGACGTGCCTTTGGCGGTTGTGCTGTAAGAGTTCAGCGCAACGATGTTCTCGGGCGCGGCCTTCACCAAAGTTGCAGTTGAAGAGGCCAATACAGAAATTACAAGATTGCCGGGCGCGACGACGTCCGGCTTCACGACGTGGTCGAACAGGGTCGGCCCTTTTGAACTGTAACTGGCAATAAGATCATCGGCGCGGGTCGAAGTGCCCATCGGTTTCATGGCGCCCACAGTGATCGCATAGGGATCGTTCCCGGGCGCGGCGATGGTGCCGTATCCATCGGTTCTAGCTGAATTGTTGCGTCCTTCATTGCCGGCCGCCACCACTACGACAATCCCTGCCTTCCAAGCTGCCTCAACCGCCTGGCAAAGTGGATCCAGCTTGTAGCTTTCGTAAACCGGTCGGCCAAGCGAAAGGTTGATGACGCGGATGTTGTACTTGCTCTTCAGGCTGATGGCCCTCTGGATCGCCGCAATCACGGAGCTGTCCAGCCCGCCGCCGTTCTGGTCCAGAACCCGCAAGTTGATCAGGTTCACGTTGTCCGCGATGCCCATGAATGTCTTGCGAAACTTTGTGCCGCGCGAGTTCGTGCCATTGCCGGCGAGGATGCCGGCGACGTGCGTACCGTGTCCGTACAAATCATTAGCGGTCGTCTGACCGCCGACAAAACTCTGGTTGTAGACGATGCGCGAACCCGTACCGCTCGCAAGAGTGAAATCCTTGCCGGCGTTGATTCCACTGTCGATGACTGCAACCCCAATCCCACTTCCACTAAGATTTTTCGACCACGCGTAAGGAGCCACCACAGCTTGGTCGTAGAAGTCCGTAACCGTTGCAGTCGCCCAGACGGCGCGGTCGAGCGAAATGTAAGCCACATCCGGATCTTTCGCCAGCGCAGCCAGGGCGCTACTCTTCACCGCAAAAGCGCTTCCGTTGATTACGGGTAAGTTCAGTTGAAGCACTGCGCCCTTGGCAACAGCTCTATCGAGATGCGCCTGGCTTGGCGGAACCCGGTACTGGACAATAACGTTGACCCACTGTCCGGCGGATTGATTCTTCAGATCCTTGGAAATTCTCCGCGGTCCGGCAAAGGCCAGCGTTGCACCCAATGTCAGGTACGCTAGCATCAAATAACGCAATCTCGATCCGGACTTAATCACTGCCATATAGGTTCACAGCTCCCGACGCCCAAAAAGGGCGCCTGGAGTACGATCTGTTGGCTGCAAGCCTGTAGCCACCCCAAGGAAGCCTGAAACGTTGTCCAGTAAGGACTTACGGCAGTCCGCCCGCGGCTCGAAAGGGACAAAATGTCCCCGAGCGCGCGGCGCGGCCAAATTGGCTCAGTTCAGCAGATTGGGATGTGCACGTAGCCCGCTCGTCCGGGCGGTTGGGCAAGATTTGTATCGCAGACACGGCGGGATTAGGCTGAGGAACAGTCGGCTTGGAGCGGTTTGGCAGATTGAATACGCTTACAAGGGCAGCTCCCAACCCTCTTCTTTCATCCTCTGATTCGTCCACTCTTGCAGTTCTTTATAAACCGCGGGCTCGATGACGACGAAGGTTGCCCCCGCCCGCCCCTCCAGATCCGCCCACACGATTTGAACCTTGGCCTCGATAGGCGTTTGGCCGTCAGGCAGGAGAAATCTGATGTCCATGAGACCTTGCGACCGGCGGGGATCCGGCAATCCCTCCAGGCCCATACCCCCAACACTCAAGTTCACCGCAGTGACCTGGGTTTCGTGGCCCTGGCTGTCTTTGAGCACAACCGGGAGTTTCACCTTGGCCCGGAAAAACTTCTTCTGCTTCAGGCTGAGCGCTCCGAGCGCACGGCTCTTGTCGCCGAAGGCCGGGGTGATTTTGTATTCGCCGAGCTTCCGAGTCAAGGTTCTGCGCGAAATGCCAAGCTGTTCAGCTGCCTTCGCACGATGCCCGCCGGTATTCTCCAGGGCTTTCATCACCATCTGTCTTTCCATGTCCTGGAGGTCGCCAGAGGGTAAGGCGATATCGCTCTTTTGTTGTTCCGAGGCCGAAAATTCCGCAAGCACCTCGACCGCGCCGATCTCCGGGCCAGACGATGCCATTGCGACTTTGGCAACTATATTCCGCAACTCGCGCACGTTTCCCGGCCAGGAGTGAGTCTGAAGCGCGCGCAAGGCCTCTGGGCTGAACTTCATTTCCGCTGATTTCAAGCGCAGAAAATGCTCGGCCAGCGCTACCACATCTTCCGGCCGCTCGCGCAGCGGCGGAACCCGGAGCTCAAACTGGCTCAGACGATGGAACAGATCCTTGCGGAAACGCCCTTCGCGCACTGCTGCTTCGAGATCCTGATTGGTCGCGGCGACGATTCGCACATCGACAGTGATCTTGCGATGGCCGCCCAGACGGTAGTAAGCAGCCCCGTCCAGCACCCGCAGCAGCTTTACTTGAATGTGGGATGGTAGCTCGCCGATTTCATCTAGAAAAAGCGTTCCTTTGTCCGCGAGTTCGAAGAGTCCCGGCTTGGACGTATCAGCGCCGCTGAAGGCGCCTTTTTCGTAGCCGAACAGTTCGCTCTCGACCAGGTGTTCCGGAAGGGCGGCGCAGTTGATGTCAATCCAGGGTTTGCCGTTGCGGTAGGAAAATTCGTGAATGCTGCAAGCAATAAGTTCTTTGCCACTGCCGGTTTCGCCTGTGATCAGGACAGTCTCGGTGTGCCCCGCCACACGCTCGACCATGGCCATGAAGCGCTGCATCGAGCCGCTAGCGACGATGAATTTAGTGCCATGAATCTCGCGCTGAACCGCCGCCCCTGCTTCCAAGTCATCCCCCACCGACTCCCTGAACACACTTCCAGCGCCAGTACTCTACGGCCGCGCCTGATTCCGAGTCGGGCCAAAGAAAAAACTAGCACAGCAA
>DATNHO010000182.1:0-17655 GCA_035604895.1 Terriglobales bacterium | reverse complement strand
GGCCAGATTCGCCGTCTCCGCGGTGACGTGCAGGCAGGCCGAAATGCGGATGCCCTGCAGCGGCTGGTTCTTGATGAATTCCTTGCGAATGATCTGCAGAACTTTCATCGACTGGTTGGCCCACTCGATGCGTTTCTTGCCTAGATCGGCAAAATCGAGGCCTTTAATATCAGATTGCGCTTGCGTTGGTGTGGTCGACATACTTCTCCTGTGGCGCTGAAATCGTGATTCCTATTTTATTGCGGATTAATTACCTTGAATACCCAATGATCGTACTTTCGCCTGTTGAAAACCCTCTTTGTCCTAACTCTGAAACCCTTCTCATTCGCATTCAACCATCGTCATTCCCGCTCAACCATTGTCATTCTCATTCAACCATTGTCATTCCGAGCGTAGCGAGGAATCTGCTGTTCCGTGTCGGAGCGGTGCCCCACCCTTTTCGCATTCTTTGGAATCCGCTAAATCTTACTTTTGCGCTGCGACCGGCTGTCGCAACCCCGCGTCGCTGGCCAGTTTTGCCGCCTTGTCGGTCAACTCCCAGGTGAAGTCCGGATCGCTGCGCCCGAAGTGTCCGTAAGCCGCGGTCTTGCAGTAGATCGGACGTCGCAGATTGAGCGACTCAATGATTCCCTTGGGCGTCAATTTGAAATGAGCCCGGACCAGATCCGAAATAATCGTCGTATCCACCTTGCTCGTCCCGAAGGTTTCGATCAGCACGCTCACCGGATCGGCCACGCCGATGGCATATGCCAGTTGCACTTCGCAACGATCCGCCAGCCCAGCCGCGACAATGTTTTTCGCAATGTGACGCGCCATATACGCCGCCGAGCGATCGACCTTGGTCGGATCCTTTCCGCTGAAAGCCCCGCCCCCGTGCCGACCCATACCGCCGTAGGTATCCACAATAATCTTGCGCCCGGTCAGCCCGGTATCGCCCATGGGACCGCCAATCACAAAGCGTCCAGTGGGATTGATGTGGTACTTGGTGTCTTCGTCGAGGAGGTGAGCCGGAATCGTAGCCTGAATCACGTGCCTGAGAATATCGCTGCGGAGTTCGTCATTTCCAACCGTCTCCGAATGCTGGGTAGAAACCACGACGGCATCCACTCGAACCGGCTTGTGATGCGCATCATATTCAACCGTCACTTGCGACTTGCCATCCGGCCGCAAATAAGGAAGCTTGCCATGCTTGCGAACCTCCGAAAGCCGCATGCAAAGCTTGTGCGCAAACGAAATAGGCGCCGGCATAAGCTCCGCAGTCTCATTGCACGCGAAGCCAAACATCATTCCCTGGTCGCCGGCGCCGCCGGTGTCTACGCCCATGGCTATGTCGCCGGATTGTTTGTTGATGCTGGAGATGACGGCGCAGGTGTTGGAGTCGAAGCCGTAGAGGGCATTGTCGTAGCCGATGGCGGCGACGGTGCCGCGGACCAGGTTTTGGAAATCGACGTAGGCCTTGGTGGTGATTTCGCCGGCGATTACTACCAGTCCGGTTGCAGTTAAGGTCTCGCAGGCTACACGGCTGGAGGGATCGTCGGTAAGGCAGGCGTCGAGGATCGCGTCAGAAACCTGGTCGGCGATTTTATCGGGATGTCCTTCGGTTACGGATTCAGAGGTAAATAAATGACGGTTCTTGGACAAGCTTCTTCTCCTTAGTCCTTAGCAAGCGCTTTTGGGCGTCACGTCTGGCGGGGGCCCATCAGAACACAACAGCCACACGAAATGCTTCATTCCGGGGATCTCAAAAAGGCTACCAGAGAATAAGGAGAGGCGCAATCTTTTTGGACTGGGCTGTAGGTTACGGCAGTGAGCGGAGTTCCGGGTCAGGCAGAGGGTTGAGGACGGGGGTTCAATGGGAATCGCATCCTGTCAAGACTGAACCTCAGGTCGAGTGTTTTCAGCCCGGCCCTTGTGCCACATCCTTATGGTTCTCTACCGCTTTTCCGGGCTGGTTACGGCAATTGCGCGGGGGCTTCCGGTTTTGGCGCCGGTGGTTGCAGGCCATGGACGTCAAAAATCAGGGTCTTAGCCTCGCCGTAGTTGCCTTGCGCTGGGAGTTTGCTGCCATTGAATTCGAAATCGAGAGCGCCGACGTTGCCTGCGCGGATAACGATTTCTTTCTCTGCGCGAACCAATTTTTCCGACGGTGCAATGAGCATCGCCCGGGTGACAACCTCGCCATCAAGGGATATCGATAGCCACGAAGAGTCAGCGCGCGCTTTGATCGACACCAGGAATGTGCGGTTGGCGGGCGTTGCGGGTTGAGGCTGGCTGGCGTTGGCAGTGGAGGCGGGCGTGCTGGCCACCTGGGATGGATTCCCCGGCACCGCGGCCGCAACCGGCTGTTCCGATGGAATCGACGTGGCCGCGGGGGAATTCACAGGCTCACTGGGCTTCTGGTCGGGCGGAGACGTCTCTGCCGCCGCAGCCGGCGCGGAAGGGTTGGCGGCCGGCGCCGCCGAGATCCCCGTGGTCTTCTGCGATTCGCGTGAGTAGAAACCCCAACCGGTAAAAACCACAGCGACAATCACCAGCGCAATCGCGAGCTTGTTCCAGGGCGGGCCTGCGGCTGCAGGATTTTCTTCTCGCGGGGGAGGATCGAGGACGGGAACCTGCTCGTTGTTGTCGGATTTCTTCGTCGCCGGGCTGACTCCAGTGGCGGCCAGGTAGTCAGCAATGGCCTGTTCTTCATCCATGTGCAAACAGCGCGCGTAGGCACGGATAAAGCCCTTATTAAAGATGCCGCCCGGGAGTTGATCGAATTGTTCTTCCTCAAGAGCGCGCAGCATGCGCGTACCGATTTTCGTGGTAAGGGAGATGTCATCCAGGCTGATCCCCTGCTTCTCCCGCTCTTGCTTCAGTTGGGCACCCAGCGACGCCACTCGACCGTTCTCCCGTGACCCGGAAACATCACGGGCCAGATGTTCACATTAAATATATGTTATGCGAGTGTTTTTGGAGGCGGATTTTTCAGCGGCCGGAAAATGCCGGCCACAAGATTACTATTTGCGCGGATCCCCAGGGATCGATTCTGGAACTGCCTGGCGCGCAACCGATTCTGCTCACCTCAGGATGAGCGCGAGGCAATTGTGAACCTGTTCAGTACATACAGTGCTTACTGTATTGCCTGTAACCAACTCATGCCCTACTTTTGGCGCAGTGTTCGCCCGAGGCGCGAGGGGGAAGAGGGGGCTCACGTCTGGCGAAAAAAGTGCTGGAGCGCGCGCCATGGATCCATGGATGGCCTCGGGATACTTCTTACTCGGTGCTGGGGTGGGATCTTTGGCGAGCGCGTGGCTTCGCGGCAAACGGTTTCGCAGATTTAAGGAACAGCAGGAGGCAATGGCCCGTAACCAGTGCGAAACAGAAGAACAAGCTGACAAAAGTGCCGGGCGCAAGTCGGCCTAGCCAGGAACCCCTGGATGGACGAAGTCTCCACTTCGAAACTGATAGGCAAGGCCCTGATCGTCTCCGAAGACGCGGTGGCTACACGCCAAGTTGCCGAGGCCATGCAGGAGCTCGCTTTGTCGGTGGAGATCTGCATCAAACTTTCCGATGCGCTGGACCGGGTGAACCACAGCAAGCTTGAGGTTGGAGTTGTTGATTTTTCGCTGGGAAGCCAAGCTACACTTGTACTTCGACAGGTGCGAAACTCAGTCTCGAACCGGACGGCGGTGACATTCGCAATCACGGGCAGCAGCGCTGAGACCGCGCAAGCCTTAAAAGCAGGTTCGAGCTTTGCGCTCGAAAGACCGCTGACTCTCGATTCGATCCGGCATACCCTCAGAGCAGCTTACGGGTTGATCGTACGAGAGCGCCGCCGCTACTTCCGTTGTCCCGTCTCGGTCCCAGCGGCCGCCAACCAAAAAGGCGGACCACAAATCTTCGGCAAGACGGTAAACATCAGCGAAAGCGGCGTCGCAATCAGCACTTCGACTCCACTGATGCCGGGCACAGCGGTAACCGTCCAGTTCACCCTGACGAACCCTCAACTGGCGGTCACGGCGGAGTGCAAGGTGTGCTGGAGTGATGACAAGGGTCACGTTGGATTGTCGTTTCTATACCTGCCAGCGAATGTCAGTTCCGAACTGCAAGCCTGGCTGGCGCGGAGACTCGAAGAGCAACTACCTGACTTGGTAACCCGGCGATTTCAGGCCACACCCCAAAGCTGAGCCCACAACCAAAGGCTTCCGCGAGATTCGGGAAACCCGGCGACGGGGGTCGAGCCGCTTGGTAAGGATCAATTTCCCGGCACGTCAGGCCGAACCAGGCCACCGGAAGCGGCCGTCAAGAGGCCTCATAAACCCTTGAATTCTAAGCAGAACACGTTGGTAATGTATCGAGTTGGTTTTCGTCGGACATTTCGTTCGCTCTGAGCAAGAATCTTAGGATGTCTGGCAGTTTGCCTCGTCAGTTGGGCGCACAAGTGTTTATTGCAGCCATGGCCCTTGCCGCACTGGGCTGTTTCGGTATTGCCCTGGCGAATTGGCACTCGATGGACCCGCTGAAGTTCCTTTGCTACCTTGCGGTTGCGTTGCTGGCTTCTTCCCTGAAAATCAAACTGCCAGGCATCAACGGAACGATGTCGGTGAACTTTTTGTTCATCCTGCTGGGGGTTTTGGAATTGAGCTTTGGCGAGACCCTGATGATCGGGTTCGCCGCAGTGCTGGTGCAGTCTTATTGGAAGTCTTCGAACCTGAAGTCGATTCATGTGATTTTCAATATGTCGCAGCTGCCGGTGGGAACGGCTGCGTCATACCTCGTGTATCAAGCCGTAACTACGCATGGGCTACAGCGAAACGCTCCGCTTGCGTTGCTGCTGGTGGCAATCACATATTTCGCCTTCAATACCTTCGCTATGGCGACCATCATCCGCCTGACGGAAGGTAAGCCGGTGTTGAAAGTGTGGTCGGAATGTTATTTCTGGTCGTTTCCTTATTACCTGGTCGGAGCGGCCATCGCCGGATTGGTGAGCTTCTTGAATCGGCACATCGGATGGCAGTCTTCGCTTCTGGTTTTGCCTCCGGTTTATCTCATGTACCGGTCGTATCGGCTTTACCTGGCCAAGCTCGAGGATGAAACGCGGCATGCCGAGCAGGTATCCAATTTGCACTTGCGAACCATTGAAGCTCTTGCGCTGGCGATTGAAGCCAAGGATCACACTACACACGACCACCTGCAACGGGTTCGTATTTACGCGATGGAACTGGGTAAGGAACTCGGGTTAAGCGCAGACGAAACTGAGGCCTTGCAAGCGGCGTCGGTTCTGCACGATATCGGCAAGCTGGCGGTTCCCGAACATATTATTTCCAAGCCGGGGAAACTGACGCCGGAAGAATTCGAGAAGATGAAGATCCATCCCATTATTGGAGCGGAGATTCTGGAACAAGTGGAATTTCCTTATCCGGTGGTGCCTATCGTCAGGGCGCATCACGAAAAATGGGACGGCAGCGGTTATCCGAACGGGTTGAAGGGTGAGGACATTCCGATTGGAGCGCGAATCCTGGCGGCAGTCGATTGCCTGGACGCGCTGGCCTCAGATCGGCAGTACCGTCGCGCGTTGCCTTTGAATGAAGCGATGGCGCGCGTGGTCGACGAGGCCGGCAAGAGTTTTGATCCGCGTGTGGTTGAGGTCTTGCGGCAGAGGTATGTTGAGTTGGAGAAACTTGCGCATGCGCGACCGCCGAAAACTCCGGCAAAGCTTTCGACCGATGTGAAGGTCCAACGTGGCGCCGCTCCGGCGGCGGGTTTTGCAGAACCAGAAACAGCGGTTCCACAGCACCCGGAACAACGCCGCGACTATCTTTCCTTTATCGCGGCAGCGCGGCAAGAAGCGCAGATGCTTTTTGAGTTGAGTCATGACCTGGGCACTTCGCTGAGCGTAGACGATACGCTCTCGATGCTCTCGGTGCGGCTGAAGCGCCTGGTGCCGTATGACTCCATGGCGGTTTATCTCAAGCAGGACAATCTGCTGACTCCGGAGTTTGTCAGCGGCGACAACTTTCGTTTATTTTCGTCTTTGAGGATTCCGCTCGGGGAAGGGCTGTCGGGATGGGTGGCGCAGAACGGCAAGCCGATTCTCAATGGCAATCCTTCGGTCGAGCCCGGATATCTCAATGATCCCACCAAATACAGCACTCTTCGTTCAGCGCTCGCAGTGCCGCTCGAGGGAGTGTCGGGCGTGGTTGCGGTGTTGGCGCTGTATCGCGCTCAACAGGACGCATTTACCAAGGACCATCTGCGAATTCTGCTGGCCATCAGCTCGAAGCTCGGATTCACCATCGAGAACGCGCTGAAATATCGACTGGCCGAGGATTCGGCTACAACCGATTACCTCACTGGTCTTCCCAACGCGCGATCGCTGTTCTTGCATCTCGATCGTGAGATTGCGCGCTGCAAGCGATCCAATCTGCCGCTGGCCGTGTTCGTTTCAGATCTCAACGGCTTTAAACAGGTGAATGACCGCTTTGGACACTTCCAAGGCAACAAGCTCTTGCAGATGTTTGCCGAGGCCTTGAAAGATTCCTGCCGTGAATACGATTATGCGGCGAGAATGGGCGGCGATGAATTCGTTGTGGTTGCACCCGGTCTCAGTCGGGAGGCAGCCGCAGAAATGGCGCGCCGGCTTGAGGCGATTATCGCCGACGTCGGAAAATTGGTTTGCGGCGATGGTCTGGTTTCAGTGAGCATCGGGCAGGCTTTCTTTCCAGTGGATGGCAGCAATGCCGAACACTTGCTGGCGGAAGCGGACCGCCGCATGTACGGAGTGAAGAATTTGCACTACGCGAATGGCGCGGATCGGCACGCTGGAGTGCGGTCTGCGGGTGCAACGTAAGGCGACAGTTCGCATTCAGCGAAACCGAGCCCAAGGTAAATGACCGATGTCTCTTCTTACGGTTTGACGCTCACCTCGACCGGGAGAGAAGTGGACGGTCCGTTCGCATCGCTGTCAGCAGCGGTGGAGAAGTGGGCAACAATGTCGTTCGCGCCGTCGCCAAGATCCGCAACTCGCACTCGAAGGCTGGCGATCGATGCGGACTGCGAGCGATCATGTAGCTGAGCCTCTCCGAGCAATCTGCCACTCGTGCTGCCGAGATAAAAGCGGACTCTTCCAGTGGGCGCCGTGGGTCCAGTGCTTTTCACGACGGCGATTAGACCCGTGCTTGAGTCACGACCAGCCCGCAAAATGGTTGGGGGATTCGCTGAAATTGTCGAACTCGTCCAGTAGCTGGGGTGGCCAGCGATTCTCCAGGAAAACATAAGAAATGAAGTCGCAGTCAAGTCGATTGCCGGTTCCGTCGTGCTATACGATTGCACATTGTCCCTATAGACGGCCACCTGAGAGCCGTTGTACTTGCCATCATTTCCGTTGAATCTCTTGAACGAATCTCTGCCGTTCGCCGGACAAAGAATCATTCCCTGCAGCGTGCCCGAAGTTGCCGCGCTGGCCGGGCCTTCCGAAGCTGCACCCCACAAAATCGGCGTGCCGCCTGATGTTCCGTCGAGCGCGCCCGCCAGGTTCGCCACCTGGTGCTGGATGCAGTTGGGGAACGTCGTACCGTCGCCCACGATGAAGGACGATCCCCATGAATTAGCGCCGAGGATGTTGCCCAGCCATTTCTGCGCGTCTGTGTTGTAGCCGCTCGACGTCGTCAGATAATAGAGTTCGCTCGCCACTACTGAGAGGCCCGCGCCGTGCGATGTAGTGTCGCCGTCTTGCCAGGGAACGCCGAAACCCCAAACATCTTTTCCAGACTGAGTAATCGCGACGGCCAGCTGATTCTTCAGAGCCTTGAGCATTGTCGATTGGTTGACCGGCAGCCCAGACGGATTGCCCGCCATGCCCAGCGCGCGATAAAGCTCGAAGTGCGCCAGCCCGCTGACATCGTAGAGATTGAGCGTGTCTTCATTGCCGGTGTCGTAGATTTTGGTGATGTAGCGCGCGGCATAGTGGGCAGCGTCGGCCAGGTATTTTTCAGGATTGCTCACGGGCAAATCCGCTGGGAGTTTTCCGTCGGCCGAGGCCAGCGCGAAATAAAGTTCGGTTGCGCCCAACTCCATATCGTCATCCCATACGGTTTCGGGATAGCCGTCGAAGGGCATGATGGTGAGCAAACAGCCGGTCGGGCAACTGCCGCCATTCACCGATTTCGCTGGATCGTGGAGAGAAGTATTGGCCAGCACGAAAATATCCTCTGCGTTTCGCAGCGCCTGGTTCGCACCGGTCGGATCCGTGGTTCGATAAAGCTGGTAGTACTCCGCGAAAGCGGCTGCCATTCGGCCCGCGAGATTCGGGCTGATTTGCGAGCCGCCGACGGCTGCGACAAAACCCGGCCGGTAGCAAATATAAAAATAGTCAGCCGTGCAGCGCTTGTAGTGATCAGCCGCCTGCGGCAATGTCCAAATGTCATACTCAGTTTCAAGATTGGGAAAATTCTTCCAGTCCTGGCTGTTGTCCACCTGGTAGTAAAGAGTTTTGCTGCTGTCATCCCACATCCGCATCAGCCAGGCAACACCGAAACGTGCCTCGGCAGAGAAGTCCGACGACGCCGGAGCTCCCGCCACATTGCCTGCATAAGAAACCGCAACCGGGGGCGCTGCGGGATTCTGCGGAGCGTTCGGTCCCATCTGATTTGGAAAATCACGAACTCCAATTTCCATGAGCGCGGTGGTGTAGCTCACGGTCTCCACATACTTCATGTAGTCGCCCGCATCCCACCATCCGCCGTCGCCGTCGATGACCGCTCCCGTCGGAGTCAGGGGTGTCCCCTTGGTGGCGATCAGGTCGTTGTTGTTCAAGGGCGGCGTATCGTAGATGGTCGTGTTCTTGTCGTTGAGGTGACCGGGCGCGGTGCGTAGCGCGTTGGGAATATAGTTCGGCCCATCGCGCTCGGTCTCGTAAAACCAAAGCGTGTTCAGGAGCAAGCCAGGATAGAGCACTGCCGGAGAATCGACGGCGAACTGCGGCGATGTAGCCGGTACCGGACCCTCTACGGAGATGGTGTAAATATCGCCGCCAGGCACCGCAAAACTGAGAGGGTAGACTTCATACGAGAGTTTGGCGCTGTTGCTCCACGTCCCCGCCAGGGTGCCGACCGGAGCCGAATAAACCGTTTTGCCTTGGGAGTTGATGACGTTGAACGTGGCTCCGGATTCCGAGGCCGTCGACATAAGATAGGCCTGAAAAGGCGGATTGCCGGATTCGTATCCCGCCTGGTTGACACGTACATAGGCCGACGATGCCGCGGCTGAAGCGCACACCAGCAGGAGCGCAACGCACGTAGCGGCGATTGTGAACAGCCTCTGGCGATTGAAAATGTTAGGAAATTTACCGGTCAGGGTCATGCTCCACTCCGCGGTTGGCCGATCATACTGAAAGCATTCATTAAAACGTATGAATGCCGCTTGTGGAGCCAAAGTTTATACCTTTGTCGCGGAATTTTCCAGTGCTGTTTTTGGCAGGCGGTTGGAGGTTTCGAAAACCCGGCCACGGACTTATCCGGTTGCTCAGGGGCCGGCGAAGCGTCCAAATCTGTAGGTCAGGCTCGCGCTGGCGTAGGAGGGTATGCGCACTCCGACAACTTCCTGAATGTCGGACGGATAGAAGTTTTCCGTGGTCTGCCCGGTATAGCCGCTCGCGATCAGGAAATTTACGCCAGCCTCCACGCGGCCGTTCACAAACGGCCGGACCAACGCTCCGCGAAATTCCTTCACCGGAGTTCCCGTGCATTCGTTGCTCAAAATTGGCAGGCATCCTGTGCCCAGGGGCTTGGTCGCCACGTACTCGAATTCGCCTCGTGCCTGCAACTTGAACGGAAGTTTCTGAATCGTTCCCATCGTGTCGAAGATGGTTCGCGGTGCCTCGGGCGTTGGATCGCCGGAGTCGAGGTCGCGAGCATCGGCTTTGGAAAAACTTGCCTGCAGCGTTCCCAGGCTGAAGTTTCTGCGCACCGCGATTACCATGAAGCGCAGACGGCTTGGCCCCTGATCAAATTGCAGTCCAGTATCGGGATCGATTTTCGCCAGCTCCGCGCTACTGGTGACGTGCCCCAGAGTAAGTCGCACATCCGTTTTGTGGACGGTCTTGCTCGCGACCAGCTGATACGAATGCGATGTGGCCACCGGAGTGCCCGCAGTCGTTCCGGTGCCAATGCGGGGATCTTCCGTGAAGAACGCCTGGCCAAAACTGAGAGAGAGCAGCGGCGCGTACCACGATTCCTTAGGGAGAAAAGAAACTGTCGCCTTGGGCGAGTTCACGCCCACCCATTTCTGAAAAGAATTCTGTGGGTGCAGAAGGTCGTCGTTATCAAAATCGATTTCGTCGCGACGCCAGCCGAGATAGTAGCGTAAGTAGCGGGACAGAGCGCCCTCGCCGGCAATGTACGGCGTCACTGATCCGATGGTGACGTTGTTTCCATCGATCGGAGTGAACGGGCCGTAGTACGCAGGAGCGCTGGGGTTGAAAACTCCGTAGTGGTCAAGATCGTCGCGCCGCGGCGCCTCGCGCTCGTAGTCAAATCCCCCCAGCAGAGAAAAATACTCGGCTAGCTTGTTCACATAGTTCGTGCTGCCGCCGGCAACCGTGCGAAACTCGCTTTGCCGAATAAGGCCCTGTCCAAAATCCGAAAACAGCGAAAGATTGTAGGTGCGAAAAAAGCCGGAGAGTTGCAGTTGCTGGCTTCCGCTGATTTGCCAGACGTCGTTCACGGCTACCAGTGCGGTATGCGTCTGATCCTTCTGCCGCGGATCGATCGTATCTCCATAGTTGTGGAAGTTGGCATCGGCGGAATTCAAGGCAAAGATCGGAACCAGTCCCGGCACATAGGAAAATCCGTAATACCCGATGCCAAACAGAGTCAGCCGATGCTGACCGACGTGAAATAACCGCTCGCCATTAAATTTGTACTGCTGCCGATGCTCCAGTCGGTCCAGAAATCCGTTGCCGTAGGACGCTGCGAAGGCCACCCATGATTCGGGAGTAGGGCTGAATCCCGCTACCAGATCGAGGTCGCGATAGTCTCCGGTAAGCGTGATGAACGGATCAAGCCGGGACCGCAGCCCATAGGTTGCCGCCAGATTGACCGCATGATTGCCCTCGCGAACATTGAACGCGCCGCCGTCGACTTGCACGCTCTCCAGAACCTCCGGAATAAATATGTTGGGGTCGGCGTATCCATTGCCATGAGCATTCGCGGACAAATTATTCGGCACCATGTAAGTGCCCACCGCAATGTACTGGGCGATGGGCTCGCCGTGATCGCCCGCCACGCCCGGCGCAAAATATTGCGGCGCCTTGATTCCACTCGACGCGGTTTCAATGGGATACCCGGGAATCGACACCGGCGCACCCGGACGGCCTGGATTGGCATCCAGCAGATCCTGCCGAACAAAAACCTTCTCGCCAGGATCGGGCGAAAGCACGTCGGTCTCATTAATGTCGGCTGTGACGGTGACACGCTCAATCCGGGTCGAGAGCTGGCTCATGCTGACGTTGATCTCGGAGTTGTTGCCGGAATGAACCTTCACCTGAAGGACAACGGGCTGGAATCCTTCCGCCTCGACTTTCACTGTGAAGGTCCCGCCCGAATCCACCTCCAGCTCGAATCGACCATCCGGACCGGACGCGGTTTGCCCCGAAACCTTACTGCTTCCGGATGGATCACGGGCAAGAAGCTGCACCGCGGCTCCCGGCAAAGCGTTCCCTTGAGGGTCGGTCACCCGGCCTGCCAAAGTACCCGCTTGTGCAAACACAGGAAGAGGAAAGCAGGCGAGCAGGATCAGGGACGAAAATAACTTCCTCGGCAGCGCTAAATAACGTTCCATCATTTCGTGCCACCGAGATGCATAGCCGTACCGATCTCAGGAATTCTCCAGTCCACTTGATGTAATACGGATAGAAATGCGAAACGGATTGGTTTGTAGACCCACCTTCCCTTTCGCAGGAAAAGCTGGAAAGAAGTTGCTCCGAGATCTCATGTCGATAGGGTCGTACGGCTCATAATCTCAAACATAGCGAAACAGCACCATGAAACCAAAATCCATGTGGCTTTGCTGGTGACAGTGAAACAACGTCGCGCCCGGGTTCGCTGCCACGAAGTCGATCTCCGCAGTGCTCTTTGCCTTCACCACCACCACGTCCTTGCGCAGCCCGGAGAGCGGCTTGCCATCCAGGCTGCTCACCTCAAACGTATGGCGATGTAAGTGAACTGGATGATCGTCGCCGCTCTTGTTCTGCATCGTCAATCTGTAACGCTTGCCTTCTTTCAGCGGAATTGTGTCCGTCTTCGGATACGACTTGCCATTGATCGTCCAATAGTCAAAGTCACCGTGCCCGTGAAACTTCGACTCAAACACGAGAGGAATTTTCTCGTCCGGTTCTGTCTCTACAGGTTCCTGCTTTGCGAATCGCGCGTAATCCCAGAACGTCTCCACCGGATCGATCCACTTGGGCTCGCCCTTCTGATTCGCATACTCCACCACAATCCCCATTCCCGCCCGTCGAATCTCCGGCCGTGTTTCGCCCAGAATCCACACTCCGGGCTGATTCATCTCCACCAAAACATCAATGCGCTCCGCTGGAGCCAGCCGTACCGCCGGCGCTTTCGCTTGCTGCGGTACCTCGTTCCCATCCATGCCGAGCACGGTGAATTCATGCCCAGCCAGCGCCAGCCAGTGCGTCGCTGTCGCACTGGCGTTCAAAACGCGGAAGAGCACTTTGTGCCCTTCGCGGACTTTAATCGGATCTCCATGCCCAAGCATGCGGCCATTGATCGTCGCATAATCATAAAATGCATCCATGGACGAATCCCCACCACCTCCCATATACGCATTCCAGTCGTGCAGTGCGAGGAATATCTCCTGATCGTACGCACCTGACGCTTGCTTAGGCTCAATGTAAAAACATCCGAACTGACCGGTATACGTGCCCCGCTTCAAATCGTGCCCGGCAAAGGTGTGCGTATGGTACCAACGGAAACCCGCCGGCCGCGGTGTAAAACTGTAGCGCCGTTGTCCGCCTGGCGCAATCATGGGCGAACCCTCTTCGACCGCGCCGTCTTCGTCGGATGGAATCCATAATCCATGCCAGTGCACAATCTCGGGCACGTCCGTATGGTTCACCACATCAATCGCGATCGGCTTCCCTTCCGGCCAGCGGATCAGTGGCCCAGGAACGGCCCCGTTGTAGGCAATTGTGTGAATTATCTTTCCTGGCCCAATCTCCAGCTTGAGAGGCGCAATTTCCATCCGCACATCCGCCGGCGTCTGCGCCCACAACCTTCCCTTCGCCGCCGCGCCCAGCATCGCGAAGCTTGTTTTAACCAGAAAATCACGACGATCCGTTCGCATGTATATCCTATTGAATGCTGTCGGAACTGCCCGCTCGCTGATGCGTCCAATCGAACCGGCGCCCGAGGATGCCCTTCACAATCAGGTGATCGGTGCTGGCCGTCGCCCCAACTCCGACCCCAAAGTTGATCTCCCAGTTCGGAGACACATTCAGATCGATCGTCGGAAACAACTGCTGCTCCTGATTGTGTAACGAAGACACACCGGTGATCGATCCGTAAGCAGCGTAGTACTCCAGACCGCCGGAAATATATTTGTTGAAGTCGTAGCTGAATTTCGCACTCGGCGAAAACCCCACGCCCTCCGAGACACTCGGTCCGTGGAAGGATCGCTCCAGCGCCGGATTCACCGAGAAATACCATCTGCCAATTTGCTTGTCGATGATCGGCCGCAGTTCCATCGTCCACGTATCCTTCGAGAACAGTGGCCGCTGATAGCCGACCTCCATCGACAAGCTAACGCCCACGGGCCAGTGCCAGCTATCGGGCGCCCTCACCCGCGGGCGAATATGATCGCCCACCCATTGCCAGCCGTCTCCGCTGCGCGCGCTGGTGAAAATGTAGAAGCCAACCTCCGCCCAGTTATTTACTCCCTGAGTAATCTCAACCGTTTCGTGCTCGGCATGATTCGTTGGGTAGAGCCCGTCCGCGGTGAACTGCGAGCCAGGTTCCGGATAGCTCCCCTCGACCGTGAAATTGCTGTGCAGCTCCAGCATCGTGGTCTTCGGCGCCACTGTGTCCGAACCGTAAACCTGAATCTCGTAGTTATCCTGCGCCTTCGCGACCCTAAGGTCGCCAAAACCCAAGACCACGAGAATCAACAACGAACAATGCTTGGCAACCAGCTTCTCTTTTATCAAAACTGTCGTCTCTCCCGGACGGCTGATCGAAAGATTTTCGGGACTGTTCTAAAGATGCGTACTCCCACGGGTCGCGGTCTTTTCGCAGTATTAGCGCGGAAAATATTCGGCATCGACACTTTCCCTCTACCGGCGACGGGGCACAAGTTAGCCCAGACCACGTCTTCCGACACGCAGCCGCGCAGTCAATCTGATTTAGATTACACTCCTAATTTCTTGGGCTGGCGAGAGGACATGGGACGGATCTCTTCGTCGGTAACTTATCTGCAATGGAACACGCTCCTCTGGTAGAAGAGTTTTGCGCGCTCACAGCTACCGCTATGAAGCCCTCATGGGAGGCAATGGACTCTGCCGAAGCCCCTTCACGCATCCGGCATTGGCAACCGGCGGAAAGATTCGGCATCTATAAATTTATGCCAACCAAGGTCAATCGCTGTTCTGTAGATCTCTCACAGTATCCGAATCTGGTGGTTGTTTATCTGGGGATGCGGGTCAATCGCCTCGCAGGGTTGAAAACGCTGTTGGGCTTCGGGCCGAAGATCACCGCCTCCGTCGACGCGCAGCCCGATGGGCTGTTGTTGCATGAAAACTTTCTTTTCTCTCTGTTTCCGCCTCATGCTGGCATGCGGCAGTATTGGCGCGACATGCAGTCATTGCTCGCTTGGACGCGCTCGGAGCCGCATCAGCAGTGGTGGAAGTCATTCTTGCATGACTCCGGCGGTACCGGCTTCTGGCATGAAACATACTTGATGACCGGCGGCATGGAAGCCATCTACGACGATGTGCCCGAACCGATTGGCTTTATGAAATTCGCGCCTGTGCTAACGGCGCGCGGACCCATGTTCGGGGCCGCTGCCCGCTCGCATCAGGCCTGCGTCGGCGAGCCAGTCCTCTCGGAATCCGAACTGTACGAGCGATAGCAAGGTGGCAAAGGAGGCGTTCGCCGGAGGACTTGTAAGCTATCCTCATCACTGGTTCGCGGCCAGTCAAATAGGCCCGAACTCGAAACGGCGCAGAGTAAATCATGTTCACCAAATCCGGAATCATCGAACTACACGCCACCATGCACGAACGGTTGGACCTTCTATTCAGCCATGTTGCAACCGTCCCTGATAACTTCCGCCACAAGCTGATTTCAGGGTTCGGCCATCCCTCCATTTGGAAGCAACTTGTGCACATCCTGGCCTGCGAGGAAGGCTGGATCCACGATCTGCAGAACAAACCGTTTGCCGGTTGGCACGAGGAAGACTGCCCAACCATGGCAGACTTGCTAGCTGCCAAAGACCGAATACGAAAGTCGACAGGAATCTACGTCGGCGATCTCACGGAAGAGCAACTCAACACGACCCTGGCCGAGCGTCCGGTGGATTGGGGCGGCGAACTCCGGAGTCCCGCTTTCATCCTGCTCCACGTTATAACCCACGCATTTCACCACAAAGGCCAGGTTGTCGCGATGCTGCGAATTTTCGGATACCCAGCACCTGACACAGATCTACAACCGGTATAGATTCCGACTACTTCCGGTTAGCCCGTGATCCGGCCCTTTGGAATTCGGTGGGGGTGCCAAAGGCCTCGGTCCGTAGATCTGGCGCCGCGAGCGGAATCCTATTTGAGCCCCTTGACCAAATAAAGCTCGGAAAGCAGGCGAGTATAGCTGTAAACGTAGGCTCGACCGTCAGAACTGAAATGAATGTTAGAGATGTGATGAAGTCCCGCTACGTCGGGGGGAGCCATCTCTCTGAAAAACTGCCTCTGTCCGGTCAGAACATTCAAGCGATAGACCTTGGCTGGTGCTTGATTCCACTGATACACGTACAACCAGCGCGGATCTGAGGTCCACGCGAAACCTTCGCCCGCCTGCAAGCCTGGAATTGGGCGTGGCTGTCCACCTTCTATGGGATACAACCAGCCTCCTCCACCAGCCAGACCGTTGCCGGCAATCAATCTGCCGTCCGGTGACATCAGGCAGAAAGTAACTCCCTCCGGAGTCACAGGACGTGGCTTGCCACCGTCTACATCCTGAGCGAAACACTGAACGCCATGTCCGGGCCGACTTGCGGAAAAAACAATTTGCTTGCCATCCGGCATCCAGCTAGGTCCGTGCCAGTACTGTTGAATGTCGCTTGGGTCCATTTGCTTGGCCGTGCCTGCTCCAGTCGGCAACAGCAGAAGATGGGCGTTCGAAACAATCGTGGTCGCCCATTTTCCATCCGGAGATAAATGGCCCGCCATTCCCTGGCCAAGTGGAATGGGGGGCGATCCGCGCATGTCCCGTACGGCAACGGTATAGGTTGGTCCAGACTCAACCCCTTCTTCGTCGAAGAGCACAGTATTGCCGTCCCCGGAGATATCAGTCGGGACCGACCATTCCCGCCACGAGACCTCCTTTTCCTTGGTTGCTCCCGGCGAGAGAGCCATCATTCCAACGCGTTGTTCATCGCGAGTTACAAGCACTCTGCCGTCGGAGGCGATGTCCTGCAGGGTAACTCCTCCGGGTGCACGGAAGATCAGACGTTGGTGACCCGATAGGTCCACAGCATGAATATGATGTTCGCTTCCTGCTTGGGCAGCCGAGAACCAGACCTCGGTTCCATCGGCAGACCATGCCAACCCTTCGACACTTCCCCAGGACGCAGAGACAATCCTCTTGTGTCCCCCAAGATCGACAATCGAGACGACGCCCTTGTCGTCAGGATAGAGCGGGTGGTCCAGGAATGCGACTTGATCCGCTTTGGGCGAAATCCGCGGATGGCTGATCCAGCCAGCAGTCTCATATAGAACGTGGCCGAGTGGAAATTCAAGACGCTGTTTGCCGTTTACATTGCGGACGGCCGCTAACGTCGACCCGTCTGGAGACCAATCAGCCCAATCCACATTTTCAGCGAGCTGACGAGGAGATCCGCCTGTCAGTGGGACTTGGCCAAGAGTTCCCCGGCCTGCGAACAAGAAACGATTATCGACCGACTGCAGCACCGCCATTTCGCCTGAAGAAGAAACCGCCAGCAGCTGAGTTGCGGGTAATCCGAGGCTTTGCACTCCCGGGATTTTCGGGTCGGTGGAGAATATTTCAGTTGGTCCACCGTCCCAGGAGGCGGCGTAAATAACGCTGTGACCGTCAGGCGCAAACCTGGCTGAGTGTACTGTGCCGCGACTAACGGTCAGTCGCTGAAAATCTGGCAGCTGCCATTTGGCTGTTCGGTAGCCGAGGAAAACGCCAGAACCGACGAGGAATCCTGAAACCACGATTGCGAGAAGTGCCAGGAGCGTGCGGTTCAACGCCGACCCTCTTCTGCTGGGCCGAACGCCGTTGATCGGCGGTAGCTGTGGATAGGTATCCACCGGACCTTCGTCCAACCTGGCCACGAAGCGGTAACCACGACGTGGCACCGTCTCAATGAAGGAGGGATTTTCGGCTGAATCGCCCAGAGCAGCGCGGAGCTTGCCGACCG
>DATNHO010000181.1:0-4798 GCA_035604895.1 Terriglobales bacterium | reverse complement strand
GGGTTCATTCTTGGACACGGGGCGATGCACAACAATCTGGTTTATCCGATGTTGCGACGTTTCACTGCCGAAGGCTGGGTCACCAGGAAAAGTATGCCGGGAGAGCGTGGCCAGACGCGTCACCAGTACGCAATTACCGCGCTGGGACGGCAGGAGCTGATCACACGTCTGAGCGAGTTCGGCGAATCGGATGCGCCTTCGTTCTCGGGTTTTATCACACGGATTGGAATGTTCGCATTGCTGGAGGAACCGGTTCGCGCGGGCATTCTGAAACAGCGAGAAAACTATTTGCAACACCGCGAAGAAAGGTTGGACGCTATGCGCCAGAACATGGATCTGGAGACCTACGGCGGCGAGGTCGTCCGATACTTGATCGAGCAGATCGAGTCCGAGCGGGAGTGGATTCGCCGGCTGCATCGGCTCCCCGAAAAGCCAAAACATCATCGCAAACTAGCAGGGAGGAAGATGTGAAATTCATGACGCCGTCGAATTTGGAACTGGTGCCTTGGTATGCGCTTCTCGCCTATTGGGCCTTTAGCGCCCTGCGCCTCAAGCGGATCAGGGTCTCGGAAGACCCGGGCGGGCGGCTATTGCACATCGGCATGATGGTTCTGGTGTTTATGCTTTTGTATTCCCCTAGACTGGGCCTCAGCTTTTTAGGTTGGCGCTTTGTGCCGGACAATGCCTTGGTTCGGAGTTCAGGCATTTTCCTGACATTTGCTGGTGCCGCGGTTGCCATTTGGGCGCGGTACAGTTTGGGTCAGTACTGGAGCGGCCGGGTTAGCCTGAAAGTGGACCATCAGTTGATTCGTTTCGGCCCCTACGCCCACGTTCGTCACCCGATCTATTCCGGGCTGCTCTTGGCGATGGCTGGTACGGCATTGGTGGTGGGAGAGTGGCGCGCTGTGCTTGGCGTGTTGCTCGGACTCGTGGAATTCTCTCGCAAAGCGGCGAAAGAGGAATCCTTCCTGGCCACTGAATTCGGCGATCAGTACCAGGAGTATCGCAGGCAAGCTGGCTTTCTGACGCCGCGCTTCCGGTAACGCAATGACCAGCCTTCCCGTCTCTAAGGGGCGGGACGCCCGTCCGCCATCGCTCGTTCGACAAAATGAAAAACGGCAGGGCCGACCCCCTGCCGTATTCGATGTGAAACTTGGGCCCTTTACTTACTGCGGTTGACGGCTTTCTTGAGTTCGGCTCCAGCCGAAAACTTGGCCACCTTGCGAGCAGCGATCTTGATGGTGGCGCCCGTTTGCGGGTTACGCCCATTGCGGGCCTTTCTCTGCGACACCGAGAAAGTGCCAAAACCAATCAACGCTACCCGATCACCTTTTTTCAGAGCGGACGTAATGCTGTCCACGGTTGTGTCGATTGCGGTAGCCGCTTGAGCCTTACTAATGCCGCTACCAGATGCGATACGGTCAATGAGATCGGCTTTGTTCATCGTCTCTCCTGGCAGGTCTCTTTGTCCTCAAAGGGCGCAGGGGAGGGAGCACTCCCTGAGTGAGAAACCCGGCGGCCTTATTTAGCTCCTGAGAACGATGAATGTCAACTGTGAAAATCGGCGCTGGATGCCTTGTTTGGGTCAGCGCGGTGGAAAAGGTGTCCAAGGGGTTAGAAATCGGCCTAAAAGCAAAACCACTCTCCGCGCTCGTTGGCGCTCAAGAGTGGCTTATGGCGATCTGAAAATGCCGATGATCCGGCATTGCTAATCCCCTGAAGGCATCAGGCTTTCCTCGGGACCGGGGTCCTGACCCTGCAGTTGAACGATGGATGGGCAGTCGCCGAGAATGGGCTGGCATGCCGCGTCGGGGCCGGTTTTCGGGCGTACCTGAGGCTTCAACTCGGCGAATTGCTCGGCCTCGGTTGAACCGGCCAGCGCCGTCACGGATGAAGCTCCCCCAGCAATCACCTGGGTGACGGCGTCGAAGTAGCCGGTCCCTACAAAACGCTGGTGCTTCACCGCCTCGTAGCCATGCTGGTATTCGCGGCTGAATTCCTTTTCCTGCAGCCGGGAGTACGCGGTCATTCCGGTGAGCTTATATCCACGGGCCAGTTCAAACATGCTCAGGTTCAAGGCGTGGAAACCGGCCAGGGTGATGAACTGGAATTTGTAACCCATAGCTGCGAGTTCAGTCTGGAAGCGGGCGATGGTGGCATCGTCCAGCTTCTTCTTCCAGTTGAATGATGGAGAACAGTTGTAAGCCAGCATCTTGCCCGGGAATTTCGCGTGGACCGCTGCGGCGAACTGGCGCGCTTCCTCGAGGTCGGGATGCGAAGTTTCGCACCAGATAAGGTCCGAATAGGGCGCGTAGGAAATGGCGCGGGCGATGGCCGATTCGATGCCAGCGCGGATGCCGAAGAAGCCTTCTGGGGTTCTTTCTCCGGTAAGGAATTTGCGGTCGCGCGGATCCACATCACTGGTCAGCAAGTGGGCGCTGTCGGCGTCGGTTCGCGCCATGATCAGCGTGGGCACGCCCATCACGTCGGCTGCCAGACGCGCTGCGACCAGCTTTTGAATGGCTTCGACGGTCGGGACTAAAACCTTGCCGCCCAAGTGTCCGCACTTCTTAGCGGAAGAGAGCTGATCCTCGAAATGCACGCAGGCGGCGCCAGCCTCGATCATTGCCTTCATCAGCTCGAATGCGTTCAGATTGCCACCGAAGCCTGCTTCGGCATCGGCGATCAGCGGTGCAAACCAGTGCACGCCATTCATACCTTCAGCGTGATGAATCTGGTCCGCCCGAGCCAGGGCTTGGTTAATGCGGCGGCAAAGATTGGGCACGCTGTTAGCCGGATACAGGCTCTGATCGGGATACATCTGCCCGGCATCATTGGCGTCGGCCGCCACCTGCCAGCCACTGACGTAAATCGCCTTCAGCCCAGCTTTCACCTGTTGGACGGCTTGGTTACCGGTCATTGCGCCGAGGGCGGGAACGTAGGACTCGCTCTGCAAGAGCTCCCAAAGCCGCTCCGCGCCAAGGCGAGCCAAGGTATGTTCAATGTGGATAGATCCCCGCAGGCGCTCGACGTCCTGCACCGTGTAAGGCCGAGTGATTCCCGCCCAGCGCGTGCTCGACTTCGAGTCTGTCCCCAGATGCGAACTTTTTCCGTTTCCGTTGCTTGGCATTCTTGTTTCCTCTCGTGGCGCCGTTTCGTTATTCCGGTCCTCACTGCTGGGGCCGTGCTCGGAGTTGGATGGCAATATCGGATAAAAGGTCGCCCGTCCTCAGCCCGCACGCGTATTCAATCCCGGCCTTAAGCGGCCTACTGCTTTGAGGATTGTGGGGCAGAGATCGAGTCTGGTCAAACTGAACCTTTCTATCATGCTGATAATGTATTGTTATCAGCGTGGAACTTTGTGATAATAGGACGTTGTTAGCAGTTGCACTCCGCCGGCAGGCACAGCATGGAAATTGATCAGGTTGAGACTTTTCTCGCGGTGGCGACTTTTGGCGGTTTTCATCGCGCCGCGGAGGCCCTGCGAATCAGCCAACCCGCGGTCAGCGCCCGCATCAAGGCGCTGGAGCAATCGTTGGGAGTCAGGTTATTTTCCCGGTCGCGAGGTGGCCTGATTGTTTCCGATGCTGGCCGCACGTTTCGCCCTCACGCCGAGCTGTTGTTGCGGACGGCCGCGCTGGCGCGGCAGGCGGTTCATGAGTCGCAACCAGCAACTGGAACCACGCTGCAGATTGCCGCCGCACTTTCGATCTCCGTTTACTTTCTGCCGGACATACTGAAGCGCTTTCAGCGGGCTCATCCGAACGTCATTATCAGCATTCGCCCCGGCCATTCCAAAGAGGTGTTGGACCTGGTGTTGAGCGAAGAGGCAGAAATTGGACTGGCTCGATCGCTGCAACATCCCGAAGTCGAAACCATCAGTCTGCGCGATGACCCGCTGCTTCTCGTGGCTCATCCAAAACGGGGTCCGAAGCATTCGCGGCGGGCCCGTCTGGAACAGGTTGCGAGCTGGCCGCTTATCTTTTACGAACGTGGATCGAGCGACTGGACGCTTACGCACAGCTTGTTTCGCACTGCCGGCCTGGTTCCGAACGTTGCTCTTGAGGTTGACTCGATCGAGACCGCGAAGCGGATGGTGGAACGCGGGCTGGGACTTTCTTTCCTGCCTCAGATGGCAGTTGGACAAGAAATCCGTACGCACAAGCTCACCACGGTGAAACTTCTTGATGCCGAACCCCTGCGGCGAAGCCTGGACGTAATTCATCCTCGGCATCGTCCTCTGAGAACCGAGGCCCGGGTATTTCTGCAGATGGTGAGAGAGGCTGCAAACGAGGATTCGACCGGAGGAGGTACTGCAAGAAATAAGCGAAGGCACTCTAAGTAATCGCGGGGAGGAACAGCCAGCTTCGGCTATCCTGTCGAGCCAAGTCAGTAGGAGTTCGTTCAACCTTTTCCGCCTTCGTCCACAACCTAGACCACATCTCCACAGCATGTGCACAGCCCAAGAGTTTTTCCCTGTTGCGTTGGGGAGGACAATGAAGCACTCTTCAAAACGCACCCCGAAATTATGGCCTCGCTCCCCCCGAGTCTTCGACGAAACCAACTCTTGGAGTGGTTTCCCTTCTACGTTCACCGCTTAGTGGGAGACATACGCTACCGGGCTATGAAGGATTATCAGCAAGCGTGGTACCTGAACCTGCTGTTCGCATCGTGGGTTTCGGAGCGACCTGGATATTTGCCAGACGACGGGCAGTTGTGGCGCCTCGCGAATGCGCGCACTCGGCAATTCTTTGAAAAAGAATGTGAGCCGATCTTGTGCATGTTCGAGCGCGAGGGC
>DATNHO010000180.1:0-5072 GCA_035604895.1 Terriglobales bacterium | reverse complement strand
ATGACCGGCCTCGAGGTCTGCCGCGAATTGCGCGCCCATCGTAAAACCGCGGGCATTTACGTGATTGTGCTCACGGCAAGAAACAGCGCCGCGGATATCGCCGCCGGACTTCGGGCCGGCGCCGATGACTACGTGACCAAGCCGGTGCAAGCCGAGGAACTGCGCGCCCGGGTACAGCTCGGCTGCCGCATCATTGAACTGCGGGCGGCGCTGAAAACCGAAGTGGGAGCTCTGGCCGTAGCCCTCGCTCGCGAGAAGCTGCTCCTGAATCGTCTGGCATTGATTCCAGCGCGCACCAAACGGCGGGAATTAGAAGAAGCCATTCCCAGCATGGTCTGAAAATTCAAGGGAGACCAGGCAATCCCGAAAAGCTGGCCCACCCTAACGCTCCAGCACTCCGAACACCGCAACCCCGTTCGAAGTGCCCACGTATACCTTTCCGTTCACGATCATCGGCGTGCCAAAGTGGCTGGCGGTTCCGAACTGATCGCGCTGATTTCCCGCCTGGTTCGAGTTGTATAGCTCCGTCGCCAGGTTCGTGGCGTTGTAGGCGTGCAAAACATCGTTGGGATCAGTGTGCTCAATTGACCAGACAATGCCGTTGCTCGATCCATTGGCCGACACGCTCGGCGCCGTGCCAGGATAAGTAAACGACTCGGCACTCTTCGACAGCGGAGAAGTGGAAAGTCTGGCATTCGAGAACTGGAATTGCATCAGGTTGTTGCCCACCGGCCCGAAGTACATGTTTCCGTTGAAATAAGCCGACGAAGCCCATTCGCCGCCACCGAGCACTCCGTCAACCTCCTGATAAATCGCATTGTCGTTGTTGGGATTGAACTTGCCCATGTTGTTGCGATTCACAATGTAGATGTTCTGATCCTTGCCCGCTCCGATGGCTAAGTAGCGAGTCTTTCCCTTCGCGTCTGTCATGGGCGGAAGCACCATTGCGCCTCCGGAACCCAGGTCCTCATCGCTATCCGATTCCGAAACCGTGTTGTACATGTTGAAATAGTCAGCCACATGAAGCTTGTTGTTCGCGGTCGTAACCTTGAGGAAACCGTTTCCGTAGTCTCCTTTGTTGGGGAATCCTTTCTTGTTCAGCGTGGTCTCGAAAGTTCCATTGGCATCCAGGAAAAAGAGATTCTTCCCGTCAGAGGCAATGCCAGTTCCGCTCTGCCAGATCGACCCCTCATTTCCGTTCGGAGTCACATCCAGCACGCTGCTTTGCGCCAGCGTGCTCTCCTTGTAACCGATGATCCATCCCGTGTACGGACGATTGTCACAGTGAGAAGTCCACGCCGTATAGATGACGCCGTTCAGCAAAAGCAGTCCCTGCCGCTCCGCGTACTGCGCGGGGTCAAAGATGACAAAGCCGTTATGGCTGTTGTCGCCCGAGCCCGGATATTTCGCCTTCACCGCAATTGGGCCGCCGAATTCTTCCGCGCCCGTGGTCACGTCCAGAGCGTGAATCCGCTGGAAATAGCTCGTGGAGTTCTTGCTCATCGCAACCACGTAGATGGTGCCGTGCGGACCGCTGGCTCGATCGATTACGGGAGTCGAAGTAATGCCGATCTGCGGACTGATCTGCCCGCAGCCGTGGTCGTCCGAAGGCGATTCGCCTGATCCCAGCGTAGAAACCTGCCACAGCAGAGTGCCGGCGTCGGCGTCGAAGGCGTACACGCTATCGTTCTCGGTCACCGTATACACGACGTTGTGCGTTCCCTTGCCCGGAATAGACACAGCCGAAAGATATAAAGGTTGTGCATCAATCACACCGTCAACCGGAAAAATGAACAGCTTGCCAAAACTCGATGAGTTTACATTGCTGTAAGTCAGAATCGTCTCCTGCAGATTTTGACCGGTGCGCGCAATGTCATTGTGATAGGTAGAAACGTCCGTCGCCGAACTTGCTATGACAGCACAAAGGCTGAAACAGATCAGCCCGAGGCCCTGCAACGATGCTCGGGAAATTCGAAATAAAGGGCGCTTTGAATTGGAATTTGGATGATTGGAGTTTAGATTAGGGGAATTTCTCCGTGAAGCTGGCATAAAACCTCCAGGTTTTCGTCGATTAGTTTCGTTAGCGCTGTGGCTGCGTGCGATTCGAGTCGCGCGTTGGATGACATACGGGTCCGCGACGGTTGCCTCCGCTGCCCAAATCCCAGCCCTCCTCGAAATGTATTCCTGTCAGGCACACGCTCGCACACTCGAAAGTTCATAGGGTTAAGACAGGACAAAAGCGACTCTACTTGGTCAGCAAGCCAAACGCTGTCACATTCGTTCTCGTTCCCAGATAAACCTTGCCGTTCACAACCAGGGGTGTTCCAAAGTGACTGGCGGCGCCGAACTGGTCGCGGTTTCCCGCTTGCGTGGAATTGTAGAGTTCCTCTTGCAGGTTGGTCGCATCGTAGGCATAAAGAATGTCATTGGGATCGGTGTGCCGGATCGCCCATAAGATCGCGTTCTGGGCATTATTGGCCGAAATGCTGGGCGTGGTCCCCGGACGTGGAAATATTGTTGAAGTCCTCGAGGCCGGAGTCGCTCCGAGCTTCGCATTGGAAAACTTGAAGCGCAACAAATTGTAACCCTCCGGCGCGTAATACATGCTTCCATTGAAGTACGCTGACATCGAGCGGAACCCGCCGGGCAGCGCTCCATCGATCTCCTGATAAATTGCGTTGTCGTTGCTCGGGTTGAATTTTCCCATGTCATCGCGGTTCACAATATAGATGTTGCCGTCCTTGCCCGCGCCGATCGCCAGATCCCACATCTTGTTCTGCTTGTCTTTCAGGGGCGGCAGAACCAATGCCCCGCCTGATCCAATATCCAAGTCCTGCTCCGACTCCTGCACGGTGTTGTACATGGTGAAGTAATCCGCCACGCGCAGTTTGTTGTCGGTGGTCGAAAGCTTCATGAAACAATTTCCATAGTCTCCCTGACTGGGGAATCCATTCGAATTAAGCGTTGTGTCGAAGGTACCGTTCGCATTCAGAAAGAAAATATTCGTTCCATCTGATGCCAGCCCAGAGGCTGCCTGCCAGATCGATCCTCGACCGCCATTCGGCGTCAGGTTCAACACGTTGGCGCGCTTCAAAGTACTTTCGCTGTAGCCGATCACCCAGCCAGTGTAAGGAGTGTGGTCGCAATGCGAAGTCCATCCCGTGTAGACCACGCCGTTCAGCAGGAGCAGAGCCGCACGCTCAGCATATTGCTTGGCAGCAAACTCCACGTAACCGTTGTGACTGTCCTCGCCCGTACCGGGATAGCGTGCGTCAATCGTGGTTGGTCCGCCGAATTCTTCGCTCCCAGTCGTAATGTCCAACGCGTGAATCCGCTGGAAGTAGTGGCCCGCAGCATCTTTGGTCATCGCCACGACATAAATCGTCCCATTCGGACCGCTCTTGCGGTCGATCACCGGAGTCGCGGTAATCCCAATCTGAGGGCTGATCAGGTCGCAGTTGACAGGGTCGGAGGCGGTCTCGCCCGTTTTCAGAACCGACACTTGCCACAGTTGAGCGCCATTGTCCGCGTCGAAAGCATAAACGCTGTCGTTCTCCGTCGCCGCATACAGCACGTTGCGAGTGCCGCTGCCAGGGATTGAAACCGCCGAGAGATAGAGCGGCTCGCCGTCGATTTTCCCATCTACCGGCATGGTGAACAGCTTGCCGAAGCCCGACGACTTCACATTGCTCGGCGTCAGGATGGTCTCGTTCAGGTTCTGCCCGGTGCGGGCGTTGTCGTTGTGGAACGTAACTATATCCCCCGCCAACGCGGTGACCGAGAAAGCCATGATCAAAGCGACAACCCATGACCCGGCCTTGAACTTACGCAAACCGCCCAACTGCCGGGCGATCTCATCGGTAAAACTTGATAGACATGGTCCGACATTGGCGAGCACGCCGGGAGGCTGGGAGCTATTGGAACGGAATGCGATCATGGTGTCTCCTCAATCGGAGTCCCTCGTTTCGACTTCCGAAACGCGACCAATCATAAGCCCGACCGCCCCGTTCACGATACTGTGAAAAGATTTTCATCCAGACCGCAACGAAAGGTACCCGAGAAGTCGACTCCCGAGTTAAAATACATTTCGTTCGGCGAGAGGGGACTTATGAAACCGTCTTCGCGACCGTCCACAACGCCTTCCAGGCTTTCCGATTCCCTGCATCACCAACTCAACATGTACGCACTCGCAGCCAGCGCAGCGGGAGTGGGAATATTGGCATTGACTCCACCCGCTCAAGCGAAAATCATTTATACGCCAGCGCATGTGAAGATCGTCCTCGGCACTGAAGTTCCTCTCGACCTCAATCATGACGGCATTACCGATTTCAGCTTCTTCAACACCGGGGTTTCGGGGCCATCTAACAACACCCAGTTCATGCGGGTCGTTCCTCCAATGTCCCACGGGAACGAGGGTCGTGGGAAGGACCATTTTGTTTCCGCGCTCCAGGCTGGCGATCACATCGGAGCTGCCGGGCAGAAGTTTTCAAACGCGATGTATATGGGAGTGTGGTTTGCCACCGGAAAGAGCGGCAGCGGTAATCACTACTCGGGTCAGTGGTGGAATCAGGGCAAGGGAGAAAAGAATCGCTATCTAGGCCTGGAGTTCATCATCAAAGGCAAAGTCCACTACGGCTGGGCGCGGCTGAACTTCAACGTCAAGAAGGGCGAAAGAGTCAGGCATTTCAGCGCCCTTCTGACCGGCTACGCCTACGAGACTATTCCCAACAAACCGATCATCGCAGGAAGAACGAAGGGACCAGATGAAGTCGCGCAGTCTGCGGCAAGCTTAGGCCGCCTCGCCCAGGGATCGGCCGGACTCGGGACCCCGCCCTCCGGGAAATAACGGCGAACCGGCCGGCTGTTAATTTCCTCAAGGGCCACGGCCGATCAATTCTATCGTGACTTGTTGTTGGTGGAGCTAGTCGGGCTCGAACCGACGACCTCCTCGTTGCGAACGAGGCGCTCTCCCAGACTGAGCTATAGCCCCACGTGTGTGGAAGTAACAAAGCGATTTTATCAGTGTTCGCCTGCGTGAGCCAGATCTCACCCGCTTTCGGTAGTGGCTCAGT
>DATNHO010000179.1:0-12444 GCA_035604895.1 Terriglobales bacterium | reverse complement strand
GGACGCGCCGAAGAGCGCACTGCTCGAGGAATTCCGCCTGACTCCGAATGCGGTTCTGTTCGCGACTTCGTCGTTCTGGCAGGGCGTCGACGTGCAGGGAGAACAACTGAGTTGCGTGATCATCGATCGCCTGCCTTTCGCTGTCCCCAGCGATCCAGTGGTCGCGGCAAGGGTGAAGTCCATCGATGCCGAAGGTGGTAACGCCTTCTTTCAGTATCAAGTACCCGCTGCGGTAATCACGCTGAAGCAGGGCTTTGGGAGGCTCATCCGCTCGCTTCATGACCGTGGCTTGCTCGTTCTCCTCGACAACCGGATTTTGAAAAAACAGTACGGGCGGGTATTCGTCGAGAGTCTGCCGAATTATCGAAGAACAACAGAATTGGCCTCGGTCGAGGAATTTTTTGGAGCGCTGTAACGGATCTAAGCAAATCCAGCCATTCGTAACTATTCGATTTCAATCAATTCGGCAACTGGCTTTAACCTGGGGACCGGGTGCATTAATATGACTGGACTCGGCATCAAACAATTTGAGAGGACACCGGATGCTCAAAAAAGCAGGACTGGTAATTATTACTTTATTCCTATTCAGCTCGCTGGCCCTAAGCCAGAACCAGGGCCATTTTGATGCGAGCATCAACGGCGGGCCCGTTTTCACCAAGCAGTCTGACGGAAATGGTATTCAGCAAAGTGCAACCATCGGATCGAACTACTTCGGCACTTTCCGGTTCAGGAAAAAATCCGGCTCCAGGCACTCGCTGATATTCAACTACGGCCGCGCCAAGAACTCTCAGGTGTACCAGAGCAACTTTGACTATCACATCCTCACAAAAACTACCGAATACAGCGGCGCCTACGTCTATAACTTCCTCAACAAAGGTAAATTCGAGGCTTTCGCGCTGGTCGGTGCCGGGGCTCTCGGTTTCTATCCGTCCAGCACGTGGTTGTTTCTCCCCGATTTTGTCCTCAATACTCCCAACCGCATACAAATCAATTTGAACGCAGCCAAGCAGACCAACCTTGCATACTTGTATGGCGGCGGAGTCGATTACCGGCTGCCTTGGCGGTTCGCCCTCCGGCTGCAATATCGCGGTCTCATCTACAATGCGCCGGATTTCAAAGTGAACGGCGTTTCGGGAAGCGCAGTAAGTCTTTCCACAGGAAGCAAAGGGCACATGGCAGAGCCTTCGGTTGGACTAGTGTTCAGGTTCTAGCCTCGGCGGCGGGATCCAAACACTGGACCGTGGGCGGGACTCGCAGGTAAATTGGTGGCAATCGAGCGGAGAAGATGAGTATGCCGCCACTCCCGTTTCAAGGAAATGCGTGGGCGCTTTCACCTGACGGTCTGGGTGTGGTTAGTCAAAAGCTGGGCGTGCACGCCCCCGAGATCTGGACGGTGCTAGCAGTTGAGACTTCCGGTTGCGGATACCTGCCTGACCTTCGGCCGCAAATCCTCTACGAACGCCACATTTTTCACCGCCTGACTCACGGCAAGTACGATGACGGCGATATCAGCGATCCCAAAGCCGGGGGCTATGGCGCGCCCGGAGCGCATCAATATGACCGCCTCGCGCTGGCCCTCGTGAAGCACCGCTCGGCGGCGTTGCAGAGCTGTTCATGGGGCATTGGCCAAATCATGGGCGAGAACTATGCCCTGGCGGGATTCCCAAGTGTGGATCAAATGGTGATTGCCATGTCGGAGTCCGAGGATCAACAACTCATCGCGATGGCTAATTTCATGATTGGTTCCCGGCTGAGTGTCTCGCTGCGGGCGCACGATTGGGCCTCGTTCGCTCGCGGCTACAATGGCCCCCACTACGCCATCAATCGCTACGACATTCGCTTAAACAGTGAGTTCCAGAAATATTCGGCAGGCGCCCTTCCTGATCTAAGTGTGCGCGCAGCGCAACTTTATCTGACGTATCTTGGTTTTCATCCCGGCCCGGTGGACGGCGTCGCTGGTACGCGAACACTGTCCGCTCTCGCCGACTTCGAGACCCGGCACGGTCTTGCGCACGCGGCTACCATCAACACAGACACGATCGCCGAATTATCGGCTGCATTAGCGTCCGTGAGAAAGCCTGGAGAAAAAGGCCAGATGGCATGATTCAGGTTCGAAGATTAGCTACGCGGCCTGCGACGCACGATGGAAAAATGGGTCCTGCGATAGCCTTGCAGCTGGTAAGGGTATGCGCCGCCGTCGCTAAACGGCGGAGAGATGCCGATTCTTGCACACTTTGTATCCGCGACGCGTCAACCGGATCACGCCCCTCATTTGTTCCTCGACGTAGCCTTCATTTCTTAATTGTGAAACCACTTCCCGTGCCGCGGAGGAATCCACAGTCTGCTGCGGCAAGGTTACGAACTGCGCGGGATCGTGTTCGTAGCACTGTGCCAAGGTCATAAGCAGCTTGCTCTCTATCGTTTCGTTCTCGATTAATTCCTGAAACATAAGCGTCTCTCGCTATAACAAGGCTACGCTGGCCGCCGCCGCCGAGGAATGGCCCGCGTGTGCTATGGCTCAGCACGATGGTCACTTGGTTCAGGCGGTCAGATCCTCGTGCATCTTTTTCACGCGATTAACCGTATGAAGGTTGGAAGCAAACACGGTGAGTGGCAAGGAGGTCGGGTTGAATCGAAATTCTAGTTTGGATTCAGTGGCTGCTGTGGGTCAGGGCTCAAGCGTACAACTTCGAATTGAGAACCTCTCGAAAACCTACAAAAACGGCGTCAAAGCGCTGGATGACGTTTCTTTAACCATTCCCGCCGGCATGTACGGCCTGCTCGGGCCGAATGGCGCCGGCAAATCCACCCTCATGCGCACGCTGGCAACTTTGCAGGAGCCGGACAGCGGCAGCGCCATGCTCGGCGACATCAATGTGCTGAAGCAAAAGGACGAACTGCGGCACCGGCTCGGCTACCTGCCTCAGGAGTTCGGCGTGTATCCTCGCACCTCCGCGCAGGACATGCTCAGCTACATCGCTCTGCTCAAGGGCATCACGCGGCCCAAGGAACGAAAAGACGCAGTGGGATGGATGCTCAAGCGGGTCAATCTTTACGACGAACGAAAGAAGGCGCTCACCGGCTTTTCGGGGGGCATGCGCCAGCGCTTCGGAGTTGCACAAGCGCTGATTGGCAATCCGCAACTGCTGATTGTCGATGAGCCTACCGCGGGTTTAGATCCCGGAGAACGGAACCGTTTCTACAATCTGCTGGCTGAAATCGGCGAGCAGGTGATCGTGATTCTTTCCACCCACATCGTGGAAGACGTGACCGACCTGTGCACCAACACCGCGATTATTAACAAGGGTAAAGTGCTTTTTCAGGGGCGTCCGCAGGATGCCATTACTGAACTGAACGGGAAGATCTGGCAAATTTCAATCGCCAAAAACGAACTGGCTGATTACGAGCAGCGCTACCAGGTGGTCTCCAGCCGGCTGGTCGGCGGACGCCGTCTTCTTCATGTTTACAGCGCCTTGCCCCCCGGCGATGGATTCGCTCCCAGCTCCCCCAACCTCGAAGACGCTTTCTTCACCAAAATTCGCTCGTGGAACTAGAGAACTATTATGCTCTGGCAAATCGCGTGGTTCGAGATTCGCTACTGGCTTCGCTCCTGGATGCTGTGGATCTTTCTGGTTGTCGTCGGTCTCGCGATTGGCGGCGTGGTCAGCTCCGATCAAGTCGTTGCGGGGTCCAGCCTTTCCAATATTTACCGGAATGCGCCGTACGCCATCACGTTCCTCTATGCTGCCATGGGCGTGTTCTCGGTGCTCGTGACCATCGCCTTCGTCAATTTTGCGGCGCTTCGCGACTTCAGCTACAACACCTACCAAA
The DNA here is from genome assembly GCA_035604895.1 of Terriglobales bacterium. GTDB lineage: Bacteria > Acidobacteriota > Terriglobia > Terriglobales > Acidobacteriaceae > JABDBE01. The sequence goes on along the minus strand of DATNHO010000179.1, from coordinate 8,613 downwards.
TGACATTCTCCACGCCCGTGCGTCGGCGCGATTTGCTCCTCGGGCGCTTTTTCGGAACCACCCTGATCTCGGCGATCCCCATGCTGGGAGTCTCGCTTGGCATTCTGCTGGCGAAGTACATGCCCTGGGCGGATGCGGAACGATGGGAAGCAGTGAATTGGACCGCCCATTTGAAAAGCATGATGCTCTTCGCCCTGCCCGACACCTTTTTAACCGCCGCGATCATGTTTGCTGTGGCAGTTGTGTGGCGCAAGGAGATCGCTTCGTTCGTTGCCCTGATTCTCCTGTTAACAATCCGCGCTGTGACCTTTGCGCTTCTCCAGGATTCACAGCGGCAGAGCCTGGTATCTCTGCTCGACCCTTTTGGGGTGGCCACACTTAACGCGGTCACCAAATATTGGACCGTGGCTGACAAGAACACCCTTTCTGCCAGCCTTAGTGGTTTGCTGCTGTGGAACCGTTTGCTTTGGATTGGAGTTGGGTGTGTGGTTTTTGCCTTCGCATACTTCCGCTTCAGCTTCGCCGAGAGGCGGACGAAAAGCCAGGCGCTCGAACCAGACGAGCAACGGGAGCCCACTCCAGTTGCGGCTCCCATGCTCCATCCGCAACTCAAGGATTCATCTTGGGCAAAATTCCTGGGATCGTTCAGAATTCATTTCCGTGGAATGACCAAGAACACAGCTTTTCTCGTAATTGTCATGATCGCCGGTCTGTTTTGCATTGCGGCCCTGGCTGTGAATTCCACGCTTGTCAACAATCAGACATTTCCCGTCACTTACCAGATCATCGATGTAATTCGGGGAAATCTTTCCTTCTTTCTTATCGTCGTCATCACTTATTTTGCCGGCGCTCTGGTTTGGAAGGACCGCGACGAGCGCGTAGACGAAATCGCCGACGCTACGCCCACGCCGGAGTGGGTATCCTATGCGGCCCGGCTGGCTACGCTCATCGCCATGGTGATGGTGATTCAGGCCGCGGCGCTCGCAGCCGGCATCCTCGACCAGGCGGTTCAGGGTTACTATCGCTTCCAGTTCGGTCTTTATATTCACGAATTGCTGGTGCGAGACGGCTCCTGGTTCGTTTTTCTTGCGGTTCTGGCGTTCCTAATCCACGTCTTGGCACCCAATAAGTACGTGGGATATTTCGTTTTCATAACCTTCTACTTCGCCAACGATTTTCTGTGGCATCCGTTGAATGTGGCGACAAATCTGGTTCAATTTGCGGGCAGGCCCAACGTCATCTATTCGGATTTCTTCGGCGATGCGCCCTATCGTTCGGCGTGGGACTGGTTCACTCTCTATTGGTTGCTTTTCTGCGTGCTGCTGGCCATCGCCACCGTGATGTTCTGGCCGCGCGGGAAGCAAGACCGATGGCAGTCCCGCCGTCGCAACGCCGCCTTGCGGTTTAGTTCCGGGTGGAAAACAACGACTGCGTTCTCGCTGCTGGCATTTGCCGCCTGCGGAGGCTGGATCTGGTACAACACCAAGGTATTGAATCACCTTCAGGGACCGAAGGACCTGGAACGTGCCCAAGCTGAATATGAAAAGACCTATAAGTCGTTTGACAAGCTTCCCCAGCCCCGCGTGCGCAGCGTGAAGTACGCGGTCGACGTTTTCCCCTCGAGTCGCAACCTCAACATCCGCGCCGAGGAGGTCATCTACAATCCCTACTCCCATCCCCTCGAGGAAGTTCATTTCTCGATGGATCCACAGTTAGATTACTCGATTGACATCCCGGGAGCTGCGCTCACGAAGAACGACATACGGCTGGCCTATCGTACTTATCGCTTTGCCTCACCCATGCAGCCCGGCGAAGAACTCACCCTGCACTTCACCGTTCAGAGCAGGAATCGCGGCTTCGAAAACAACGTGAGTAATCCGGAAATCGTTCAGAACGGCACGTTCCTGGACAGCCTGGTTGCCCCTGTCATCGGCTATAACTATCTCCGCGAACTAGATGATGCTGTGGAGCGCAAGAAGTATGGCCTTCAAGAAGTTGACCTCATGCCTAAGCTGGAACGCAACTGCACTGACGATTGCCGGGACCCCTACCTTCCCGGGCACTCAGATTGGGTAGACATTAGCGCCGTCATCAGCACGACGCCCGACCAAACCGCCATTGCCCCGGGATCGCTGGTGCGCGAATGGCAGCAGGATGGCCGCCGCTACTTCGAATACAAACTTGATCATCCGTCAATGAATATGTACTGCTTCGTTTCCGGCCGGTATGAAATTGCCCGCGAGGAGTGGAACGGCATTCAGTTAGAGGTTTATTACCTCAAGGAACAGCCCTGGAACGTCCCGCGGATGATGAACTCCATGAAGAAGTCCCTGGATTACTACATCAAGAACTTCGGCCCATACGAACACAAGGAAGCCCGCATCGTTGAGTTCCCGCGTGTCGCCAACTTTGCCCAGTCATTTCCCGGCACCATGCCTTACTCCGAATCCATCGGCTTCATTGCCAATTTGAATCATCCCGACGACCTCGACACCGTATTCTACGTCGTGGCTCACGAGATGGCTCACCAATGGTGGGCGCATCAGGTGATGGGCGCAAACATGGAAGGAGCAACCCTGCTTTCTGAGACCCTGGCGCAATACTCCGCGCTCATGGTCATGGAGAAGGAGTTTGGCCGCGACATGATGAGAAAGTTTCTTACCCATGAGATGGACGAGTACCTGCGCTCTCGTGGCCAGGAACTGCTGAAGGAACGACCGCTGCTGACGGTCGAGTCCAGCCAAGCATACATTCACTATCGAAAAGGTAGTGTGGTGCTCTATTACATGAAGGAGATGATCGGCGAGGATGCCGTCAATCGAGCCTTGCGCAAGCTCATTCACCAATATGCTTACGCCCCTCCACCCTATCCCACGTCGTATGCTTTGGTGGATGCGTTGCGGGAAGAAACCCCGCCCAACCTGCAATACCTGATCAAAGACTTATTTGAAGACATCACTCTTTTCTCGAATCGCACTCTGGATGCCGCGGCCGAAAAGCGCACGGATGGAAAATATGACGTCACCATCAATGTAGAAGCGCGGAAGTTCAAAGCCGATGCCAAGGGCAACGAAACCGAAGTGCCGGTGGATGACTGGATCGACATCGGGGCATTCGCCAAACCTGCAGGGGGGAAGAAATACGGCGAAACGCTCTACCGCGAACGGATGCACATCATGCAACGCAATTCCACATTCACGTTCACAACAACCCAGTTGCCGGAGAAAGCAGGAATAGATCCATTCGCGTTGCTGATCGACCGAATTCCCGATGACAACATGAAGAAGCTGACGGTAGAGTCAAAACCGGCGCAACAAGCACAAGCGCAGTAGATGAGATTGCCAAAGGTGACTCCGCCTCGGACGGCATAGGCTGCGCGAGATCGGCTAGGGCAGCAGTCTTAGTTCGACCCTGAGACGCCGAGGATGAGTCACCACTTATCGACGGAAGCGGCATTTCAGCCTGAGTAACTTCCGGTTTATCGAGGATCCAGTGTTGGCCCTTACTGACCATAAGACCGTTTCTGGACCGCCACATTTGCTTCCGGTTTGGCGACATTCAAAAGCGGTGTTGTGCCACACTCTTCGACAGCGGCGTTAGAAAGCTGGCCCGGAATGTTCTCGTGGAGACCGCTTAAATGTTGGCCTTACTTGATCTCCGCACCTGCTTAGGAATGGGTAGGTTTCTACGCGCTCTTCTGTTCGTTTATTGCACGACTGTCGACACCAAGTTTCCCACCATCGATAGCATCAGGGCTCGAGTTCTCAGCCACGACGTGATCGAGACCGAACCGAAAAGCGTGACTTCCGTCGCTAGCAGTCATCCCCGGAGACTCGCCGCCGCGTAACGAGTCCACCCGGGAAAGAACCGAAAAGCCTTCGCTGTTTCTCGAGCGCTTCAGGCATTCACTGCCAAAAGAACGTTCCAGCCGAAAAGGCATTCGAGTGCTAGAATCGTTCGGGTAACCCTCGTAACTTGCGGGGTTTACACAGTTTGGAGCTATGCTGCATCTAACCGTGGGTAAATCATGAATAGCCTCGCCAGAACGAGTGGAGCGAAATGGCTGGCTCACCTGTGCGTGGCCCTGCTCATGGTCGCTACGGTTGGGCAAGCGGCGCATTTCTGCGGTTTCCAGTCGTTGGATGTGCACGGCGGTGCGCAAGTGCGGACGGAATCGTCCAACACCACGCTGTGCCTCACTTGCTTGATGGCTCAGTCCGCCGTAGCCATGGTTTTGTGTGTCACTCTTTTCTCCGCCTTTCGTCGACGGTTGCGCGTTTCACCGCTGCAGATACAGCCCCGATCTTTTCTAGTGTCCTTCCAGTTGTACGTACGCCCTCCTCCCACTTTCTAAGATTTCCTTGCCGCAGTCTCGTTATTCCATAAAAGTGATTCGAGTTTATTAGAACGCTCACAGTGACTTTGTAAGACTGACGGCCAGCCAGGTTTAGTCGCGTTTCGCGGAAACGCTGGCGGCCCAGCAAGTTGTCCACGAGATTTTGAGAATCGCATTGCACTTACGACGCTCCAAGACGTTTCACCTTCACGGCAATGTGCCCGTCAGACTCCATCGGTCGGATGCGATTTCTGCGTGCCGGCGACAACTTATCGGGTTCGTCATTTTGCCGGTCTTCGTGCTGCTCGCGGTTCAGGCGAGTGCCGGGCAAGCGACAACCCTGATTGGCTTGGATCAAGCCATCGATATGGCATTGGCCCACAACCACGCAATGCAAGCCACGCGCACGATGATCTTTCAAAATCAGGCGCAGGAGATCACCGCGAACCTGCGCCCTAATCCTGTCCTCGGAGGCGATGCGCAATTCATCCCCATCTTTAGTCCGAGCGATTTTTCTAGTGATGACCTCGATCTGGCCCAGCAGTTCGACCTCGGCATCTCGTATCTGTTTGAGCGCGGCCATAAACGGCAGAGCCGCCTGCAGGCCGCTCGCGACCAGACCGCAGTCACCCGCGCCCAAGTTACGGACGCCGAGCGCACGCTCGCCTTCAACGTGGGTCAACAGTTCGTCAGCGTTCTACTGGCCGAATCGACGCTGGCGTTCGCGCTGCAGGATTTGAAAAGCTTCCAGAGTACGGTCGACATTTCAGCAGCGCAGTTCAAGGCGGGCGCCATCAGCGAAGGTGACTACCTCAAGATCCAACTACAGCTTTTGCAGTTTCAAACGGATGTATCCTCCGCCCGCTTGGCGAAAGCGCAAGCACTGGTCGGCTTGCGGCAGTTCCTCGGCTACGACGCGGTTCCGGCCAACTTCGACGTTATCGGCGACCTTGCTTATGAGCAACTGAAAGCGAACCTCGAAGATTTACAAGCCAAGGCACTCAAGCAGCGTCCCGATTTTCAAGCTGCCCTGCTCGGTGTAACCGCTGCCCAGAGCCAGATTCGGCTGGCTAAGGCCAACGGCAAAGTCGATGTGAATGGCACGTTCGATTTCACCCACACCGCGGGACAGAATACGGCATCGATCTTCGCCAGTTTCGAACTGCCGATATTCAATCGCAATCAAGGAGAAATCGCGCGCACCGGCTACGCTCTTACTCAGGCGCAGGAATCGCAGCTGGCGGCCAGTGATGCGGTGCTTTCGGACGTTGGCAACGCCTACGAAGCGATCAAGAGCAATGACGAAATCGTCCAACTTTACACTTCTGGATATCTGAAACAGGCGCAAGACTCGCGCGACATCAGCGAGTATGCCTACAAGCGCGGGGCCGCGAGCTTGCTGGATTTTCTGGACGCTGAACGCACTTACCGGGCCTCTCAGTTGGCCTACCGTCAGGCTCTGGCTTCTTACATGACGGCGCTCGAGCAAATGAAACAAGCAGTGGGAACGAGGAACCTGCCATGAAAATGCGCACGGAAGCTGACATCCGATTGGTCGCGAGAGGACGACGCTCTCGGCGGATGAACGGCGCGGTGCTGTCTGCGGCGTTGCTGCTTGCCGGTTGCAGTGGAGCGGGAGACCAGGCCAGCAAGATGACTTCGTTCTCGACAGCGGAAAGTCGAGAGTCCAAGGCCGAGCTGTTCTCGCTGCCCACCGAACAGATGGCTCACATCCAGGTGCTAACGGTCGAGCAAGGACCGCTCGCGCGCATTCTGCGGTTGACTGGCGCGGTTGAATACAACGACTTCAAGACTACGCCTGTGATCACGCAAGTGGGCGGGCCGGTCAGCCGTGTCATGGTTGTTCAGGGTGAGCACGTGCGCGCTGGACAAGCGCTGCTCTATGTGGCCAGCCCCGACTACTCCTTGCTGCGCTCCTCTTATATCAAGGCGCGTGACGCCTTCCAGCTTGCGGAAAAATTCTATCTCCGCGCCCAGGACCTCTATGCGCACCACGCCATTGCCGAAGCCGACCTCGAACAAGCTCAATCGAACCGCGCACAGGCGCAAGCTGATTTCGAGTCGAGTGCCGACGCGATTCGCGTTCTTGGCATCGCCGACCCGGAAACGATTGTCACCAAGCCTCCGTCACCGGAAATCCCGTTGTACTCGCCGGTGGCTGGAGAAGTAGTGGACCGTCAGTGCTCCGCCGGGCAATTGCTCGCAGCCGGCGCCACGCAGTGTTTCACGCTGTCGGACATGAGTTCGGTATGGATTCTCGTCAACATTTACCAGAACGATGTGGCCTACGTTCACGTCGGTGATCCGGTGACGATTGCCAATGAATCGTATCCCGACGCCGTGCACGGCAAGATCGAATACATTTCTCCGGCGCTCGATCCGAACACACGCACGCTGCAGGCGCGCATTGAAGCCCCGAATCCCGGGGAGCGTCTGAAGAAAGAAATGTACGTAACGGCGGAGGTCCAAGCCGGGGTGATTCCGAACGCGCTGTTCGTCCCCAACGCCTCGGTGCTGCGTGACGATCAAAACATGCCCTACGTTTATTTGCAGATTGGACAACGGCAGTTCGCCAGGCGCGGCGTTACGCTCGGGGAGAGCCTGGACGGAAAGACGCAAATCCTCACCGGGTTGGAGGCGACCGACCATGTGGTCGGCGACGGCAGCCTTTTCTTGCAATTTCAAAATTCGCTGCAGCGCTGAAAGACAGAATCGTAGATGATCCATCGCATCGTTCAATTCGCTCTGCGTCAGCGCTTCCTGGTCCTCATGTTGGCGATGCTCGTGGTGGTTTTGGGCACCATCTCATTTCAGCGCATGCCGGTGGATGCTTACCCCGACCTTTCACCGCCGCTGGTCGAAGTCATTACGCAATGGCCGGGCCACGCGGCAGAGGAAATCGAGCGCCTGGTTACGCTGCCAATCGAGTTGCAAATGAACGGCGTGCCGCAAATGGTGTTCATGCGCTCGATCTCGCTCTATGGCTTGTCCGACGTCATTATGACGTTCGAGGACAGCACGGACAATTATTTCGCCCGGCAAGTGGTGTTTGAACGGCTCTCGACTGCCAACCTGCCACCGGGCGTGACCGGCAGCCTGGCGCCGCTGTCGAGCCCGTCAAACCTTGTTTATCGCTACGTGATCGAGAGCCCGGACCGCACTCCGCAAGAGCTGAAGACTTACGAAGACTGGGTGATCGAGCGCGCCTACAAGTCAGTGCCGGGGGTGGCCGACGATTCAGGATTCGGCGGCACGGTGATGCAATACCAGGTGCTGCTTGATCCCGCCAAGATTTACAGCTACCACATTCCTGTGCCGCAAGTGCTCAATGCTCTGGCCGCCAACAATGCCAACGCCGGCGGCGGCTTTTACTCGCAAGGTTCGCAATTCTTCTACGTCCGCGGACTTGGACTCGTGGCCAAGACCGAAGACATCGGCGACATCGTCGTGGGCAACAACAATGGCGTCCCGGTACGCATCCGCGACGTCGGCGAAGTCACCATCGGCCACGCTCCCCGGCTTGGAGAATTTGGCTTTCAGAACGATGACGACCGGGTCGAAGGCGTCATCCTCATGCTCACCGGCGAGCAGACGCAGAACGTCCTCAAGCGAGTAGAAGAGAAGACCAAGGAAATTAACCGCGACCTCCTGCCACACGACGTGAAAGTCCGCCCCTACTATGACCGCAGCGACCTGGTGCAGGTGACCATCGACACCGTGGAGCACAATCTGCTGCTCGGCATGGCCCTGGTCCTGATCGTTCTGATTTTCTTTCTGGTCAGCGTGCGCGCTGCGATCATCGTTGCGCTCACCATTCCGCTGAGCCTGCTTTTTTCTTTCATTTTCCTGCATGCGCGCGGCATCCCGGCGAACCTGCTTTCCATTGGGGCCATCGATTTTGGAATCATCATCGACGGCACCGTCGTGATGATGGAAAACATCCACCGCGAACTGGCTATACGCCACGGGCAGGAGTACAAACTTCACGAAGTGATTATCGCGGCGGCGCATGATGTGGACCGGCCCATTTTTTATTCCATCGCCGTCATCCTCGCCGGCTACATTCCCATCTACGCGCTCAGTGGCCCGTCCGGCAAGCTTTTCCATCCGATGGCGGAAACCATGTCATGGGCCCTACTGGGCTCGCTGATCTTCACCCTCACATTTGTTCCCGTGCTTGCCTCGTACTGGTTCACAAAAGGTGTGAAGGAAAAAACGAACCGTGCCTACGAATGGTTAAAGGACGAGTACGCTTC
>DATNHO010000178.1:0-14979 GCA_035604895.1 Terriglobales bacterium | reverse complement strand
CAGCCGGAAGGCAAGGCGATTTATGTTCGCGATCGCTCGAGCCTGATTTTCCTGGCTAGCAATTTTCAGGCGTTGCCGGCGCAGAAGGCTTACGAGCTGTGGTTGATCCCAACGAACGGGGCGGCGATTCCGGCGGGAGTGTTCAAGCCCGATGCGCATGGCAGCGCGACGGTGATCAATCCGCCGTTGCCTGCGGGCGTGGGAGCTAAGGCTTTTGCGATCACGATCGAGCCGGAGAGTGGGTCGACGGCGCCGACGATGCCGATTGTGATGATGGGTGCGGGGGAATAAGGCTTCTTGAGCCTCGTTCAAAATTTACCATCCGTCTGAGTTTGACCCACGGCTTGCGCCGTGGGCTGCATTCTTACGCCGCTTTGCGGCTGTCGCGAGCCGGCCGACTCGCGAGGATCTCGGTGCAAGCCTGACAGTGGTTCTCCGCCGAAAAGCGATTTGGTGAGTTGCGGTATACTGGCCGCCGTTTCTGCTGAGGGTGGAGGCAATTGCATGGCAGTGGCTCCACGTACGACGAGCGCTCTCGCGGCTTCTGAACTTAAGCTTGCGGATCACACTCGACACCTGATCGCCATCCGGCTGCTTCCGTTTCTTTTTATCCTCTACGTCACGAATTATCTTGACCGCACCAGCGTGGCTTATGCCGCGATTGGCATGTCTCGAACGCTGGGGTTCAGCGACCGCGTGTTTGGTTTGGGGGCGGGGATTTTCTTCGTCAGCTACGTGGCGCTGCAGATTCCCGGGGCGCTGATGATTGAACACTGGAGCGCGCGGCGTTGCATTACCGTCATCATGATCGCGTGGGGATCGCTGACCGTGCTGACTGGGCTGGTACACACGGCGGGCGAGCTCTATGGTGCGCGTCTGCTGCTGGGCGCGGCGGAGGCTGGGTTTTTTCCCGGCGTGGTGGTGTACCTGAGTCATTGGTTTATTCGCGAGGACCGGGCCAAGGCGGGCAGCAACTTCATGGCGGCGATTCCGCTGTCATTCATCGTGGGCTCGCCGCTGGCAGGTTGGATTCTTGGGCATCCATGGCTGGGTGTGGATGGCTGGCGATGGTTGTTCGTTTTGGAGGGTCTGCCGGCAATTCTGTTGGGAGCGGTTGCGTTTTTCTATCTGACGGATTGGCCGCGGGACGCTGCGTGGCTCGCTCCCGAGCAGCGGCGGTGGACTGAACGCACACTGGAGGAAGAAAAACCAGTCAATGCAAAGAAGATCACAGCTTGGCAGGCGCTGCATTCCGGACCAATTCTACTGCTGGCGTCAGTGGCGTTTTTCCAATATTTTGTGTTCTACACTCTTGTTTTCTGGCTGCCCACGATGCTGAAGCGGCAATCCGGATTCTCGGATGTTCGGGTAGGCCTGGTGGGCACAATACCTTATGTGGCGACGTTGATCGCGATGCTGATCAACGGATGGCATTCGGACAAGACGGGCGAACGACGCTGGCACTCGGCGGTTCCACTGTTCATCGCAGGGTTAGCATTGTTTGGATTGATCGTGCTGCCCCACTCGACGCAGACGCTGGTTGTGCTCTTTACTGTGCTGTGCAGCACGGAAGCGTTCCTGCCTGTGTTCTGGGCGATGCCAACGGAAATCTTGAGCGAATCGGCTGCGGCGGCGGGCGTAGGGTTGATCAATGCCGTCGGGAGCATTGCCGGATTTGCGGGTCCTTTTGCATTCGGTTATCTGAATAGTCGAACAGGGTCATACGCGTACGGATTGACTTTGATGATGGTGCTCGCGGTTGCGGGCGGGTTGCTGGTTCTGCAAGTCCCACGAGTGCGGGCCTCGGCAGAAATTTCCTGCGTGTAAGGACGGGTCGGGTCCTGAGACAGCACAGTGTCTAACTTGCGATTCTCTCGGCTTGGGCTGAGCCGCCTGCATTCTTGTGCTGTGCAGCGCGGCCAGCCCCGGAATGTTCAGCAAGCTAGTTGTGTTTGTCCTTATAGATGCTTTTGCTGATCCGATTCTGCTGCCGATTAATTCCGTTCTGTTCGGCCTTGGTGAGGTGCCCGTTGTGCGCGGCCATGTCTTTTTGCTCGCGCTTTTGAACGCTGGCTTCGCGGTGCTCCAGATTGGCGGTTTCTTTCGGGCTCAGCGAGCCGCTCTTTACGCCGTTGGCGATGCGGTTCTGCTGCCTGGTTTCACGGCCGTTTACCTGATTCACCCGGGGATGCCCAGGATCGACAACGCCCGGTCCGGCGCCTGAAGTGGTTGTGGTTTGGGCAATGGCAGAGCCGGTAAGCAGCAGGCCTCCGATTGCCAGGACTAAGAGCGAGTTCGAGAAATTGTTCATCATATTGGTGCTAACCCTCAGCGAAGAGAGTAGTTCGCCGCTTTCGCTTTCAGCGAGTTACGAAGGTGATGGGCGGTTAGTTACAACGGAATATCGGTTTTCGTCCCATGGGCCTGTCCCAGCTACCTTTCCAGAAAATCGTTTTATTGCAAAGTCTTGTGATTCGTTTGTCGCTTTATTTTCACAATAAGTTGACAGTTTTGTGGCAAGTTTGTCGCCTTTATGGATGAGACTGGAAGAAAGGTCGGGGTGAGGAAACGGTCATGGATGCGAACTATCTGGTTCTATGCGGGATGGTCTGGGCACAATTCGGGCAAGAAGACGCCGGGCGGGAACTGATCAGGGCATTGGCTTCGTCGGACGAAATGATGCGCGTGCTGGCACGCACGCTGCTGGAGCGCGCCGATGGAGGCTCGAAGGAATTGATCGGACAGGCGCTGGCGGAAGAGGAGATATCCGTGAGCATGGCGAGTCTTTGCGGCTTTGAACAGGGTCAAAGTTCGAAGCCTCGGATGGGACAGCAGCACGCGGTACCCGGCGGCTTCGGCGTAAGCTCTGGCGCGTTCGAAGCATGAACCATCTTTCGGCGTCGCTCGGCCAAATTACGCTTCTTCGCTTTCCGTCAACTTTGAAATCACGTTGAAATCTTCGAGCGTGGTCATGTCGCCTTTGACCTCACCGCTGGTTGCGAGTTCGCGCAACAGACGGCGCATGATTTTTCCGCTGCGCGTCTTGGGCAGCATGTCGGTGAAGCGGATATCGTCGGGCTTGGCCATGGCGCCGATTTCTTTTGCTACCCAGCGTCGTAGTTCTTCTTTCAACTCTGGACTGGGCGTGCGTCCTTGTTGAAGTGTGACGAACGCCGAGATAGCTTGGCCTTTCAGGTCGTCCGGACGACCAACCACGGCAGCTTCCGCTACGGCTTCGTGCGCCACCAGCGCGGACTCTACTTCCATGGTGCTTAGACGATGTCCGGAGACATTGATGACGTCATCGACGCGGCCCATGATCCAGAAATAACCGTCTTTATCTTTGCGGGCGCCGTCCCCGGTGAAGTACGTGCCCGGAATTTGCGACCAGTACTGCTTTACGTAACGGTCAGGATCGCCGTAGATAGTGCGCAGCATACCCGGCCAGGGCTGCCGGATGATCAGAAATCCGCCAGAGCCGTCGGGCACCGGCTTGCCATGCATGTCGACAACTTCGGGCACGATTCCGGGAAACGGGCGCGTGGCTGAACCGGGCTTGGCTCCCACTGCGCCAGGGATGGGCGTGATCATGATGTGACCGGTTTCGGTTTGCCACCAAGTGTCAACGATGGGGCATTTCTCGTGGCCGATGACTTCGCGATACCACATCCAGGCCTCGGGATTGATCGGCTCTCCGACCGTGCCGAGCAATCGCAGACTGTCGAGCCGGTGCTTTCTGGGCCATTGTTCTCCCCACTTCACGAAAGTGCGAATGGCGGTCGGCGCAGTATAGAGAATGCTTACCTGATGCCGGTCGATGATGCTCCAGAAACGATCTGGCTCGGGGCAGTTGGGTGCGCCTTCATACATGACAGTGGTGGCGCCGTTTTGCAGCGGCCCGTACACAATGTAGCTGTGGCCCGTGACCCATCCGATGTCGGCAGTGCACCAGTACGTGTCTTCTTCTTTGAGATCGAAGACCCATTTTGTCGTGATGTATGTTCCGACGGAATAGCCACCTGTGGTGTGGACGACGCCTTTGGGTTTTCCGGTCGTGCCTGACGTGTAAAGGATGTAGAGCGGGTGCTCGGCGTCGAGCGGCTCGGCTGGACATTCGTCGGTGACCGAAGCCATCAACTCGTGCCACCAGTGATCGCGTCCGGACTGCAGATGGATTGGCGAGCCAGTGCGCTTGTAGACGACGACGTGCTTTACCGAAGGGCAGGACTTCAGCGCTTCTTCGACCGCAGGAAAGAGTTTGACTTCGGAGCCTCGGCGATAGGAACCGTCTTGCGTGATGACGGCCACGGCTTGCGAATCGTGAATGCGGTCGACTAAAGCGTTCGCAGCAAACCCGCCGAAGACAACCGTATGCGGTGCTCCGATGCGGGCGCACGCCAGCATCGCAACTGGAAGTTCTGGAGTCATGCCCATGTAGATGGCGACGCGGTCGCCCTTTTTAACTCCGAGCGACTTCAGGACATTGGCGAACTTTTGCACTTCACGATGAAGTTGCTGATAGGTCAGAGTGCGGACTTCTCCGGGTTCGCTTTCCCAGATCAGCGCGGCTTTATTCTTGCGCCAGGTTTGCACATGGCGATCGAGGCAGTTATAGGAAAGATTGATCCGGCCGCCAACGAACCACTTGGCCCAAGGAATGTTCCATTCGAGAACTTTGTCCCACTTCTTGAACCAGTGCAACTCTTCCGCGATACCTGCCCAGAACTTTTCGGGATGTTCTACCGATTCGCGATAGATTCGCTCGTAATCTTCGAGGCTCTTGATGTGCGCGTGCTTGCGGAAGTGCTCCGGACATTCAAACCTGCGCTGTTCCTGTAGAACGGAATCGATGTTGGTATCAGAAGTGGGGACGGATGCCTTCTCTGCCATGGTTATCCCTCGCGAGCGTGTACTCTCCGCAAAGTTGATGCGCATCGCATTCTACAGCGCATGGGGAGTGCTTGTCTGCTACACGGGCCACGTTAATCGTAGGTACACCCCGCCGGGTTATTGAAGGTCAAGAAACTTGCGGCGATCTTGGGCGGAGGGAATTGGACAGGAATCGTACTTACCGAATATCCGGTAACGGTTTCGAGCGACCCGGTTGTAGCACCAGTTTCTCAGCCATGCCGGCAACATTCCCAGCGCCCCGCCCGAGAGACGCCAGGTTCCACCGATTTCTTGTAAAACGACAACTGCAGCGTCGGACCGCGACACGAGCCGCTCTCCGGGCGCAGCGTACTCTAACACCAGGTACATAGTGTCGAGCTCTTCTGGAGAAGCGCCATGCCGCCGCAGCACTGGGGCTGCAAAATCGCTCTGCAAGGAGGCAAAGCGGAAACGATCGCGTGAATCGTGCTTGATAACGAAGTGGACGAAGCGGTTGCAAAGGCCGCAGACACCGTCGTAGAGGATGATCGGGTTGGGGCCTGAAGCGGGCATGCTGCCTTTTTCGCGCTGATGCTAGGTTTAGCGCCGGTAGCCTGGTTTCCGCTTCATCTCCGGCACGTAGTCTTCGACCTTGGTTTTTTCCAGCAGATACGCACCCGGACCCTGTTGGCCGCGAATTGTGCGACAAAATTCCGCGACGAGGAAGTCGGCCTTCAGGGCTTCAGTGAAAGCCCACCGGGTTTGCAGGCGCCATTCTTGGGCCAGCGCGGGGTCCTTTCGTTCGACGTATCCGACGTCGCTCGGAATCTCGATCGCAATTCTTTGCCGACCCAAAGCAACACCGAGGTTTGTACAAACCGGCTTGCCATCGCCGTTGAACTGGATTAGAGGAGTCAGGGTGGAAAGCGCGTCCAGCGTTTCTGCGCGGTGGTCTTTTCCCTGCATCCGCTCTTGCACGCGGCGGCTGGCCAACGGCCAAGTGACCCAGAGGCGATCCGTCCCATTGCGATGCAGGACGCTGGAAGTTCCCGGCCCATAAAAATCGACTTTGTAACTTTCCGAAACGACCCCGAGCTTGGCAAAATTCAAATGCGCGTTTGCACTTTGCAAGGGGTCGAACGTCCAAGTCATTTCGTTGATTCGTAGATCGTCAATTCGCAGATCGCTGCGTAAATCGTTGGTTCGACTATCGTCAATGCGCAGCGCCAGCGCCCGCTCGCGCTGTGCCAGTTTCAGCTTGTAGCCCAAGCGCGAATTACGATAAGGCTTGCGTACTGCCAGCATGTGGGAATGCACCGTCAACTGACCGTGCTCCGTGCCGAGAAAACCGAAAGCAAAACCGACCAGTTTGTCGGCGTCGAAAGCGCCCACCCAGATGCTCCCCGCCTCCTTGGTCGCGACGGCGAGAGTCAGCGGCGTGGTGTCGAGGTCAGAGAGTCCCCAGACTTCCCTTTCGACCTCTTCAACCTGCTTGAGATCTTCGAAGGTGTCTAAGTCGCGAATCGTGACCGCCACTTTGGATTTCGTTTCAGGCATGTAAAGGGCTAAGGGTGAAGTCGCCACAATATACGCGAGAAGCCGTACTTGCGCCAGCCCGCGTAAATTCGATGGACGGTGTCGCGACTCGGCGACCAGCAGGCCGCTCCGCGTAAGAATCAGTCAACGAAGGTAAATCTTTGTAAAGATCACAAGTGCTTCTTTTGTTTGAGGATAAGATGGATTTTGCACGATAATCAACGGTAACGGTCTTGTCCTGCCGGGGCGCAATATTCAGCAACCGGAGTTGGGGTGGGAACGTCCAACCCTTGGGCTCGGCACAGATTACAATTATGCAGAACTTATCATGCTTTTCGGCACAAAGAGGCTTGCCAATGACAACGGCCCCCTGTAGGCCGGAGGCGACACGGGAAGTGAGGGCTGCTTCGCTGCGACTTCCGCCCGAACTAGTCCGGCGATTCCCCCTGCTGGCGACGGCACTCATTGTTTTGCTAAGCCTGTGCGGGGTGGGTTGCGGAGGCGACCCCAAGCCGTCCTCTGCGCGGGCGAACGTGGCGCCGGTGGTTCCAGTATCGGTGGCGACGGCCGAGCGCCGCGACATACCCTATTACCTGAGCGGCCTGGGATCGGTGACTGCGTACTACACCGTTAGCGTAAAGAGCCGTGTCGACGGTGAGTTGATGCAGGTGAACTTCAAGGAAGGTCAGGATGTTAAGAGCGGCGAACTTCTCGCTATTATCGATCCCCGTCCGTACCAGGTCGCGCTCGAACAGGCCCAGGCAGCATTGTTTCGAGATCAGGCATTAATGCGCGACGCCAAGCTGAACTACGATCGTTTCAAAGGATTGCTGGCGAGTTCCGGCGCCATGTCGCAACAGCAGGTCGACACGCAGATGGCGACGGTTGACCAGCTCGATGGAACCGTGCGCAACGATCAGGCTGCGATCGACAGCGCGAAGCTGAATCTCGTCTATTGCCACATTACGGCACCGGTGACTGGACGCATCGGCCTGCGGCTGGTCGATCCCGGCAATATCGTGCACGCAACCGATACTAACGCCATGTTCGTAATCACGCAGCTTCAACCTATCGCGACTATTTTCACGCTGCCGGAAGACAACCTCCCGGATGTGTCACGGCAGATGGCCAAGGGCACGCTTGAGGTGGACGCGTTCAGCCGGGACGATCAAACCAAATTGGCTGCGGGCAAATTGTTGACCATCGACAACCAGATCGACGTGACGACCGGCACCGCCCGGCTTAAAGCCGTCTTTGACAACAAGAACAACGCCTTGTGGCCAAACCAGTTCGTAAACATACGGTTGCAGTTGGAAGTTCGGAAGGACAGCACCGCGATTCCGGCGGCGGCGATTCAACGCGGTCCCCAGGGCACTTATGTGTTTGTGGCGAAGTCGGACAGCACGGTGGACGTGCGCCCGGTGACCATTGCCTTTACGCAAGACAATGTTGCCGTAGTCGCTAGTGGAATCTCGCCGAGCGAAGTGGTAGTGACCGATGGCCAGGACAAGCTGCAACAGGGCAGCAAAATCGAAACTCGCGCGGCCGCGCCGTCTGGAAACAAGCCGCAACAAGCTGCCGGGAGCAACAACGGCTCGGGAAGTCCGGCGGGAAAATCTTCTTCGAATCCGCAGCGCTCAGGAACGCAATGAATCCGTCGCGCCTGTTCATTCTCCGGCCGGTGGCCACAGCCCTGCTGATGGTGGCGATCATGCTGGTAGGTATCGTGGCCTACCGGCAACTTCCGGTGTCAGCTCTGCCCGAGGTTGACTATCCCACCATTCAGGTGATGACCTTTTATCCCGGCGCCGATCCCGATGTGATGGCATCGTCGGTAACCGCGCCGCTGGAACGGCAGTTTGGTCAGGTCCCCGGTCTCAGCCAGATGACGTCGACCAGTTCGTTTGGCAGTTCGGTCATCACGCTGCAGTTTGCCCTCGATCAGAATATCGACATCGAGGAGCAGCAGGTGCAGGCTGCGATCAATGCCGCACAAACTTACTTGCCGACGGATCTGCCGAATCCGCCCATTTATAGCAAAGTAAATCCCGCGGACTCGCCGATTCTTACCCTGGCGCTGACTTCGAAGACGCTGCCGCTTTCGCAGATCGAAGATCTTGCGGATACGGCAATGGCGCAGAAGATTTCGCAAGTCACGGGCGTGGGGTTGGTTTCGATCAGCGGCGGCCAGAAGCCCGCGGTACGAATTCAAGCGAATCCCACTGCGTTGGCGTCGTACGGATTGAGCCTGGAAGATGTGCGAACCGCGCTGGCCAATGCCAACGTCGATCAAGCCAAGGGGACGCTGAACGGCCCGCGCCAGTCCTTTACCATCGGTGCCAACGACCAACTCATGTCGGGCGACCAGTATCGCCCGATCGTCGTGGCCTATCGAAACGGCTCTCCGGTGCGGCTCTCCGATGTGGCGACGGTGACCGACGGAATCGAAAACGTGATGCAGGCCGCGTGGATGAACCTGGATCCTGCGGTCATCGTGAATATTCAACGGCAGCCCGGCGCCAACATTATTGGCGTCGTCGACCGGATCAAGAAGCTGCTGCCGCAACTGCAGGCAGGCTTACCGGCTGCGGTCAACGTTGCGATCTTGACTGATCGCACCATTACCATCAGGGCCTCGGTCAAAGACGTTCAGTTTGAGCTGATGCTCACCATTGGCCTGGTGGTGATGGTGATATTCCTTTTCCTCCGTAATCTTTCGGCGACTGTGATTCCCAGCGTGGCCGTGCCACTTTCCATCGTGGGAACATTTGGCGTGATGTACCTGCTGGGCTACAGCCTTAACAATCTCACGCTCATGGCGTTGACCATTTCCACCGGCTTTGTGGTGGACGACGCCATTGTGATGATCGAGAACATCGACCGCTATTTGGAGGAGGGCGATTCTCCGCTGGATGCTGCGCTGAAAGGCGCCGGCCAGATTGGTTTCACGATTGTCTCCCTTACCGTTTCATTGATCGCCGTGCTGATTCCGCTGTTGTTCATGGGCGATATCGTTGGCCGCCTCTTCCGCGAATTTGCGGTTACTTTAGCCGTGACCATTCTGGTGTCTGCCGCAGTCTCGTTGAGCCTGACGCCGATGATGTGCGCCAAGTTGCTCAAGCATAGAGATCCTACAAAACGGAGCCGCTTCTATAACCTTTCAGAAGATTTTTACAACCGGGTGATCGCGTTCTACGGCAGCACGCTCAAAGTAGTGCTTCGTCATCAGACGATCACGCTGCTGGTCACGGTCGGGACGCTGGTGCTCACGTTGTTCCTTTACGTGGTCGTGCCCAAAGGATTCTTCCCCGTCCAGGATACGGGCGTGATTCTAGCGATTGCCGATGCGCCGCAGAATATTTCATTCTCGGCGCTGGCACAGCGCCAGCAGGCGTTGGCCCGCGTAATTCTTAAAGATCCGGATGTTGAAAGCTTGTCGTCGTTCATCGGCGTCGACGGCACCAACCTCACGCCCAACAGCGGCCGCATCCAGATCAATCTCAATCCTCGCGATCAGCGCAAAGCGTCGGCATCGGACATTATTCGCAGGCTGCAGCCGCAAGTGGCGCAGGTCGAAGGCATCACGCTCTTCATGCAGCCGGTGCAAGACCTGACGGTAGAAGACCGGGTGAGCCGCACTCAATTTCAATACACGCTGGAAGATGCGGACGCGCACGAGCTGACGGCGTTGTCTTCCCGGTTGGTGGATAAGCTGCGTACTCTGCCCCAACTGCGCGATGTAGCCAGCGATCAGCAAGCCGGAGGCCTGCAGGCGGACGTGGTAATTGATCGCGACACCGCTTCCCGGTTGGGTATTCTGCCACAGCAGATCGACAATACGCTGTACGACGCATTCGGGCAGCGGCAAGTTTCCACAATCTTCACCCAGTTGAATCAGTACCACGTGGTTCTGGAAGTGAACCCGCAGTTTCAGCAGAACCCAGGATCGTTCAAGGATCTGTACGTAAAATCCGCCACAGGAACGGAGGTGCCGCTGTCGGCCTTCACCCAGATCCATACTTCCAACACTTCCCTGGCAGTCAATCACCAGGGTCAGTTTCCGGTAGTAACGCTCTCGTTCAATCTTGCCCCGGGAATGTCCCTGGGCGACGCGACCAAGGCCATTGCGCAGGCGGAACAAGAAGTCGGAATACCGCCGAGCGTGCATACGGCATTCCAAGGCACGGCAGCGGCCTTTCAAAATTCTCTTTCCACCGAGCCATGGTTGATCGTGGCCGCGATCGTGACTGTGTATATCGTGCTGGGAGTTCTCTATGAAAGCTATATTCATCCCATCACAATTCTTTCCACGCTGCCCTCGGCCGGCGTGGGCGCGATCCTGGCATTGCTGCTGACTGGAAATGATCTCGGAGTTGTGGGGCTGATTGGAATCATCCTGCTGATCGGAATCGTGAAGAAGAACGCCATTATGATGATCGACTTCGCGCTTGAGGCTGAGCGCGTGGAGCACAAACCACCTGAGGAAGCCATCTTCCAGGCCTGCCTGCTGCGTTTCCGTCCGATTATGATGACCACGATGGCCGCATTGCTCGGCGGTTTGCCGTTGGCCCTCGGCGGCGGGACCGGCTCGGAACTTCGTCATCCGCTGGGAATTACGATTGTCGGCGGTTTATTGGTAAGCCAGGCGCTCACGCTGTACACCACTCCTGTCGTTTACCTGTGGTTCGACCGGCTGGCCAAACGGTTTGAAAGGTTTAGCATGGTCCATCCGGTGGAAGAGCCGGCGACTGGAGATTAGGTCATGAACATCTCCGCTCCCTTCATTAAGCGCCCGATTGGAACGTCCCTGCTGACGTTGGCGCTTTTAATGTCGGGCGCGCTTGCCTTCACCCGGCTTCCCGTTGGACCACTTCCCCAAGTTGAGTTTCCCGTAATCCAGGTGTCGGCGAGTCTGCCCGGCGCGAGTCCGGAAACCATGGCTTCCGCGGTCGCCACTCCGCTGGAGCGGCAATTCGGCCGGATCGCCGGTATCAACCAGATGACGTCGGTAAGCCAGCTTGGTGCGACTGGCATCGTGCTGCAGTTCGACCTTACTCGCAACATCGACGCGGCAGCGCGGGACGTGCAGGCAGCCATTAACGCGGCGCGCAGCCAGTTGCCGTCTTATCTTCCGGGCAATCCCTGGTATCGCAAAGTGAACCCGGCGGAGGCGCCGATTTTGATCATGTCGATGACCTCCGACAGCGTTACCCTGCCAAATATTTACGATCAGGCTAACTCCATCCTGTCGCAAAAGCTGGCGCAAGTGGGCGGCGTTGGCCAGGTTTACGTGGGCGGAGGCGCCAATCCTGCGGTGCGAGTCGAGCTGGATCCAAATCTGCTCAACAACACCGGAGTGGGGATCGATGCAGTCCGCACCGCCTTAGGGGCGGCAAATGCAAATCGCCCCAAAGGTGAGGTAGCCAACGGGGCCAACGCCTGGACCATTCATAACAACGATCAGATTCTGCACGCGGACGACTACCGCCCGCTGATCGTGGCTTACAACCAGAACAACGGAGCCGCGGTGCGTCTGGGAGATGTGGGGGAGGTAAACGATTCGGTTGAGGATGCTCACATTTACGGCCTCTCGAATGGCAAACGGGCCGTGATTCTCATTATTTTCCGGCAACCCGGCGCGAATATTATTCAAACCGTCGACAACGTTCTCGACTTATTGCCGCAATTAAGGGCTTCTATCTCTCCTGCTATTGCGCTGGAGGTGGTTTCGGATCGCACCACCACGGTTCGGGCCTCATTGCACGACATTGAAATCACCCTTCTAATTTCCGTCGCGCTGGTCATTCTGGTGGTATTCGTTTTCCTAAGAACCGTCCGCGCCACGCTGATTCCAAGCATCGCGGTGCCGCTGTCGCTGATCGGCACATTCGGCGTCATGTACCTTCTGGGATATACCCTCGACAATTTGTCGTTGATGGCGCTGGCAATTTCGACGGGCTTCGTAGTGGACGACGCCATCGTCGTGCTCGAGAACATTACTCGCTATCTCGAAAAGGGGATGCCGCCGGTCCAGGCCGCGTTTCACGGAGCACGTGAGATTGGATTCACTGTGCTTTCAATGAGCACATCGCTGGTCGCGGTATTCATCCCGATTCTGATGATGGGTGGAATTGTCGGCCGGCTGTTCCGGGAATTCGCGGTCACTCTGAGTATCGCGATTGCGGTGTCGCTGGCAGTCTCGCTTACCACTACGCCGACCATGTGCGCGCAGCTGCTAAAACCGCTGGGCGAGGAAAAACATGGACGCGCTTATCGCCTCAGTGAAAAAGTATTCGACGGCGTCCTGGGCTTCTACCGGGTCACGCTGGGCTGGGTGCTGCGTCACCAGTTTACCGTCCTGCTGATCACCATCGCCACCGCTTGCCTTAGCATTTATCTCTTTCAACAGGTGCCCAAAGGATTCTTCCCGCAGCAAGACACGGGCCGGATTCAGGGTGCGGTGCAAGCGGCGCAGGATATTTCTTTCGACGCCATGAGCCGCAAGATGCGCCGTTACGTCGATATCGGCATGCGAGATCCGAACGTCTCCACCATGATCGGTTTTTGCGGCGGCACCACGGCGATGAACCAGGGACGCATGTTCATCACGCTAAAGCCGAGGGGAGCTCGGAAGCTGAACGCCGATCAGGTCATTGCTGAGCTGAGCCAGAAATTTTCCGAGGTTCCGGGCGCCACGCTCTACATGCAGACACAGCAGGATTTGCAGATCGGCGGCCGTTTGAGCCAGGCGCAGTATCAGTACACGCTGCAGGGTGAGGACCTGGATCAACTCAACACCTGGGCGCCTCAGTTGTTGCAGAAGATGCGTGCCCTCCCGCAACTCCAGCAAGTGAACACGGACCAGCAGGATAAAGGCCTGGAGGCCAATGTAGTCATCGACCGTGACACGGCGTCGCGGCTGGGCGTGGCTGCGGCGGACATCGACAGCGTGCTGTATGACGCTTTTGGACAGAGGTTTGTTTCGACCATCTATGAGCCTCTGAATCAGTATCACGTGGTCATGGAAGTCGCCCCGCAGTTTCAGCAGAGCCCCGACACGCTCCAGAGCGTTTACGTTCACTCGTCGAACGGCAATATGGTTCCACTCTCTGCGTTCGCGCACTTCGGACCTGCTAACACATCGCTGGGCGTCAACCATCAGGGGCAGTGGCCAGCGGTGACGATTTCTTTCAATCTTGCGCCGGGTGTTTCGCTCGGTCAGGCAACCACAGCCATCGAGAAAGCCGAGCGCTCGATTAGTTTTCCCGCGACTATTCACGCCAGCTTCCAGGGCACCGCGGCCGCTTTCCAGGATTCGCTGGCCAACCAGCCAGTCCTGATCATTACCGCACTGCTGGCGGTTTATATCGTTTTAGGGATTCTCTACGAGAGCTACATTCACCCCGTTACCATTCTGTCTACGATTCCTTCTGCCGGTGTGGGCGCTCTGCTGGCGTTGAAAATCACTCACAACGAGCTGAATGTGATCGGACTGATCGGCATCATCCTGCTGATTGGCCTGGTCAAGAAGAATGCGATCATGATGATCGATTTTGCTCTGGATGCGGAGCGACGAGAAGGCAAATCGCCACTCGACGCAATTCACGAAGCCTGCGTGCTGCGCTTCCGTCCAATCATGATGACGACCATGGCGGCGTTACTTGGCGGTCTGCCACTCGCACTGGGCACCGGAACCGGTTACGAACTACGGCGGCCGCTTGGCCTCACGATCGTGGGTGGCTTGATTGTCAGTCAGGCACTAACCCTGTTTACGACTCCCGTCGTGTACCTGTACATGGACCGGCTACGGCTGCGCTCAAGCCGCAAAAAGGGGCAGTTGCCAGGACAGGTTTCGCCGGCCGCCAGCCACGCAGACTAAAGCGTGCGTGGCGACGCCCCCGTCAATCCGTTCCTGCGTGGGACTCATGCCAGACTGGCCAACGACGGGTTACCTTCGTTACTTGCTCCTCCCTGAACAATCTCCATAAATTTACTTCATAGCTGGTGGGGGATGTTTAGAAGAGCCGTATTCGCGATTTCAGCTGGGTTGTTATTGACTGTGGCAAGCGGCACAGCCCAAGACAGCGATTACCGGGTGGTGTCGGTCGCGAACGGAGGAACAATCAAAGGTACGGTCAAGTGGTCAGGACCGGAACCCCACCTTAGCAGCTTTCCTATCACCAAAGATCCACAAATCTGCGACCCCGACTCCCACAAGACCCGTGATTTGGAACGGCTGATCATCGGTCCTCAGGGCGGCGTCGCTAACACAGTTGTCTTCATTAAGAGCATTTCCAGCGGGAAGGCATTTGACTTGCCCCCCGAGCGGCGTACCCTGGATCAGCACTTGTGCCGCTACGAACCCCACATTCTATTGGTTCCCGAGCGTGCTGCGCTGCAGATGAAGAGTTCCGATGCCACGCTTCACACCATCCACATGGACGGTGCAGCCACGTACAATCTGCCATTTCCCTTCCCGAATCAAACTGTTTCGCGCGACATGAACACTCCGGGGTTAGTGAACTTGAAATGCAATGGCGGACATGTCTGGATGAATGCCGAGATGTTTGTAGC